>JAFATF010000243.1 GCA_019244045.1 Acidobacteriota bacterium
GTAAATCTCGGTCCTTTAGAGTCGCCTAACAATCCCGCGGGGATTTGGAATATGGCGTACCCAATCAAGAAGCTGCTAAAGATCTGTCCCATCTGCAGCTTGGTCATTGATAAAGCTGGCATCATCAATTCCGCAGCGATCGAAATATTCACCCGTTCCAGGTAGCTGACAAAGCTGAACCCAAACAGCATCGTCAGGATCAGAGAGCGCATCCTTCTGCTATTTGCCGGAATTTTATTAGTCATTGATCAAGGATGGTGTCCACCGGAGTAGATCGGATCAACTTTACAAGTCTTACGACCGCAGCTTTTTCGGCGCTGCCATTGTGCGTTAGATTCTTCCCCTCATCCCAGAGAATAAGCATACGCCCAGTGGCTCGATCTGTTCTCCTCGCAAGCTCGCTCATGCCGGAGAGCGTTCAATCGATCGAGAGTTCCTGTGTTCTTCCGTCAGAGCTAACGCTGCGCAATACAAAGTTGACGTGAGGCACATCGTCTTGATTGGTGAATCGGCCGGCGGTCATTTGGTCTCTTACGTGGGGGCCCGCGACGCCGGGCACTCGCGCCTGGCTTCGGTGGTTTCGCTCGACGGCATTCACGATTTCAACTCCGCCTGCGTGGCCTGGAAGGGTGTGCCTGCGGAGATTCTTCAACTATTCGGTATCCGAGCTGTGCAGGCCGAGACGGCTCCGATCTTGATCAAAGCTTCCCCCTGAAGTACGTCAAGCACGGCATGCAGGCCTATTTTGCTGCATAGTTCAAGAGACGAAGACGTGCGGTACGAGCAGCCCCTGGAAATGTGCGAAAAAATGAAGGCGGCAGGAGCGCATTGCAACCTGATTACCGTGGAAGGCGCTCCTCACGGAATGGACCACTGGGAAAGGCATCCAGAGTTTCTCAGGTATAAGAAGGCTCTTATCGAATGGCTGGACAAGACCCTGAACTAAGGACAGCTGGCGGCGGCATTCGGCAACGATCGAGCTACGTGCCTGCTCCTCTTCGTGCTAACCTCTGGGCCTGGGAGGCTCTATTGTGGGAGCCCATTTGCCACCACGTCGACTCGCAAAGTAACTGAACCGATCTTTTGCCCACCACTCTCCCCAGTCCAACTCAGATTCTGCCACGTGCCCTTGTGTGCTGCCGACGAGGTGATCGTCAGTTGAAGGGGATAGGAGCCATGGGCGGCAATCGTGTACAACGTTGCCTCTGGTTTTTGGCTCCATCCCGCCGGCAATGCTGCACGCAGATTCACCTCTTTGGTCAAATCCGTATCATTTCGGATGACAAGCGGTACCCACAACGACTCTCCCGGCGCAACCTGCGCCTCGGGCGCATACAAATAGGCCAGGTGCTCAATGTTATGAGCACGCCAGAATAATCCATAGAACGCCCATGGCCCCCCCAGCTCGAGCGTGAGCGCCGCTGGCAGAGGCTCATAGCCGCGTGCACGCGCATAGGGAAGCGGATTGCTGGTGACACCCTCGAAGACATCTCCGGTCTGAGCACCACCCACCAGCGATTTGCCCAAGACGAAGCGGACCGGCATCTCGCTGAATTCGGTGAGCTGCGCGTCGGTGAAATCGTTTTGCGTTTTGTAGTAGCTCCAGGCTTCAGCTGCTACCCGGGAATAAGGGACTTTGCGCGAAGGCGAAATATCGTTGGTGAGATATTCCGGCCCTTTGCCTTTCAGGAACTCCAAGTGGATGGCGTCAGTTACGTAGTAAATCTTCTTGGGTTGCCAGGGACGGAGACCCTCGCCATAGTTGCTGATGCTGAGGCGATTGCGTGGAGCTTCGACTTGCTCAGGAAAAGCCATCGGATTGGCTGCTAGATCGAACGCTTCGGTTGCCAGCACTCCAGCACCCTGATGATCTTCATGGTTCTCGCCGACAACATAGTCCGGAAGCCATGTAATGACCACTTCGGGACGGGTTATGCGAACTAGCCGAACGACTTCATCCAAGGCCTTGCCGTGTCCCCAGGCTTCCAAAGAGTGGAGCACATCGGAACCCGGTGTATCCGACCCCTGCAGAAACCAGGCATTGGTGATGCCGTAGGATGCCAGTGAGTGGCGCGCCTCCATCTCGCGAATATCAGCGAGAGCATTTGACTGCTCCGGCCCGGCTGCATTTCCTCCGGAGTTTCCCCGGGTGGTGTAGACGACGGCAACCCGCTTGTGCTGCTGCTCAATCAACTTGGCTATGTAGGCGGCCACTTCGATGTCGTCATCGGGATGTCCGACGACTTCGAGAATGTCCACCTTGTAGCGCCCGTCAGGCTCGGGATTGGGGGGAGCTTGCTGAGCTTGGGAGTTTCCTATCGCGATCAGCGACATGAGCAGAACAATACGCATGGCAACAATCAATTCATGCATCCTCTCTTCACCACCAAAGGACCAAGGAGCACACGAGACTTAGCCGCACGCCGCTGTGCCACGTTCTGGTGGTGAACGCTTAAATCGTATGAAGGACGATTCAAACCAGCCGGATTTAGGCTCCGGCTGGTCTGATTTTTAGAAACGGAAGTGTAATCCAAACTGCATCTGGCGCATGGCTGTCGCAGCCGTGATCTGTCCGGCCCCTGAGACATCTACCGTAGGATTGGGATTGGCCAGGTTTACGTGATTCGTAGCGTTGTAGGTTTCCCACTTGAATTCGAGAGTCTTGCCCTCGGCTACGGTAAATACTTTGCCCAGCGACACGTCGAAGTTGTAAAGCCCGGGGCCGCGAAAGGAGTTGTGGCGAACATCGCCATTTCGTCCGATTCCCTGGGGCGCCGTAAAGGCGGCGGGATTAAACCAAAGGTTGGCACTTGGATTAGGAACACTGGGGTTGCCAATCAGATCGGGGCGGTCCTGGTTTAAGTCTGCAAATACCAAGGGCGCATTCGAAACATTGGGCGTGAAGGGTAGGCCTGATTCGACCGTAGTGATGCCGCTCAGATCCCAGCCCCCCAGCAACGCAGCAACCACTCCGCTCGTCTCGCCGCCCCAGTGGCGACTGCGACCAAAGGGCAACTCCCACACATAGCTGACGGTCAGCGTGTGCGTGCGGTCGTAGTTCGCAGGACCGTGGTCCTGCCACCAATCGAGGTTGTTTGCGAAAGCACTGCCGGTTTCTGTGTTAGCCATGGCCTTGCCATACGTGTAAGTAAGCAGGAAGTCCAAGCCACGGCTGGCGCGCTTCTGCACTTTGATCTGCATCGCATTGTAGCTGGAATTGTCGCAATTACAGGTCTGGTAGATGGGCTGCGTCAATCCGAACAGCTGGAAGAAGTGCCGGCGCAAGTTCCAATCGCTGCAGGTTCCGTCGGCCATGCAATTGGGATCGAGGGCAGCCTGATTCACATTTGGATTGACGAACAGGTGGCGCCCCACATTGCCGACGTAACCAATTTCTGCCGTGAGCGTCGGAGTGAACTCGTGTTGAATGCTCAAATTCCAAGAATCGGCGAGCGGGATACGGTAGGAACTCGGTGGATTGAAGAAATAAGAAACGCTGAGGCCGTCAGGTAGCGGGTAACGTCCGTTACTGCCGATCGGTGGATTGGTCGGGACGGGCGGACCCGATAAGAGGCTGAACACCGGCGTGTAACCGTTGGGAGAGTTGATCGATTGGGGATTGGTGATGGGCGGATCATAATCGGGCGCCTGGCCGAAAACCGCGCCCAGACCCGCAGGTGTGAAGCTGCGACCATAGCCGGCACGCACCACGGTGCGCTGCGTGGCCTGATAGGCAATGCCAAGCCGCGGAGCAAAACCCAAGTTGTACGGCTTAACCCCCATATTCAGCGGGACAGAACCAACACCGGCCACCAGGACCTCGCCCGTATTAGGATCGAAACTGCCGGCTCCCCCCGGGCTGGCGGCCGTCTGGGGCAGGTAATTTTCATAACGCAAGCCGTAATTGAGAGTCAGCTTGTGCGTGACACGCCAGGCATCCTGTCCGTAAAAGAAAAGCCGGGTTTGGCGCAAGCCCGGATGGAAGCCGATCCCCGTAAAGTAACGCGCAAAGGTGCCGGGTTCGGCGAGCAGGAATGCAGCCAATCCTGATCCGGTTGTCACGCTCCCGCCGGTCGCGGCGTCAATATCGGAACTGCCGGTCACACTATCGAAGAAGTTGATTTCACCCGAGCGATGTGAGTCGCTGGGAATGCGTTGCTGCTGCGCCCGACGGATGTCGGCCCCCCAGGCGATGGTGTGATTGCCCTTTGTCTTTGTCCAGTTGTTAACCCATTGAAAGTGATTCTCCGTCTCCTTCAGAGGACAATTGCACTGGTTTATCCCAAGCGCGTAACCGAAGTTAAACCCGCCATTGCCATTAACGTAGAACGCCGGCATGCCGCTGGTTTCGACGCTGCCCAAATTCAGGCCCGGGAAACCCGCGTCAGCCGCCGGGGCACTACCAACCCCGTTCGGCTGCACGCGAATCCGATAACGATAAATACCAAAACGAAAGTCGCTGATAAGGCTGGGATTGAAGGTGTAGGTCGTGCCCAAGGCGAGACTTTGGTTTCGGTCGAGCGAACTGCCGGCGAAGAAGATTCCATTCAGGCTAGGTCCACCTGCCTCGGAGCCATAAGCGCCCGGCGCCGAGAGTGTGAAATCGGCAATCGTGTAGCGGCCGAACAAGTGCATCTTCTCCGAATAGTTGTAATCGATACGCCCGTCGACTTGGTCACTGTCATAATGCTCGCTGCCGCTGCCAATATAGTTGTTGAATATTGCTCCCGCGTTGGTGTTCGGCATCGGAAGGAATTTCAGGATGTTGGTCACCGCCGCGGGAACGGGAATGACGTTGGGCTGGCCATTGGTGGTGATAGCGGCGCGGTTGGCCCCGGAGGAATCGCCCGAACTGGGATCGAAGATCATGCCTCCCTGCGCCGGGATCAGGCCCCCTTCGGTGGTGGGCACCATCCAGGGGCTGGCGCAAGGGGTGGCTGAAGTCGAGCCGTCGCTGCAAATGAAATTTCCTAACAACCCCCGCAAGTCACCAGCGCGCTCGCTCGCGGTTGGTACGGTCGCAATCGTCGAGGCTGCCCGCCGACGGCGGGTAGCCTGGTAATCGCCGAAGAAGAATAGCTTATCTTTCTTGATTGGACCGCCCACCGAGCCGCCAAACTGATTCCAGCGCAACGGTAGATTTAAGCCGGAGAAGCGGTCATTGGCATTAAATTTGTCGTTGCGCACAAATTCAAACGCCGAGCCGTGAAAACTGTTGCTGCCGGACTTGGTCGTGGCTTGCAGAAGAGCGCCGGCGACAGAGCCAAACTGTGCGTCGTAGTCGCTGGTGGTGACCTTAAACTCCTCGAGTGAATCTATGTTGGGGTTGATTACCGCAATACCCAAAATGGCGCTCTCGTTCTCCGTGCCATCCAACAGAAACCCATTAGCGGTGAACTGCTGTCCGTTGACGTCGATCTGGTAACCCGCCTGAGGATTTTCGGCGGCGGCATGGTTCCAATCGTTGATCTGCGTTCCCGGCGTGATCAGCAGAGTCTGGGTGAGATTGCGGTTGAGAATGGGGAGTTCCTCGAGCTCGTTGGTGGTAAGCGTCGTGCTGACATCGGCTCGGTCTACTTTGAGCAACGGCGTCTCGGCGGTTACCGTGACTTGCGTGCTCTCGCCTTGAACTCCGAGACGCGCGTCCACACGCGTGGAGGAGTCGATCTGGACTATAGCCGTGGTTTCGAAGGGGCTGAAGCCCGCCGCGGTCACATCGACCTTGTATCGTCCGGCAAGCAGGTGCGTCTGCTCATAATTTCCGCTCGTATTGGCGGTGGTCCTGTAGCTGACGCCACGGTCAAGATCGCTGATCTTCACTTGTGCATTGGGCACCGCAGCACCGCTCGGATCATTCACGGTACCCACGATATTGCCATAGACTGCCTGGCCGACCGCAAACTGGCACAACAGCATGGATAGGACAACAACACTGATCTTGAACCTGAGCACGTCTCTCATAAGCCCCCTCGGCGCGATAACCCGGAAATGTCGAATGATCTTGGCTGTTCCTGGAAGCGTGCCATTGTGCTTCTCTTCGCGAAGCAGGTCAAGCGAATCTTCGTATGCGATTGGGTTACTTCCGAGGCGCTCGGAAGTTAGCTTTGTTCGCTAACGCAAATGCCAGGTAAACACCGCCGGAACCGAACTTGGGGTCTTTTCCACCACCCGCCGCAATGACGACATATTGTCGGCCGTTTATCGCATAGGTCGCAGGAGTAGCATTACCGGCGAAGGGGAGGGTAGTTTCCCATAACAGCTCGCCCGTGTCCTTATCGAAGGCCCGGAATTTTCGGTCGAAGTTAGTCGCCCCGATAAAGAGCAGGCCACCGGCGGTAACAATTGGACCGCCGTAATTTTCCGAGCCCGTGTTCTTCATGCCCAGGGCAGCCAGGGAGGGATATTCTCCCAGGTTGATTTTCCACTTGTATTCACCGCTGTTGAGATCGATGGCATTGAGCGTTCCCCAGGGAGGGCCAATCGGTGGATATCCCTCGGGGTCGAGAAATCGGCGATAGCCGGTGAGCCGGTACTTCATGCCGGCCGGCCGCGGCTCGGAACTGGAGAGTTCCTTATTCTCGCCCGTGAGCAGGAAATTGACCAGGCCATTCAGTTGGTCTTCGTATAAATTCGGGAACGCGGGCATTCTGCCCTTGCCCGTTTTGATTGTCAACGTAATGTCCGCCGGGCTGAGTCGATCGCCCACTCCGGCTAAGGCGGGAATCTCCGGCGGGGAGCCCGCCATGGTTTCGCCGTGGCACACCGCACACTGGCTCATGTAGATGGCGCGCGCCCCATGCTCGCCCTTGTCTTCGAACAGCGACGCGGTCCAGGCCATCTCGTTTGAGTTAACGTAAAGGATGCCAGTTTCCGGATCGATCGCAGGCCCCCCCCATTCGGCTCCCCCGTCAAAGCCGGGAAAGACCAGCGTTTCTTTTCCCACGAGAAAGGGTACAAATTGACCTTCGTTGCGCAGATTGCGGAACTGTTCGAGAGCCCACCGATGCGCTTCGGGCGTGCGATTGGTCAGCTCATTCTCGCTGATCGACTGCCGCGCATAGGGAGCAGGTTTGGTCGGAAGTCCCTGTTCTTCGGCGGTCTGTTCCCCCGGCAGTTCGCTATGCGGATACCTGCGGTAGGCGATCGGAAACAGTGGCTGGCCTGTGACGCGGTCGAACAGGAAAACAAAACCCTGCTTGCTGGTCTGGGCAACGCCGTCTATGTACTGCCCTTCATGCTTGATGGTCAGCAGTGCAGGGGCCGAAGGGAAATCCCGGTCCCAGAGGTCATGTCGCACCGCCTGGAAGTGCCAGATGCGTTGCCCGGTCTCGGCATTGAGCGCGATTAGACAATTGGCAAACAGATTGTCCCCAATGCGATCAGCTCCGTAAAAATCAAATGCCGCCGAGCCCGTTGGCACGTAGACGATGCCGCGCTTCACATCGAGACTCATTCCCGCCCAGTTGTTGGCGGCTCCGCTCGTCTTCCAAGCGTCCTTGGGCCAGGTGTCATAACCAAATTCGCCGGGGTGGGGAATGGTGTGAAAGGACCAGCGCAGTCTTCCGGTGCGCACATCATAAGCCCGGATATCGCCAGGCGGCGCGGGCAGCGTTTCCGGATTTCGGCCGCCCACAATAATAAAATCCTTGTAGACAATGCCCGGGCTGGTTAAGGCAATCGATTGCCAACGAGGCTCACGGCCAAGATCCTCTTGCAGGTCTACCCGCCCGTCTTTACCAAACGATGCGATCGGTTTTCCTGTCGTCGCATCCAATGCATAAAGGAAGTTCATGATTCCCACCAAGATTCTCTTTTCTGCACCATCGGACCAGTAAGCTAACCCCCGGTCCGGTTGCATGCCCTTGATGGCGGAATCGAAAGTCCACAAAGGCTCGCCAGTTGCGGCATCCAATGCGAATATCTTCTGGGTGGGGCTGATGGCGTAGAGTTTTCCGCCTACAATGAGCGGGCTGGTCTGCAGACCACCTTTTTCGCCGGTGTCAAATGTCCACGCCACCTCCAGCTGCTTGACGTTGCTGCGATTAATCTGGGCCAGTGGCGAATAGTGATCGTTGTCGGGTGCTCCTCCCCAGACGGGCCAATCCTGGTCAGCGGCCGGCGCAGATTCCTGATGCTGAGCGCGCGTTGCAATGATGGGCACCATGGCGAGCGCACAAGCAAGAAGTAGAATGTGAAAAATCGACGGACGCATCGGCCATACTTTAAACCAGAAACTCAAGGGGCGCCTTCTTTTTTGAACCTGTTGCCGCTGCAACAAAGCTTTGCAGCAGGCAAATTCCGTGACCCGAGGCGCGGCGGCGCCGCTCTCCGAGCGCGGTACGATAGAGAAGCGCCAAACGCGGGCCGCGCCTCATCCTGTTCGTGCTTAAGCGGCCAGAGAACATTGGGTTTAGCATGAATGCAAACGGGCGCGGATGGCTAGAATCCCTGCGCCTTTAGGCGAGGCGGGATGTCATGGAATCCAGGGGCCGCTCGCGTGAGATTCGGATCGAGTGAGGCCTTGACAGCGCCGATCGTCCATCGAATACCGCCGCCCAGAAGAGCCAGGAAGAAGCTGTTCGACCAGTTCTCTGGCCGATCCCCGATTGCGGTATAGAAAACACGTCCTTTGCCCTCCCTACGCAGCCATGTGATCGGGTAAAGTGCGCGTTCATATGGCTCACCCTTGAGCCCTTTTGTATCAAGGGTCAGGATGACGTGCAGATCAGTTCTGAAATCCTTGAGCGAGTACCACTCGTCGGTCAAGCCGACGGGAGAGGAAACGCCTTCAAGGCCAGGAAATTGTGGATCATTAATGATCAGGTTCGCTGTCTGCAGGCGCGGCGTGCTGCCGTGCGTAATGAACTCGCCGCCTAGCATTCGGATATAAGGATCGGACTGTTCACCATGCGCGAGGTAGCGATTCGAGTTGTCTGGGGGATCTGGTTGGGTGTGAAAAGTATCGGCTGCAGCATGGATACCGACGAATCCGGTTCCCCCGCGAACAGCTTCGAGCAGTGACTGCTTGCCCGGCCGCGAGATGGGCGGGTTCTGGTCGTTTCCGGGGATGGTTAAATCTCCGGTGGTAAAGAACAGTATCGCGGCATACTCGCTGAGCTCCTTCGCATCGAAGATCCGTCCGTCCTTGGTCGCAGATACGTGAAAACCGTGCCGCTTGCCGAGCGATGTAACTGCTTGCTCCACAATGCTGGGCTTGGCGCCAATCCTCTTTACGACATCGTGCTCGAAGCCAGAAGACTTGGTGAACACGAGAACCGATTTCCCGGTTATCGAATGCAAAGCTCTGGGAAGTCCCATGGTTGCCAGAGTCATGGCTGCGCAGCGGACAAAGTCACGGCGCTCGAGATACGTATTCGCCTCCCTTGGATCAAGACCTAAACTTCGTTCCGTCGAAATCGCTCGCGCAAATGGTCACAGGCTCGAACCGTGATGGCCATCATGGTGAGCGTCGGATTTTGGCATGCCGAAGAAACAAAACACGAGCCATCGCTAACGAGCAAGTTGGAAATGTCGTGTGCTCGACAGAAAGGGTCAAGCACAGACTTTTTCGGATCGGTACCCATTCGAGCTGTGCCGACTTCGTGAATCGCCATACCCGGCATGTCCATTCCAGTTCGCAGCCGGATGTTCTTGGCTCCCGCAGCTTCGAGCATCTCCGCAGCGCTAACACCCGCATCATGCATCAGTGCGGCTTCGTTCTTGCCATGGGCCATACTGATGCGCAGTGCGGGAATGCCCCAGGCATCCTTCAGATCGGGATCGATGTTGCAGAAATTATCGAAATTTGCCAGAGATTCGCCAAAGGCACTGAGAGAAACCCGGTAAATACCTGTTTTCACTGCTTTCTTGTATTCCGCGCCCAGCCCGGGCGCATCGAAGTTGAACTGAGGCGCGGATTCACCTTGCAATCCGTAGCCCCGAATAAAATGAGGATGTCTGCCGGTGGCCGGCGTATTGCGATAACGCACGAGATAGATTCCATTTGGCCGGCGTGGAGGATTGGCGCCGGGGAGAATCTTTAAATCCTCAAAGTTGCCGCTCGCACTCGCACCGACGACGTGGTCCATCAGATAGTGCCCCAACAGGCCGCTCGAATTTGCCAGTCCTTGAGGATACTCCCGAGTCGAAGAGTTGAGCAGAATGCGCGTGGACTCGAGAGCCTGTGCACAAAGAATTACCACCCTGGCGCGAATCTGTTTACTGTTTTTCGTCGTGCGGTGTACGTAGGTGACACCCCGTGCTGTGTTCTTGGCGGTGTCCATGTCCACATGGCTCACGATCGCGTCGGTAATGAGTGTGCAGTTTCCTGTCTTTAGGGCGTCGCGCACCGTGGTGAAGGGGCTACTGAAATAGGAAAACGTGATACAGCCGCGCTCACAAGGGCCACAGTAATGACAAGGCGCCCGGCCGTTGTGGGGCTGGGTCAGCACGGCCGTTCGGCCTATAGTGAGAGTTCGCCCGAACTTAGCTTCAACGGCTTCACGCAGCCGAATTTCTCCACAGCTCATTTTCATCGCGGGAAGGAATTGTCCGTCGGGCAGCATTGGGTTGCGCTCGGGGGCGCCGCTGATACCGACATAGCGCTCAACAATGTCGTAAAAGGGAGCAAGATCAGCGTACGAGATTGGCCAGTCGACGTCGTAGCCGTCGCGACTGGCTGCTTTAAAATCCACATCGCTGAGGCGGTAGCTTTGACGGCCCCAAACCAACGATCGCCCGCCCAGCACACGCAGCCTTTGCCATGTGAACGGCCGGCCGGCCGGAGTGCTATAGGGATTCTCCAGATCATTGACAAACCATTCGTAGTTGTATTCCATGCAGGCATAGCATTGCGTCTGCACCGGCCGGGTGCGCTTCATTTCAGGCGAGTGACCGCGATACTTGAGTTCGAACGAGGGCATGTGCTCAGTAAACTCACTGGCGGTTACCGCCCGTCCGGCCTCAAGCAAGGCAACCTTCAATCCTGCTTCGCAGAGCCGTTTTGCCGCCCAGCCTCCGGTTGCGCCCGAGCCGACTACGATCACGTCATAGATCTGTTGCAGAGGGTCCTGTGGCATGAAACTTAGTAATGGTTCGCTGCTGGCTGCTCGCAGCCTTGATAGGCACCGTGCGTAATCTCACTGTCCCAGCCGAGCTCGTGGTGACCAATTTCGGATCCATAGTACGCGTCCGCGATAAGCGCTTTCAGGCGCGCGAAATGCTCTAGTCCGGGGTCGGGTGCTTCCTCCTGTTCGATCCAGGCATCCGGCTGGCGAGGGTAAGCCCACGGGGTGAGTAACCAGATCCGATCGCTTGGTGTAAGCGTCCGGAACTGTTGGCCCAACTGCCGTTGACTCTCGCCATCGATGTAGCTCAGCGCATCGACGAATCTGGCCTGAAAGGCGGGCGATTCGATTGACAGCAAGAGATCGAGAAACCGATTCACGAGCGCTTCCTTCGCGCCCGGCGTTTCAGTAGCTGGAATTATCACCTCGCTGAGCGCAACTAAAGTTTCATCCTGCGGCACAGTCAGAAAAACGGGTTTCCAGTTAGCAGCGCTCAGCACACTCGAGCCCTCTTCGCCACGTGCGGCTGGAGTCGGCGCGGACGCAACCGATTGCGCCAACCCGAACCCGGGTCCGAGCACGGAGGCAGCACTGGCCAAGAGCGCCGCGCGCATCAGATCACGGCGACTGAACACGGGGAACCGCGACTGGGACTTGGGGAGAGATTGGGGGCCCACGCTATTCCGAGCTTCCATGGTTGTGAATATAAGGCATAGCTGGGCGGCTGCTCAAATTTCGACGCTGCAACGTGGCAGCCGAACGCTTGAGGCATTCGTCTGACCCGCGATTCACAAAAGCCATCAAAAAGGGGCTGCTCGCCGGCAGGAGCGACAAACCCGAGAGACCAAAATAGCTCCTGGTATTCGGTGATCTACTCGAGCCGGTTTCCCAGACCTAGCATCCTGCGGTTCGCCTGAGTATCGGAGCCGGCTCTTGCAAAATCGTCAAAGGCGCGCTCTGCTGTCCGGATGATGTGGCCAGCAATGAAGGGTGCGCCTTCTTTGGCGCCCTGCTCACTGCTCTTCAGGCAACATTCCCACTCAAGAACCGCCCATCCCGGAAAGTCGTATCGGGCGAGTTTCGAGAAAATCGCGGGGAAGTCAACTTGCCCATCGCCAAGAGATCTGAAGCGGCCTGCGCGTGAGATCCAGGGCTGATAGCCGCCGTACACTCCCTGACGCCCGGTCGGGCGAAACTCGGCATCCTTCACATGAAACATCTTGATGCGGGGATGATAAAAGTCTATGAACTCGAGGTAATCGAGCTGCTGAAGTACGAAATGGCTTGGGTCGTAGAGAATGTGACAGCGCTTGTGTCCGGCGAGGAGCTCGAGAAACATTTCAAAGCTAGTTCCATCGTGGAGGTCCTCGCCTGGGTGCAACTCAAAGCAGAGGTCGACTCCGCAGCCGTCAAACACGTCTAGGATAGGTCGCCAGCGCCTTGCCAGTTCCTCAAACGCCGTTTCAATCAAGCCTGCTGGCCGCTGTGGCCAGGGATAGACATAGGGCCAAGCCAAGGCTCCGGAGAAAGTCACATGAGCGTTGAGTCCCAGATTGGCAGAAGCCTGAGCTGCCAGGCGCAGTTGCTCGACAGCCCAGGACTGACGAGCGGAACGATTGCCGCGGACCTGCGCGGGAGCAAAGCCGTCAAACGCCTCATCGTATGCGGGATGTACGGCCACCAATTGCCCCTGCAGATGGGTTGAGAGTTCTGTTAGTTCGACTCCGTTGGTATTCAGGGTGCCTCGCAGCTCATCGCAATAGCTTTGGCTTTCTGCCGCCCGCTGCAGGTCGAAAAGGCGGGCATCCCAGCTCGGGATCTGTATGCCTTTGTAACCGAGCGCCCCAGCCCAACGGGAAATCTCATCCAAGCAGTTAAAGGGGGAGGAGTCATTGGCAAATTGGGCGAGAAAGATAGCTGGCCCCTTGATTGTCTTCACTTGCTCATCTCCACGATTGCCGATTGTAAAGCACATGGCAGCCCGAGGCATCGAAAGTTACGCATCGCCCCGCAGTGCTGTCCATAAGTCCGATTTCGATAGTCGAGGCACAACTGCTTTGCTAAACTGCCGTATTTTTCAAAGCCCGTGCTTGCCTTCGTGGCATTGGTGTGGGTAGGTGAATCGTGAATCGTCGAGACTTTGTTCGTAATGTCACAGGCGCCCTCGCGACAGGACTGGCTCCAGCCTTGTCTCCATCGAGCAGGCGTGAGGACAACGTGAGGGTCAAAGAAGCCGCATTCGATATTTCCGTAATGCTTTGGACCATCCTTCCCGATTTGCCATTCGAGACGCGTCTCGAAAGGGTTGCCGCCGCGGGATATAGAAACGTGGAACTGGTAGGGGAGTACGCCAACTGGAACGATGCCCATTTCAGTCGTGCCCAGGCAACATGTAAAGCGCTTGGCATTAGTTTTGATTGCACTGCCGGCCTGAAACACAGCTTGTCGAACCCGGCCGAGAGGGAAGAACTTATCGACGAGCTGCGCCGATCGATTCCGCTCATGGAGAAGCTGAATTGTCCCGCCATGATTCTGCTCTCCGGCGACACAGTTCCCGGAATGTCTGCGCAAGCACAGCACAGGAGTTGCATTGATGGGCTGTCGGCGGCCGCCAAGCTAGTAGAAGGAAAGAGCATCAAGGGAGTACCAGTGCGTCTTCTGCTCGAAAATATCGATCCTGAAGAGAATCCGCGGTATTTTCTCACCTCTGCGGCGCGGGGATTTGAGATCGTCAGAGCAGTGAATCATCCCCAGGTGCAATTCCTCTACGACTTGTTCCACGAGCAGATTTCGGAAGGCAATCTGATGGAAAAGCTAGAGAAAAACCTTGAGATTGTAGGCCTCATCCACGTCGCTGACGTCCCCGGGCGCCACGAACCGGGGACGGGCGAAATCAATTATCAGAATATCTTTCGCAAGTTGGCTGAATTAAACTACCGAAGAACTGTCGCCATGGAGTTTCTCCCCACCGGCGATCCCGTCGAGAGACTGAGGACAGCGCGAACGATGGCGCTGGAATGGGGAGCACGAGTCAGCTAAACCTGAATCCTACCCTATTCTGCCGAGGTCACAATCGGCAGTTCCATCGATCATCGAAGCGGCCGAGAGATCAGGATCGATATGGAGCGAGGAGATGTCTCGCATCTCACTCGTTTGCTTCGTCGCGAGCTCCCGCCTAAGATTTAAGCGACGACATATCAGCGATGGCGGCCGACATAGCCTCAATCGTCGGGGTCTTAAACAGCATAGTCAAACTGAGTTCGATGCCGAATTCCGCTCGAACGCGTGTAAGAACGCGAGTCGCTCGGAGGGAATGGCCGCCAAAATCGAAGAAGTTGTCGCGAATGCCAATTCGTTCCACCTCTAAGCAATCCGACCATATACGGACCAGCGCCTCCTCGATGGCGCTTGTGGGTGGAATCAGCGGACCAGCTGACGAGGGTCGCGGCTTTTTCTTTCTGCGAAAGGCGTTAATGATCGACGAGGCAGTTTGCAATTCAGTGGCGATCTCGAGCAACTTGTCCTCTTCCTCGCTTACCACGGGCAGCTTCGGCGAGTCAGGGGATAGTGCTTGCGAAGGCGAAACGTCTGGCTTTGTGTGACGCCATTCCGATTGCTTGTCAGTAGCAGAGATGATGCATTCATAGGGAGTTTGACAATCGGGAGAGGCTCCACAGAAGCGCGCCAGAAACTCCCGTGCAGGGCGGTTTCTCCCAGTGGGTATGACTGGAATCACCAAGCGGTCTGCCTCTCGTTCGCGGGCCAGGCGAATCAGCTCGTCCACCATGCGATCCTCAACCCGTCGCCCGAGGGCGCGGCAACTCAGCAGAAAGATTTCAGTGTGCAAGCTGGATGCAAGAATTCTAAAGAGTACCGCTCCAACCAGTCCGTAATCGCCGAAGATGTCGCGCACGCGCACAGTCCAGCACTCATAAGTGCCTTGCGCCAGAAGCGCGGACAGGCTCTGTTCGCTATGCTGGACGCCGGTCATGTTGAACTGCGTCGTGCGTTGCGTAAGCTGCGAAACCCGCCGGAGGTCGACGTTCAGACAGGGGGCAAAGTCGATCTCGATCTTCAGGCTTCGAAGGAATTCTTCTGCCGTCAGAGCCCGCTGGTTGAGTTCATTGCGCTGGCGCTCGGCCTGATACATGCGGGCACGATTGCGATCTTCTTCGGTGATCGTGCTGTGATCAAAGATCCACATATGGTTGAGAAACGCCGGTATGGCGTCGGGAACTGACGGTAATTGGACGGCCAGAACCTCCGGACAGCGATTGCGAACTTCCATGCATTCGAAGGAGTTGTCGTCAACCAATATGAAGGTATCGAGCCCGAGTCCCAGTTCCTTCGACAGGGCCTCTAGGTTTTCGGACTTCGATTGCCAGTTGATTCGCCATGCGGCAAAGTCCGTGGTCCGGAGCAGGCATGCTTCGGACGCGAGCGCCGAGTCGACAAGCTCGTCCTCGTTGTTCTTGCTGACCAACGCAAGCAGCATGCCGCTCTCCCTTTGGTTAAGCATGAATTGCTGCAGGCGGCGATAGGGCGGAGTAACCGCCATGCTTCCCTCACCACAGATGCCCTGCCAAAGGGTGTTGTCCGCATCGAGAACGATGACTTTGCGGGGCTTGCTGCAGCTGGCGCGGATCCACCTGGCGGCTACCGTGGCAGCGGCCGCATACATTTCTTCGGTAAACGGAATATTGCCCAACTCGTCCGTAAAAGGATCGCGGGTCTCAGAAATCGCATAAAGCTTGACAGCCTCCTCCAGGTCAAGGGCGGTCCAGCCTGGAACCGTGGGACACTGCGCGAGCACCCGAGCTTTAGCAGCAGCGACGACGGAGGAGCATTCCCCGCTTCGCTCGAGCTGGGCAACGGGCGGGAATAGTAGAACGGCGCCGCTTACCCCCGCGCTGCCCGCGGAGTGCAATACGGACATGAAATCATCGATCACAGCCTGCAGTTTGGTGCTGGCCTCTTGAAAGGGTTGCAGGGTCGGCAGCCACCCGTCGAGGTCTAGGGCGACCAGGTTGATTCCCCGCGCATTATTACGAAGTAGGCCGCCTTCCAGTAGCTGCTGGAATACCTGGTTGTAAGGCGCGATGCGAATTTCGGCAGGGATGCGGAGCACTGACATCCAGGCGGAAAGAAATTCTTCGATGGGCTCGATGGTGAAGTTCGCGGCGATGCGGATATTTACTTGGCTTGAAGCGGAATTCATGAGGTCACTCGTCATCTGGCGCTTCAAGCATTGAGTGCCATCATGCTGGTTTCAATATCCCAGTGGGTCGAGCGACCCAGGGAGGTCCAACGCCCTTCGGCAGCCATCCACTCATAGACGCTATAGGGATTGGGTATCTCGAGCTCTCGCATGGTTCGAACAAATCTCTCCAGGCGCTCAAAGCGGGCGCCCATCGAAATATCGCGATCCACCACATAGGGTGAGACCGCGAGGATCTGATTGATGTCATCGGAATATCGACGGTGGGATCCGCGTTCGATTTCGATCTCCCCGGAGTGCGCCAGGCCTGCGGGATGATATTGGAAGAGCCAAGCATCGGCTTGATAGATTCGCGCTCGATTGGCACGAATGAAATTCAGGGTATCGTTAAATTCACCTTCGGTTTCCCCCGGGTAGGCGACGATCCACAAGGTGCTGGTGATGATGCCTTCGGCGGAGAGCACGTCAAGGCTCCGTTCCATCAACTCGGGCGTGGTCTTTTTGACCATGGCATCGAGAATACGCTGACTGGCAGATTCCATGCCCAACCTGGCGCGCACCAGCCCGCCTTGTCGCCAGGCACGCACATCGTGGGGACGTTCGGCAACGGTCTTATCCGCGCGCAAATAACAGTCGAGCGTGTATGGTCTAGAATTTTTCGTGATCTCAGAAGCGATTGGTCCGATGGTGGTATTGCTGAGTGAATCACACAGATAGAAGGAGGCGCGGTTATAGCGTTGCGCCAAAATCTCCATCTGATCAAAGGTACGCCCTTTGAAGGCGCGATAACCCTTCCAAAACACGGTCTCTGCACAGAAGGAGCAATCAAATGGGCATCCCCGGGAGCTGGCTACGGAAAGCTGAAGGTAGCGGGAGATATCGAGTTGACCGTAGTCGGGTGCAGGCAGCTCTTCAGGCTTTACGAAGTTCTTGCGCGATTCCACGATGGTTAGGTTATGTCCCGGATCAATGACGCCCGGGGGCAGCATCGGGTCCTCCAGAATACGCAACAGCGAATATTCACCTTCCCCGACTACGAAATAGTCAATGAAATCATTGCGCTCGATGAAGCGGATTACCTCTTCGGCTCGCGAGGTAATTCCCATCAGCGGACCGGGCCCCCCCACAACCGTACGGACGCCCTTGACGTGCGACTTGACCCGCTTTAGCAGAAATAGTGTAGCTGGCCATGTGGAATTGAACAGGGAACAGCCAACAACATCGAACTGGCCACCATTGAGCACTCGCGCCAAAATGGAGGAAACTTTTGAATAGAGAGAGGCAAACAGAGCATCGAAGCGCGAAACCTTGAGCTCGGCCATGAACTCGCCCATGTTTCGCCCGTTGAGATTGAGAACTTGGCCTACCATCTCGGGGTAGTTGCTGCGGTTCCGGGCAAACAGATAGAGCATCTGATGGATGGCCAGCATCTCGGTGCCATTGCGCTCGATATTCCAGTCCTTGAAGTAAGGAAACTGTGCCTTACATTCGGAGAAATAGGCGCGCTGCACGCCAAAGATTTCTGGGATGGTATTGAAGTCCAAGAGCTCGACTTCGTGTCCCTGAGCATCGGCGAAGGCCTTCAAGGAGCTGATGCCGAGCGGAACACAAACCGGATCCCAAAAATGCGGCACTATGAGAAGTAGTCTGGCCACCGAGCGCATCCTAGCATAAGACGATTGCGAGCCAATCGATGAAATCGGGCCGCAAACCAGCCGAGAGATAGTAACCTAAGCCCAAAGCGGCGCATCGCAAGCCACGCCTGCCCTCCCCGCCGCCATAGCGCGACCCTGCGCAGCTTGCCTGAAACTTTCATGCTTGCGTAATGGCTCCCGGTAGGTTGACCTTTCGACGTTCCTCCGTAGCCTCCTCTACATACCAGCGGTGCTTGAGCACGAACGCGCCGTTCCAGGGAACTTTTCCTGTGCCGTAGTAGTCCGAGGGAACTAGCGTAATGCGCGCTGCGTCGTCGATCGAGTCGGCCTTTGTGCGGCCGATATCAAGCCACACGCGAAGACTGTAGTTGCCGGGCGTGAGTGTCAGGCTGGGTATATCGCAAAGCATCACCTGTGCTCCCATTCTCTGCCCGTGTGGACGGTCAGGCTCGAATGAGCTGTGGGCGGTGAAGACGCGCTGGCCAAAAGCATTCGAAAATCCAAGACCAACGTCAAAACGATCGGTGGGTCGCGGCAATTCGAAATGTACCCTGATCTTAAGCTGTTCACCGATGGGCAGGCCGCCGCTCAACGGAACGTCGTCACAGGTATAAAATTCCATGCGTTTGAGCAGTTTGCCCAAGGGCGAGCGCCTGTCGCGCGCCTGCTCCAAATCGACCACCTGTCCCGCTCTGCCCTCAATTCCCGCGACTTCGTTAAGGTAATGGCGGACGGCCTCTTTGGCGCCGCCGGCAAAGACCATGCTCCCACGATCGAGTACTATACCCCGGCGGCACAAATTTTCAACTGCTGCCATGTTATGGGAGACGAACAGCACGGTTCGTCCGCCTCTGCTCACCTCACTCATCTTTCCCAAGCATTTTTTCTGGAAGGCAACATCGCCGACGGCGAGCACTTCATCGACTACCAGGATTTCGGGATTGAGGTGAGCCGCCACGGCAAATGCCAGCCGGACGTACATTCCGCTCGAGTAATGCTTGACGGGAGTATCGAGAAATTGCTCCACCTCGGCGAAGGCAACGATTTCGTCAAACCTCGAGATAATCTCCGCCCGCTTCATTCCCAGGATGGCGCCGTTCAGGAAGATATTTTCCCGCCCTGTGAGTTCGGCATGGAACCCGGTGCCGACCTCGAGAAGGCTAGCAAGACGGCCGCGCAAGGTAACTGTACCTTCCGTGGGATCGGTTATACGAGAAAGGATTTTCAGCAACGTGCTTTTACCGGCGCCATTTCTGCCTATGATTCCCAGCACGTCGCCTTCGAGCACGTCGAAACTGACATCGCGTAAGGCCCAGAATCGCTGTTCCCGGGGTTTGCCAATCTCACTCCTGCTGCCCTGAAGGGCGCGGAGAGGCGACAGAAGTTTGCGGGTCAGGAACTCGCGAAAGGTCTCCGTACGCGCGAATGCTCTGCCCAGCCGGTATTGCTTTGAAACATGGCGAATTTCAAGGATGGGCCGCATGCTCAGATTACGTCCGCAAAGTGGCGCTCCATTCGCCGGAAAATCAACAGCCCAAAGACAAACAGGCTCAGGCTGATGCCAACCGAAAGACCCATCACGGCCCAGGAGGCCACGCTGCCCAAAAGACAATAGCGAAATCCAATCACCACCCCCGCCATTGGATTCAAGCCCATGAGCACTTGCCATCGCGCGGGAATGTAACGAATGGGATAAATTACGGGCGTAAGGAAAATTCCCATCTGAATCAGAAAGGGAACCGCGTATTTAATATCCCGAAAGCTTACGTTCAGCGATGACAGGATCAAGCCGCAACCGCAAGCAGCGAGGAAAGCGGCGAGCATGAATAAGGGGAGAAGCAGCACCTTGGTGGAAAGAGCCCAATGGTAATGAACCATTAAGATAAACAGCAGGCATAAGCTGAAGAGCAGATCGAGCAGCAATCCACCGACCGCGCCCACCGGAATGAACACGCGAGGAAAGTAAACTTTAGAAACGAGCTGCTGATTGCCGATCAAGCTGTTGCTGGACTGGGACAGCGCAGCGGAAAAGAAGGTCCAGGGGACAAGGCCAGCAAAAGCAAACAACGGGTAAGGCGGCCCATCGCTCCTCACGCCAGCCAAGCGGTTGAAAATTAAGGTGAAAATCAGCATTGCGATCAGGGGTTGCAAGACCGCCCACAGGCCGCCGAGTAGAGTCTGTCGGTAGCGGATCTTAACATCACGCCAGACGAGAAAAGCGAGTAGTTCCCGATAAAGAAAGATCTCTCTTAAATCAAGCGCCTGCCATCCCTTGCGGGGACGAATGGTTAACTGAAATGAAGACAATCGTTTTCCCTCTGCTGGGCTGGGCTGATTTCGCTGCAATAGTACTAGCGAGTGTTGCCTCTACCGTCGTCTGAACGGCAGAGTGCATACTGTCATGGAACTGTACTCGTTCTAGTGTATATGGAGCAACTCAGATGCCATTTGCCGTTCGCCGACTGCGAACAATACAAAGGGAGTAAGAACGCTTTTGCTATACTGCGATCGCAGCGCGGCGCAAACCCCGTGCGCCGGTTTACTTCCCCTTAGTTCGGAGAGGGTTAGGATTTGCGGCCGGCTTCGCGGAAGCCACCAAGGGCGCGAAGTTTATTCCGGTAATTGCGGCTATTTCATGCGCTTCGATTGGACCGACGAGCAGCTCGCGTTGAAGAAGGCAGTTCTCGATTTTGCTCGCTCTGAGCTTAGCCGCCGCGGCCACGAGCAGGATCACAAGCTGTGGAGAGAGGGCTGGAACAAGTGTGCGAAGTTCGGGATATTAGGACTATTTTTTCCGCAAATTTATGGCGGGCACGAGGCTGGTGGTTTGGCGACTGCCTTGGCCATGGAGACTCTCGGGACAGTATGCTGCGACACCGGGCTTCTCTTCGCTTTGAGCGCGCAGATGTGGAGCGTGCAAATGCCCATCTGGCGGTTCGGGACCGACGCGCAAAAGCGTCGTTATCTTGTGCCACTGATCGCGGGCGATTTAATCGGAGCTCACGCAATGTCAGAGCCAGAGTCGGGCTCAGATGCCTTTTCTCTGCGTTCCACAGCCCAGCGCGCGGGGGATTTCTACGTGCTGAACGGCTCGAAGACGTTTGTGACCAGCGCACCCGAGGCGGACCTGTTCTTAATCTTTGCGCGGCTACCAGATCGGCCTGGACTGTTTGGGCTGACCGCATTTCTGGTGGAGCGTTCCTCCGGAGTTCGGGTCGGGACTCCCATTCATAAAATGGGGCTGCAGGGCGCGCCCATGGCCGAGTTGTATCTGGACAATTGCCGTGTGCCAAAAGAGAACCGACTTGGGGGGGAGGGGCAAGGCGCTCGCATCTTCAACGATTCGATGGAGTGGGAACGCACTTACATCTTGGCCTGGCAAATCGGCGTCATGGAACGTCAAATTGCCGAGACCGTCAGCTATGCCAAAGAGCGCAAGGTCAACGGCAAGCCGATCAGTGGTTTTCAGGTGGTTGCGCACCGCATCGCGGACATGGAGATCCGACTCGAAGCCGCACGGCTGCTGCTTTATCGTGCAGCCTGGCTGAAAACCGAGGGAAAGGCCGCTGCTAAAGAATCCGCCATAGCTAAAGTGTATGCCGCCGAAGCCGCGGTGGCGAGCGCGCTCGATGCGATTCAGTTGCATGGCGGGTACGGTTACTCCAGCGATTTAGGAATCGAGTGCACCTTGCGGGATGCCGTTGGGGGACGGATCTACTCCGGTACTTCGGAAGTTCTGCGCAATATTATTTCCCATGAGCTCGGGCTTTAAAACAAAGGGAGTAACCGCGTTGCCCAAGCAATGCTGCCGTAGCGTCAACCTTTTCTCGAGCGAGGCGGCAAGGCGTTGGCCCGATCAGGAGGCCCTGATCGATGGAGACAGGGCGCTGACCTGGTCGGAACTCGATCAACAGAGTGGTCGCGTTTGCTCTACTCTCCTCAGCCACGGCGCGCGTAAGGGGGAGAGAGTGGTGTTGTGTGCTCGGAAATCGGCTGCGATGATTGCCGCACTGCATGGTGTGCTCAAAGCGGGCGGCGTGTGCGTACCGGTGGATTGGGCTTCTCCCCCCACGCGCGTGCAGGCGATTATCGAAGATGCGGCTCCCGCTGCAATCGTTGCGTCTGGCGAGATGTTCACGAAGCTAAGGCTGCCTTCGACCACCTTGCGAATGTCGGTTTCGGACAGCTCTGAGGAGGCGCTGCCATGGCGGCAAGTCATGGCAGCAGACCCGGTTCAAGAGCACATCGAAGTCAACGATTCGGATCTCGCCTATCTTCTCTACACGTCGGGATCGACCGGTCAGCCCAGGGGCGTCATGCTCACGCATCAAAATGTGAGTGCGTTTGCCACCTGGGCGGCGCTCGAGTTTAAGCTTGGTCCTTGCGACCGGGTAGCGAGCGTGGCGCCTCTGCACTTTGACTTATCTACCTTCGACCTCTATTCCACCGCCTGGAGCGGAGCAACCTTGTGCATTCCTCCTGCTTTGCATCTCGCTTTTCCCACGCGGCTCACGGCATGGATGGCCGAGGAAGAAATCACCGTCATGTACACGGTTCCGTCATTGCTTGCAATGATGGCTGAACGGGGTAGTGTTAGGGCGAAGGCGCTTGCCAAATTGCGCCTACTGCTCTTTGCCGGGGAAGTTTGTCCGCCACGGGTGCTCGCAACGCTGCTCGATTTGCTTCCCACGGTGGAATTCGCGAACCTTTATGGCCCTACGGAAACTAATGTGTGCACATTTGAGCGGATCGATCGGCAACTTTGGGATCGCAGCTCCCCGGTTTCGATCGGCGTACCATGTCAGGGCACCCGTATTTTGCTGCTTGATGATGCCGAAGCCGAAGTGGCGGGGAAGCATCAGGTGGGAGAATTGCTCGTTTCCGGACCGACGGTGGCTCTTGGATATTGGCATGACGCAGGAAGGAGCCAGGCACGCTTTGTCCTGCGAAATGGCGAAAGGTGGTGCCGTACCGGGGATTACGCCGAGTTTGATGATGCCGGCCGATTGCTCTTCCACGGCCGCCGCGATCACATGGTCAAGATTTATGGACATCGCGTGGAACTCGGAGACGTGGAGAACGCGCTGCTCCGCCACCCCGGGGTGGCAGAGGCGGTCGTCGTCGCCGTGAACGAAGTGCTGGTTGCGTTTGCTCGCCCATGTCGAATAGGAGTTTCGAGCGAAGAACTGCGGGAACACTGCGCAGGCCAACTGCCTCGCTACATGGTGCCGAGCACGATAAACCTGATCGACAAGCTCCCGCTCCTGTCAACCGGCAAGATTGACCGCCTAGGCTTGCAGAGGATGGCGACATGAATGACGTTGAGCAGTTTGTGATTGACTACTTGCGATCACGCCGCGTGAGCCCGGCCACATGTGGCGACCTGAATGGGGAGAGCCGGCTGATCGAGTCCGGCCTCCTCGATTCGCTCGAGCTCATGTCCCTGCTGAACCATGTGGAGCAGGCATATGGTCTCACTTTGCCGGATGATGAATTTGTGCCGGAGAATTTTGAGACGCCGCGTACGATCGCGCGCATGATCGAGCGCGTACGCGGGAACAGGAAACAACTGCGATAATGCACGCAAGCAGGTGCTCGATGATTGTCCTGCGCCATGGTTAAGATTTTGCACACCTTTGCATGTGGCATGATTTTGGTTATCGCTGTCGCATCGGTGGTAAATTGTTGAAAATTGAATCATCGCGGATCCCTCGAGCTCTAAAGACCGACGCCACTCGAGGAACACGGTTTGCCGGCCTGGTTACAATCATTGTGTCAATCCCCAAGGAACCTCGGACTCCGGCTTATGCGGGCGACGCGTCGATTCAAAGCGAAGTCTGGGGCGGGATGTTCCATATGATTGGGGCTGAAGGGGTCGAAAGGTGAACTGATCGGATGCATTCCTCTCGCGAGCCAGTCGCAATACGCCTTCCCAAGACATATGACGCCGAACAACTGGTGCGCAACTTGCAGATCCTTCGCGAAGTTGAAGCCACACCACAACCCGGTCCCTATCACAAGGGGGAGTGGAAAGGCATCGCCTTACACTCGACGGGAGGAAAGGATTCGGTTTTCCCCAGCGCTCCCGGCCTTGATAGTTTCCGAGAGACCGAGAATCTGAGGCGAACGCCCTATTTCCGGTGGATCCTCGACGACCTCAAGTGCCCCAAGGAGGTTGTGCGCATCCTGTTTCTTCCTCCCGGCGGTCACATCAAGGATCACTTCGATTTTCACACCAGCTTCCAGTTTGGCCTTTTGCGCTTGCACATTCCCATCATCACGCATCCCGACGTCGAGTTTGTCATTGACGGGGAGCGCGTGGAGTGGAAACCGGGAGAGCTGTGGTACGGGGATTTTTCCAAAGTGCACTCGGTTAAAAACAATAGCCCGGTCGTGCGTGCGCACATGGTGATTGACGTGCAAATTAATGAGTTCCTGTTAAGGCTTTTTCCGGAAGATTTCGTAGCCAGACGCCGACGCGAGGGAATTTCGATGACGCGTGAGTCGGTAGCGGCATCGGCAACCGAACTGCGGCGATTCGCCTGCGATTTCCGTATTCCCGGGGAATTCATGCCGATGTTTGTGATCGGAAAACCGCTCTCCACGCTCACCCGAGGAACCACTGCTGCGGTGCGGGTTATCGATGGGAAACTGACGGTACTCATCGATCAGGAGCCCGCATTTCGGCTCGAGCGGATCTCGGAGGACACCTTCAGCATTGCCGGCCTTCCGCCCGGCATCAGCTTAAGGTTTCTAGAAGAAAATCATTCGGTTCGCGAGATCATCCTCGACTTGAAGGGCGTGCCGAAGGATCTCTATTCTGCCCGGCTGGGCACGCTGGTGGGACCTTTCATTCGACAACGGCAGGTTTCGCTACCTGTTCTGACCAAAGTTTTGCCCGCATCCGGGGAGATGGTTTAAATGGGTTTAGGATTCAGCGCGGAGAGGAAAATGTCATCGGCGCTTGCAGCTGGTTCCCTGTCGACTCAATGGCTCATCCTTCCATTTGCCCGGAAGGCGGAGGCGAGTTGTCAGGCATCCGAGTCGCTGGCCGTCACCATCGATGCCGCACGGCTCAGCGGGCTGCCGGGAATCGCCTCCGGCCCCGAGCCCTTCTTGTTTGCCGTTTGGCTGATCTTGCTGTGGCGCTATAGCGAGCAATCCCAAGTGGTGGTTGGCTCGGTAGGCACTTCCGGCAAGGTATTTCCTGTTGCCGTAAGCTTTTCAGAAGATACCAGCTTCGCTGAGGTTGTCGAGCAGGTGATAGGAAGCAAGCCAAGAACGGACGAGCTGGAGCATTCGCCCGACGGCAGGCCTAACATTGCCTTCGCATTCGAAAACGCCGTAGCTACGGGAAATGAGCGGAATCCTGCGAGCCCCTTTCAGCTGCTCTTGCGGATTCAAACCGACCTGCGAACCTGGAATGCCGAACTCGTGTACGACCCCGCCTGCTTCGACCATGAAGCGGTGAGCCGCATGGGTCGTAGCTATGCGGCCATGCTGTCCGGACTGACAGCCGAACCTCACCTGCGAGCTGATCGTCTGCCGCTCCTGAGTGCTCAAGATTATGAGCAGGTTGTGACCGGGTTCAACCAGACTGCCGTATCTTATCCTGACAAATGCGTGCATGAGCTCTTTGAAGAGCAGGTCAAGCGCACTCCTCAAAATATCGCGCTGCGCTTTCGCGATCAGACGTTTTCTTATTATGAATTGAACGTGCGCAGCAATCAGCTAGCCCATTGTTTGCGCCAACGCGGCGTGGGGCCCAACGTTCCCGTGGCGCTGTTCGCGGAGCGTTCGGCCGAGATGATCATCGGGCTGTTGGCCATCCTCAAAGCCGGGGGATGCTACGTGCCGCTCGCCCACGACGATCCGGAGGCACGCATTGCTGCCTTACTCGCCCAAATCCAAGCGCCCGTGCTTTTGACTACGCACAAACTCGCTCCAGGCTTGTCCTCCTACAGCGGAGACGTCGTGTTGTTTGACGAGACACACGAGGCAGAGCCAGCGGACAATCCTCCGAACTGCACGAAGGCGAGCGATCTGGTTTGTGTGATCTATACGTCGGGTTCCACGGGAGTTCCCAAAGGCGTGGCTGCTCGACATTCAAACCTTGCCAATTATTGTCACTTCATCTGCGAGCGCCTCGGGCACCCTGAAGGGTGGCACTTTGCCACCGTCTCGATCATTGGGGCGATCCTCGGGAATACCTCGGTGTTTGGTGCGCTTATGTCGGGCGGTTGTCTGCACGTCATCGATTACGAAACAGCGATGTCGCCTCAGGCTTTCGCCGATTACCTGGCAGAGCACGCCATCGATGTACTCAAAATGACCCCTTCGCAGTTGAGTAGCTTACTGGCTGGGGCGGAAGGTAGATGTATCCTGCCGCGGAGATATCTGGTCGTGGGCGGGGAAAAGTTCACCTGGGACTTGCTCGAGCAAATCCGCGGGAACGGTCATTGCAAGGTGATGAATCATTTCGGTCCTACCGAGACGATGGGCTGCTCGACCTTTCTCATCGATAAGGACGCCTTTTTCCCCGGCTGGAAGCCGGCCAGTGTGCCTCTGGGACGGCCGATGTCGAATCAGCGCTTGTATATTGTCGACCGTTACCTGCGGCCGGTTCCGATAGGCGTGCCGGGAGAGCTCTCGATGAGCGGAGCCGGATTAACCGACGGCTATTTCCACCAGCCGCAACTGACGGCGGAGAAATTCGTGCCGAATCCATTTGAACCCTCGACACGGCTCTACCGCACCGGTGACAAGGCACGTTTTCTCCCCGATGGGAACATTGAATTTCTGGGACGTATTGACCATCAGGTGAAAATTCGCGGTTTTCGCGTGGAACCGGGGGAAGTGGAAGCCGTCATCATGCGCTACCCGCATATTACGCAAGCGGTTACCGTTCCGGAGGACGGTCCCCGAGGAGAGAAGATTCTGGCCGCGTATGTGCTGGGGAGCGAGCATATTGATGGTGGCGAATTGCGCTCATTTCTACACCGCCACCTTCCCGACTACATGATTCCCCCGCGCATCGTCATGCTCGATAGCCTCCCCCTCAACCGTAACGGGAAAGTGGACCTCAATGCCCTGGCCAGGCTGGAAAATTCAGAGCAGACAGCAGCATCGAACCGGTGCGCGCCGCGCAGCGCGACGGAAGAGAAGCTCGCCGAGATCTGGGCCGAGGTGCTTGAGAGAGGAAATATCGGTATTCATGACAATTTTTTCGAGCTTGGCGGCCACTCCCTGCTTGCCATCCAAATCATTTCGCGCGTTCGCAATGCCTTTCGTGTGCAGTTTCCCCTTTTCACTTTTCTCGAAAATCCGACCATCGCCGCCTTGGCCTCGAAAATGAGGGAATTACCTCGTGTCGAGACGGAGGAAGAGGAAACAGAGCGGCTGTTGCGCGAGTTGGATGCTATGTCGGAGGAGGAAGCAAATAAGCTTCTCTCGGCCGAGGAAGGCAGCGGTAAGGCGCCAGGAAGCCCGGCCGAGTAGCCTTGCTAAACGACACAACGCGCCAGATTCAGATACGTTCAGCTAAAGGCCCGGCACGGCTTTCATTCGGCGCTGAGAGCTTGTGGTACCTCGACAGGCTCACGCCCAACAGCCCTGTCTATAATGTGCCCTTCCTGTGCCGGCTTCGCGGCAAGCTCGATGTTAGCGCCTTCAGGAAATCTCTCGATGCGCTTGTCGATCGTCAAGAAGTGCTACGCTCCCAGTTCCTCCCGCTTGCGGGATGCCCGGTCTCCTTTGTCCTGCATAAACGACCTGTGGGTTTGAAGGAAGTTGAGCTAGGCTTTTTGCCCGACTGGCAACAGGAAGCAGAAGTACAGCGCCGAGCCAAAGAAGAGGCCATGCGTCCCTTCAATCTCGCTCGAGACCCGCTGCTCCGCGCTTTTCTCTATCGACTGGCGGAACAAGAGTATAGATTCTTATTTGTCACGCATCACATCATTTTCGAACTCGGGTCGCTAGCCATTCTATACCGCGATCTTTCTTGCTTTTACAATGCATTTGTTTCCGCAGGGTCAGCTCAACTTCCAGATTTAACGTTCCACGCGAGCGACTTTGCCCGCTGGCAGAGGAAGGTCCTAGAGGGCGAACATTTGGAAAAGTTGAACAGGTACTGGAGGCGGCAACTTTCCGGAGCGCCTACCCTCGATTTGCCACTGGATTTTCCGCGGCCGCGTATTCATACCCACCGCGGGATACGATATTTCTTCGAAATGGCACCGGAGTTGGTTTCGCAAGCAAACTTGTTTTTCCGGCACACGGGTACGACCCCCTATCGAGGGTTGTTGGCGGCCTTCTACATTTTCCTGCACTGCTATTCGGGGTTGACCGACATCTCGGTCGGTTCCCCGTTTGCCTCCCGCTGTCCCGGCATCGAGAACACGATCGGCTTTTTCGCCAACACTCTTGTCCTACGCATCGACTTATCCGGTGACCCAAACTTCCGGGACATCATCAAGAAAGTGGACCGCACTGTACTACGGGCTATGGCGAACTCTGATCTTAGCTTCGAGAAGATCGTGGAAGCAGTCCAGCCACCGCGCGATCCTAGTCGCACTCCGTTATTTCAAATCAGCTTCCGCGGCCGCACCCAACCCTATTCTTCGTTGCAACTAAGCCGCATTGCGGCTGATTCACCGGAGTTCCTAGATAACGGAACGGCAAAGTTCGATCTCGCATTGGAATTGGAAGCGTCGACCGGCAAAGCGTGCTTCTTCGAATACTGCAGCGATCTTTTCAAGCCGCAGACTATCAGGGAAATGAAGGACAATTTCGAGGCTCTTTTAGGTGCGCTGATCGCCGAACCTAACCTTCCCCTGACGACGGTTAGAGAGGTGAAACGCATCATCCGCAGTAAAGCGCATACGGGCAACGTCGGCAGCTGCTAGCCGCCTGGCGGTCGCCCGCAGCAGTTGCGAGGAGCGATGATCGTCGCCACCGGATCGCTGATGGCGGTCCGCATGGCTTCCCCTTGAAATTATGTCCTCTGGTTTGCCTCGCTACTCGAGCAGTGCTGGCGTCAGGCACGCGTCGTATGCCGCCACCAGGGCGCGGGCCGTCGGCAGGCTGAACAGGGTAGACAAAGTTGTGTGTTTTCCGAACACAGGCAAGAACGGGGAGAGCGGAAACGTTATGGGGACGTTCATGAGCCGTTTGCAACCATGGAGCCGAGGCGAACTTTGGTTACGGGTATTTTTCTGGACCTTTGGATTGATTGTCGCCGCCTTTCAGCTCTGGTCTGAGCGTTATTACATGACAGCGGACGCTATTTCCTACCTGGACATGAGCGATGCTGTCCTGCCACGGGGCAGCTGGAGCAAGCTCATCAACGGGGTTTGGAGTCCGTTGTATCCCTTTCTTCTCGGTGTGGGCCGCCGACTGCTGCAGCCCTCCCCGATCAAGGAAGTAGTGATCGCACATTACTTAAATCTTGCGTTCTTTCTTTGGGCTTTGCTTTGTTTCGAATTTTTAATGCGCAGCTTGCTCGCGGAGCAGGAGCGCGACATGGGCACCTCTCGCCAGTTCTTGCCCAGGTGGGGCTGCCTGGGCCTGGGATATCCGCTGTTTTTGTGGGCGGCGATTTCCCAGATTCGACTCGAGACGTTGCGTGCCGATATGTTGATGTCAGGCTTTGTCTACCTGATGATCGGTCTCATCCTCCGTATCAGGAACGAAGGGCCAAAGTGGACGTTATATATGGCTTTGGGCGGCTTTGCTGGGCTGGGCTACCTGGCGAAGGCCGCTATGTTTCCCTTCGGCGTGCTGATTCTGGGTAGCAGCTTGCTGCTGGTAAGGGATTGGCGCCGGGCACTGGTGCCGGCCGGCGCTGCGGCGATCGTGGCTCTCGCCATAGGTGCTGCTTATTTCTACCCCTTATCCAAGCTGCGCGGCCACTTCACGTTGGGCGAAAGCGGTCATTTCAATTATCTGTACCATGTTGATGGCGCCGGGCCTACTTGGTACATACAGGACTTGGGCGCCGGAGCTGGCACACTTGAACGTGTGCCCCGAAAAATCTTCTCGATGCCACCCACCTACGAGTTTTCCTTTCCCTACGCGGTCACTCACCCGCTGCGCTTCGATCCCTCCTATTGGACCCAGGGTGCCCGGACACGATTTCGCCTGCGCAATCAGTATGCTGCCATGCGTGAAAACCTACACCTGTTGGCGCCGATTACGGGAGCTACTAGTGGGGTGATGGTGGCGTTTTTCGTTCTACTGTTCACCGGCGAAAAAGTAGCGGCCGTCTTTCGTCAATGGCCAGTGTGGTTCAGCGGCATGGCTGGGATAGCGATGTACGAAATCGTGCACGTGGAAGCCCGCTACGTTGGGGTGTTTTTCGTTCTGCTCTGGCTGGGGTTGCTTGTCCCGCTGTATTCGAGCAGGGACTTCGGCAATAGGCTTCTCACTGGACTGGTGATCGGGGTGACGCTTTCGCTGTTTATCCCCCTGGTGGAGACAACCGCCTATGATTTCAGTAAGGCCAAGCACCGCCGAAATGATGTTAGTGTTCAAGCCGCCCTTGAGTTGCGCAAACTCGGTCTTTGTGAGGGAGCCTTGGTTGCTCGCATCAGCCCCTGGGTTACCGATCTGATGTGGGCTCGTGCCTTGCGTGCTATGGTCGTTTCGGAAGTCGATTACGAATACACCTACCAATTCTGGGAAAGCAATCGCGATGTACGAGCGCAAGTGCTGAAGTTAATGGCGTCTTCCGGGGCCAAACTCGTTGTCGCAGATGTGCCAACGAATATCATCGTACCGAGTGGCTGGCAGCAATTGGGAAATACATCTTTCTGGTTTCATCCGCTGGTTGAGCGGGACATCTTTGCCTGCGGTACTGGGAGGCGTTGAAAAGGTGAGCGAACCTGCCGTTTCCTAGACCAGCGGTTCCGGGCGCAAGATAGTTTCCGGGTCATGCGCCAACTCTTCTGGACGGTTTTGGCTCGTGCTCAGCCGTAGGCTGATTGCTGCTGAGCAAACTATAGTTTTTTGCTTTGCAGCCGTTTTCCGGATTCGAGCAGGTTGTGACCTGGGCGTTTCGCCGGCATCACCTCAGGCGTTCGTATCTCTTCTTTGTTGCTGAAATGCGAGTTGTGACTGCAGTAATCTAGCCTGGTGGCCAGAAGCCGGTTGGCTACGGATGACAAATGAGAGGAGATCGGTTGCGCTTCTCGAAGGCTCTACTATGTTCTTTGCCTTGTGGCTGCGGCGCAAAGTGAATCCGACAAGCGAATTTCTCATCACCGGCGACGCACTACAAGCGATAGGAAACTAGAGGTTGCGACAGGCCGAACGAACGCATCGGCCTTGCGCAAAATCCAATCGATTCTGCCGATTTTCCGCAAACCACTGCTTCCCTCGCAAGACAAGCAAGACCGGAAGAACCCTGCCATCAGTTTTCAAGCTCGCCCGCAGGCCAGTGTGGGGTAAGGTGGTTGCATCCATGGCAAGAAGGGAAGAGAGTAGAAGCAACTAGTGCCAGTGTGGCGCCGAGGCGCCACACTGGGTACAGTTTCTTAGGCATCTGTCCGCTGCTCATGCTTGCGCGCCTCATACCAGAGTGCAAGTTCGACGCGATTCCACAAGCCTAGCTTGTCATAGATGAGGCGGAGATAGTTTTTGACCACGTGCTCGGTGGTACCAATGGCCTCGGCAACCTCTTTGTTCTTGAGGCCTTCGGCAACGAGTTCGATAATACGATATTCGCGTTGACTTGGAATTCTGGGTCCGTAGCGCTCGTTTGCTGACATAGCTGTCTCCGGTACAGTAGTACTGCCAGTTTCACGCGTTTGATGCCCTGGGTAATTCCGAAACGCAGGAACAGGCGATTGAAGCGAGCTTTGACGGTGCGTCTTGCCATCTTCAGTTGCTGTGCGATTTCAGCATTGTCGCATCCTTGTAGGAGTAGTTCGGCAATCTGCTGATCGCGTTTCCCCAGCCGAAAAATGTCTCTCATGAACTCCCCTCGCAGTGTTTTTTGAATCGCAATCCGTTAACCCTTCAGTATCGCGGGGCAAGCCCCACTCCCCAAAAAGGGACCTGGCGAACCTGGGGCTCGGAAGTCGGGGCGGTAATCCGCGCAAACAGCGGGGAATGAGTAGACACCCCGTTTGCATTACTGCCCAAGATGATTTGAGTTCTGCAGGTACTGAGCATTCCTACTGCCATTCTATGGACTCTCAGATACCTATGGGTCCACATATCCCATAAGTCAGCGCATTTGCTGGAAGCTCACGGTCGTGGGAAGACCATTGGAAGGCGCCTCGCTGGCTATTCGCTGACGATTTTGGCCGCAAGCACGCGGGCGCGGCAGCGTCGAATACTGCCCTGGCGCAGCCCCGGGCATGGTTGCTTCCCGGGCCGCAACGGCTCCATCCAGACTTGTTGAATAGGTGTGGGTCCAGACTTCACAAGAGCTTCCGCAGGCGCATAAAACTCTAAGGCGAAGCACCTAGGACAAAATTCCTCGTAGGATTTGTGGGTCGGGAAGTTCTTACACGCCAGGAGTCTTGACCGAAATTGGAACATTTTTGGGCGGACTCAGCTGCAGACATTCGCTCCGAAGAGGAGCCGAGCCCACCAGGAAGAGCTTTGTTCCGTACTCAGAAGATCAGAGTTGCCGCAACCTCTTGCGGCGGCGGACTAGAATCACGCCTAATCCAGAGGCGAACAGTGTCAGGGTTACCGGTTCTGGAACATTGGCGGCGGCCGTGAACTCGACTCCTCCTAAAGGCCAGCCGCCGAACGTAATACTGAAATGATGCCCAGCCGGAATTCCCAGGAAGCTTGGTCCTATACCCGAGAGAAAGATCGTAGTGATATCACTCCCACTGGTGGTTACACTGCAGTGCATGAATGCATCGGGGGAGCTGCACGTGATCGCGCTGGCGGCGACTACCGATTCGAGGAGCTTGAGGTTCCTCCAAGATACACCCGAGCTGTTGGTAAAAAATACTGTCCCGAACCCGCTCTCAGGCGAACTAAAAGAAAAATGAGTTCCCACACTGATGCATGATGAGGATGGGCATACCGGATCTTTAATAATGATTCGTGGATCTGAATTGGAATTAGCGATGGCAGCAACGGAGCTGAAAACTATAGTCAGGGCAAGCAGCACGGTTGTCCGTTTCATTCGGTCCCCCACAACAACTCACCTGCGGCAGCTTCCGCAAAGATGGTCACACACCAGCAAGATAACGAGCAGCAAGTATCTATCGGGGTTGGGCAAAGTCAAGTGCAAAAATAGGAGGAAGAAGCAGAAACTTAGGAGGCGCCGAGCCCAATTGCTATCCCTTGCATGAATATTGCATGAAAGTATCGCGAAGTTGCAGACCTTTGCAGCTTGACAGCGAATCCCTGCTCCCGCGTGCGCGAGCCACGCCGGAGTTTATATAAAATGTCATTCGGGCGCCAGGAGCTACCATCATCACAACAGGCAAGCCCTGCATTTCCATGGTGCAACTTCGGGCCTCTTGAAAACCGGGATAAATAAATTCCTTTGAACGGTGCACAAAAAGGCCAGTAACTCGGACAATATCGTGAAGATTTTTGTAACTGGTGGCGCAGGCTACGTTGGAAGCATAGTAACGGCGGAGCTGCTCGGCGCGGGGCACAGAGTATTTGTGTACGACAACCTGAGCCGGGGGAAAAGAGCGGCGGTTCCAGTCGATGCCCAATTCATCTACGGCGATGTCGAAGATGACACACTCTTGCGACAGTCCCTTGCGAGTTGCATGCCGGAGGCTGTGATGCATTTCGCCGCGCTCATTGAGGCCGGCGAGTCGATGAAAGTGCCGGAGAAATATTTCCGCAACAATACTGCGAACGCTTTGAGCTTGCTTGAGAGCATGCTGCGGCTGGGAATCAAGAAATTCGTCTTTTCCTCGACTGCCGCACTTTACGGCGACCCGATAAACACTCCTATTCAGGAGAGCGATGCGCTTCGTCCAACCAATGCGTATGGGGAATCAAAACTCCTAGTTGAGCGAATGTTGGAATGGTTGCACCGGATTCACGGCTTACGCTATGCCAGCCTTCGTTACTTCAATGCTGCTGGCGCAGCCGGTAGTCGCGGCGAGGCTCATGAGCCCGAGTCGCACCTGATCCCAATGCTCTTGCAGGTCGCCCTGGGGCAGCGTGAGCATATTTCGATTTACGGCACAGATTATGGTACACCGGATGGTACCTGCATCCGCGACTACGTTCATGTTTTAGATTTGGCGGCTGCTCACGTCATCGCTCTAGAAGCGCTCGCCGACCGCGGCCAGCTGGTTTATAACCTGGGCAGTGGGCGTGGATTCAGTGTCCGTCAGGTTGTGGAGGCGGCGCGGCGGGTGACCGGGCATGCCATTCCGGCCATCGAGAGTCCCCGACGGCCCGGCGACCCCGCCGTGCTGGTCGCCAGTTCGGCAAAAATTCAGCGCCAGTTGGGTTGGAAGGCAAAGTTTGAGGACTTGGACCAGATCATTGCGAGCGCCTGGGACTGGCACCGCAGCCATCCTCATGGTTACAACTCAACCGGGTAAGCATTGCTCCCTGTTATTGGCGCGCTTCACGCGACAATGCTGGCGAGGCATATGCCACGCCCACTTGCAGATCAGCAGGTAAACTGTAGCTTGGCCTGGTAAGCGGGCAAGGCCGCATGACGGCGCCTGCCTGTGTATATGTGAGCAAGGCAATGGAGGCCGAGGGTATACTGCCGGAACCCGCTCAAAGATGTCGAAGTCGGGAAAAACCAGCCCGCTCCTCTCCCTCTATCCTCTCAACTGTGGGGAACAACATGGAGAGGATACCTTTGCTTTGCGCAAAGCAGCAGGCCTACTGTGAACAAATTGATAAATGACACTGAATCCAGTACAGACACTTGTTGACGTTTTGCATTTTGCCGACAGTCGTACGGCCATCATCGTTCCTGAGCTGGGAATTTCGCTGACTTATGATTCGCTCCGGCAGCAGACTTTGGCGATGGCCGAAGCACTGGCTTCGGCCGGAATTCGCCGAAGCGATCGCGTCGCCATGGCTCTGCCGAACGGATTGCCAGCGATTATCAGTTTCTTGGCAGCCTCGATCGCCGGCACCGCCGCACCGCTTAACCCCGCTTATCCTTACGAAGAATTTCTCTTCTTTCTCAAAGATACGAACGCCCGAATGCTCCTGTGTCCTCCGGCTGGAGGCGAGAGTGCGCGCAGCGCCGCCGCCGACTTGCACATTCCGGTATTTTCGGTCGAAATGGCGGCTAGCGGCGCAGTCCACCTGAGAGATGCACCGACCGGCGCCTCGATAACCGAGCCCACGGCGGACGACATTGCGCTGCTACTGCATACCAGCGGCAGCACAGGGCATCCCAAACGCGTTCCCCTGCGCCATTTCAATTTGGCAACTTCTTCGGCCAATATTGCGAGCACCTACGCTTTGAGCGAGGAAGACGTTTCTCTCTGCATCATGCCGCTGTTCCATGTGCATGGCTTAATCGCCTCGGTCATGGCTACCCTGCTGTCGGGCGGTGCAGTGGTCGTGCCCAGTAAGTTTAATGCCTTATCTTTCTGGCGAACGGTCAAGGAACATCGTGTTACCTGGTACTCAGGAGTGCCCACCATGCATCAACTGCTGCTCGCCCGCACTCATCACAAGCCCCCAGAGGCTGCCCGCCTACGCTTCATCAGATCCTGCAGCGCGCCCCTGTCCCCGGAGCTCGTACATAAGGTTGAAGACGTCTTCGGCGTACCCTTCGTGGAAGCCTACGGGATGACGGAAGCTGCGCATCAGATGACCTCCAATCCTCTGCCCCCACGTCTACGCAAGCCTGGCTCCGTCGGCATAGGAGCGGGCATTCGCATCAGCATCATGGATAAACAAGGAAATCACCTGGCAACCAACCAACGGGGTGAGGTCGTCATTCAAGGTGCCAGCGTCTTTCGAGGATACGAGAACGATCCGGAGGCTAACGCGCGCAGCTTGTTCAATGGATGGTTTCGCACCGGCGATCAGGGACTGCTTGATGAAGACGGCTATTTGCATTTAACCGGCCGCCTCAAAGACATTATCATTCGGGGGGGAGAAAACATCGCACCGCACGAGGTGGATCACGTATTGCTCAAGCATGCTGCGGTTGCGGCGGCAGTCACATTCGGCTTTGCCCACCCCACGTTAGGCGAAGAGGTGGCCGCGGCGGTCGTCTTACATGAGCCTCACGGGGCCAGCGAATCGGCACTCCTGAAGCACTGTCGGAAGTGGCTGGCGGAATACCAATGCCCCAAGAAAATTTACCTAGTCAAAAGCATACCCACGACGGCGACTGGAAAGATCCGTCGCCGGGTGGTCGCCGAAGCGCTGGTGGATAGACAAGGATGAGATTTGTGATCGCCGGTGCCGGCGCGATCGGCGCCTATATTGGCGCGTGCTTATCACGGGCAGGTTTTCAGGTCACGCTGTTCGCGCGGGGATCTCACTTACGCGCCATGCAGGAGCGCGGAGTGCAGGTAAGAGCTCGAGAAGGAGACTTCGAGGTGCGGCCCAGGATCGTCGGCTCGCTCCTCGAGGCGGGGCCGGCTGATGTCTTGGTGCTTGGCGTTAAAGCGCACAGCCTGCCCGAGTTCGCTCCACAGGTCAAAGCCGTGCTGAGCCCAGACACCACCGTGCTGAGCACTCAGAATGGAGTGCCGTGGTGGTTCTTTCAGGGCTTTGGCGGGCGCTGGGAGGGAACTCGCCTGGAGCGAGTTGATCCCGGCGGCTCTATTTCTCGCGTCATTCAACCTAAGCACATCCTGGGCTCAATCGTCTATTTCTCGACTGAGATCACTATGCCCGGGGTTATCCAACATATCGATGGAAACCGGATTTCTCTGGGCGAGCTGGATGGGACTCGGTCTGACCGCGGCCGCCGGATAGCCCAGGCGCTGATCAGTTCAGGCCTGAAGGCTCCAATCACGACGCGAATCCGACATGAGATTTGGGTCAAGCTGTTGGGCAACGTCGCCTTCAATCCGGTAAGTGCATTGACCGGCTGCACCTTAGTCGAGATGACACGCGATCCGGAGCTTTCCCAAGTCATTCGCGAGATCATGAAGGAGGTACAAGCTGTCGGAGCCAAACTGGGTCTGGAGCTGCCGGTCTCGATCGAACAGCGTACGGCGGGGGCGGAGAAGGTCGGGGAACATAAGACCTCGATGCTCCAGGATCTTGAAAGAGGACGCCCATTGGAATTGGAAGCAGTTGTCGGTGCGGTGATTGAACTCGCTGATCGTATGGGTGTTCCCGTGCCACACACGCAGGCCGTCTATGCCTTTACCAAGGCACTTTCGCGGAAACGGCAGCGCAGCTGATTCCCTCCCTTCAACCACCGGAAAGCCAGACACAGGCGTGAAAAAGTTTCACACAATCTAAATGACTTACGTTTAAAGTTATCTATTTGACCGCGCGAGAATCTTGTCTACTTAGCGGCCACTTCCCAGTCACGGCCGCACTGCCCAAGTGGCGGGGCGCGTCCAACGCGTCGCGAACAAAGCGCAATTTCCGTGACCATCCTCATTTTGTCCACGCCACAGCAGAGGCCGCTGAGCTTTGACAACCAAATTTCCAGGGTACTTTGCGATGTCAGTTTGCAGCGGGAGCCGACGGTAAGCGATTAGTTTTGCCCGGCAGGTATAAAAATTTTCGCTTATCCGATGGCAGATCAAAGTAAAATGCTCCGCCGAGTGGTGAGTCATGGTCCTTTCATTCTGGTACTTCACCCCTGGGCAGGGAGTGGTCTCGAGGATATTTCTAAAGTGGAACTATAACGCACTGCTGCTAGTCTTCCTCGCTGTCCCCGCCCTGGTGCGAGTCGCTCGGGCAGACTCGCCGTCCTCCCACCCGTCCGCCCAATACAAGACACCCCATACGCCATCGCAAATAAACTCCAACCGAGTTAAGCGCTACGACCTCCGCCGAATCGGCCAAAGGGGCATCGGGCGCGGGATAAATGTATATTCCCGTGATCGCGAACGCCAGCTCGGGCAGAATCTTGCCGCAAGCTTTGATCGCAACACCAAGTTTGTCAATGATGTCATCATCAGCGAATACATCAACCGGCTGGGCCAAAAACTGGTTCGCAACTCTGATGCTGAGGTTCCTTTCACCATCAAAGTTATCGACTCCAGTGATATACGCGCGTTTGGGTTACCCGGAGGTTTCCTGTATGTTGACAGCGGTCTCGTCGTGGCTGCCGATAGCGAGGCCGAACTCGCCAGTATGATGGCGCACGAGATCGCCCACGTCGCTGCTCGCCACGCCACACGCGCAGCCACTCGTAAAGACATCTGGAATTGTGTTGCAGCTCTGGCCCTGTTTGCTGGCCCCGCGGGTGTGGGTTTAGAGGAGATCGAAGCTATTGCGGGGCCACTTTCGGCGAAAAAGTTCAGCCGCGATGCCGAGAACGAAGCCGACTTGCTGGGCATTGAATACGAATACGCTGCCGGCTACGATCCTCAGGCCTTTGTGGCTGCCTTGGAGAAGCTACACGCAATCGAGGAGAATATGCGCGGGTTTTTCAGGAAGATTCCTGGATATCACTGGGCGACCAGGGTGCCGTTTCACAGTCACATTCTCCGGGGTTTTACAAGCTATCCTTTGACCGAGGAGCGGATTCGGCGCATCCAGTCCGAGATCGCGATCTTTCTGCCAAATAAAGAAGGCTACGTGCTTGATACCAGCGATTTTCAAGAAATAAAGGCGCGGCTGCTTGCTGCCCAAGCACCCGTACTGCGGCGACAGCATCCGGGCGAGAACAGCAAGAACGGTCCCGTTCTGCATCGTACGCCAAACTCGGGCGTTGACATCCGATAGCTCTTGCCACGGTTTAAGTACGGATCTTTTTGCCTTCCGCCCGAAAACTCCCTTGTAAGTGTCACTAGCACGCGCCACAGCGAAATCCTACAAGGCCATGTCTCCCTTCATAACCGGTGAATCCAAGCTCGCGGTTTGTTTAGAGTTGCAGAAAGAGAAGAGCCGGCCCCATAGAGGGCAGCGGCGAATGCATCAGGCCCCAACAGGTGTTTCCCGTTAGCCGGACCGGATGCGTCCTCCGGCGACGAAAAAATCTTGGCGCCGGGTAGGGGGTTGAATTCTCCATTGGCCCAAGACCTCCTCGCCAGGGGGCAAGCTCATGAGCTGGTGTCGAGAAAGCAGAGCGTTGTCAATTTTCAATCCGTAGCAGCAGGACAGGTTCGACCATGAAATCGAAAGCATTGATGATGTTGAGTGCACGATTAATCGTGGGCTCCGATACCGGCTGTACAGTGATGACGAACGACAGCCGATCCTTCGGCATCTGCGGTTCTTGCTCCACCGATTCGATATTGATGTCCTCGCCGGCAATGATTTCGGCAACTCGCGCCACAATGCCGCGCTGATCTTGCACCGTCAGGCGCAGATACCAGCCGACCGGGCAAGGGCAGGAGCAAATTCTGAGCTCGTGCGACTCAAGAAAGCCGGAGATTTGTTTGGCCCGTAACTGACCCGCCGCTAAGTCACTCGCAATCTCAATCACATCGGAAACCGCGGCTGCGCCTGTGGCACCACCTCCGGCGCCGCGCCCGTAGAACATGAGCGTTCCCAAGTGTTCCCCTACGAGGAAGATGGCATTATTGACATCTGCCACATTGGCCAGGAGGGAACGGTGTTTGACTAACCAAGGCCGAACCGAGATCTCAAGACCACCATCGGTCAGCTCGGCTGCACCCACGAGCCGAATCGTGCTCTTCAGCCGGCCGGCAGTATGAAAGTCGATGGCTCGGATGCGACGGATTCCGCAGGTGGGAATCTGGTCCACAGTAAGTTTGCCGCTAAAGGCCATGCGCGCCAGGATGCAAAGCTTGTCGCGTGCGTCCAAGCCATCAATGTCGAAAGAAGGGTCCGCCTCGGCATAGCCGGCTTTTTGAGCCTCCGCCAGCGCTTCCGCAAATTCAATTCCACGGCTTTCCATCTGCGTCAGGATGTAGTTTGCGGTTCCATTTAGAATGCCGCGGACGGCTCGCAGGCGATCACCGGCGGTGGATTCACGAATCCCACGCAGAATGGGAATGCCGCCGGCGACGCTTGCTTCAAAACCAATGGGCAGGTTACGTGAGGCTGCCAAGCGAAACAATTCGTCGCCGCAATGGGCCAGCAGGTTCTTATTGGCAGTCACGACGGGTTTGCCCTGAGTGAGTGCCTCGACCAGCAGCTGGCGAGCTTCATCGACTCCCCCCATGGTTTCGACCAATACGTCAACCTCTTCGTCATGTACCAATTGTTTCCAACTGGACAGTGTACGAGCGCCTGCCGGAACCTCTTCAGGACTAACTTGCGAGCGCCGACACACTGCCGTGATCTCAAGGCGCACGCCGCTGCGTCGCTCGATCAGATCCGCATGTTGCGCGATGATCTCGGCCGTAGCTCGGCCTACCGTGCCATAGCCGACTACGCCTACACCTATTCGCTGCATGGTTTTTTGAGGGGCGACCAGTTTAGCTAACCCGGGCGGCCGACTGCGCTTCAGTTTTTCGCGCCGCCGGGCTTAGAAATTCCTGGTGCACAGCTCGGAGGACTTCGGTGGCCCGGCGGGCGTCAACCGCGAAGCATATGTTCAATTCACTGGCCCCTTGCGCCACCGCGATCACACTTACGTTAATGCGGGCGACGGCGTCAAATAGCCGTCCGAGAATGCCACAGGTTCCTTTCATGCCGGATCCGAGCACTGCGATGACGGCCACGTTCTTATGCACCGCAACCGGATTCAACACACCATGTTTGAGCTCGGTGCGAAACAGTCGCTGAATGGCGCGCACTACCCGGTCTGTGTCGGCCTGGCGCAAGACCAGGCCCAGGGAGTTCTCTGATGAAGATTGGGTTGAGAACAGTATGTCTACGTGCTCGTGACCGAGGCGCAAGAAAAGCCTTCCAAAAATCTCCGCAAAGTGGATATCCCTGTGGGTTGTAAGGGTGATGAGCGATGCCTGGGTCACAGCAGTGACGGCTTTGACGGGGCCCTCATTGGCCGGGAGTTGCTCAACGATCTTCGTGCCCGGCGCTTCGGGTCGGAAAGAGTTCTTGATCCAAACCGGTATGCAGCGTTGCATGGCAGGGCGGATCGCTTTGCGGTGTATGACCTTGGCATCGTAGTAGGAGAGTTCGACCGCCTCGGCGAAGGTCATCTGCGGCAGAGAGAGAGCCTCGGGGCAAATGCGCGGATCTGCCGTGAGCACGCCGTCAACGTCAGTCCAGATCCAAACTTCGTCCGCGTCCAGGGCTGCCGCCAGAATCGTTGCCGAGTAATCTGAGCCTCCCCGTCCTAGCGTGGTCACTTGACCGGCAGTAGTCGAGCCGCTATACCCCATGACGACGGGGATCCTGTGACCTGCGATCATGGGTAAAAGAACTTCGCTACAATGTTGCCGGGTTGAATCCATGTCGGGATTGGCATCCCCGAATTTATCATCGGTAGCCAGGACGCGGGCCGAGTCGACGAATGCAGCGTCCGTCCCCAGCTGATCCAGACAGGCGGTAAAGAGCACGGCTGAAATACGCTCTCCGAGCGGCAGAGCCATATCCATGACCTGTGGCGTCGCCGACCCTAACAACAACACGGCGGAGCACAACTCACGCAGGCGTGTAAGATCGGCCATAACTGTGACCGCGACTGATTGCAAGGGCATGTCGTAAAGCAGTTCCGCCATAACCTGCTGGTGGCGTTTAAGGAGTTGCTCGAGCCCGTCCTCGACGCCCTGCTTATTGCCTGAGTTGGCGGCATTCAAGATGTGGACGATGCTGTCGGTCACCTGGGCAAGGGCCGAAACCACCACCACAATCTTGTGCTCGTGCTGGGCGTGCAGGTGAACAATGCTCGCTGCCTGGCGAATTCTTTCGGCACTACCCACCGAGGTGCCGCCAAACTTCATCACGATCAAACTCATGGATGGACGAACTCTCGCAAGTTTCTCTTCAATGAACTTGGATTTTTCCCAACTCCGGCCTGCAATAACGCATCCCTGCCGTGTATTCAGGCCACGGGATCTGAAGATCTGCTCGGGTCTCGATTCCGGCGAGATCGTTTTGCGGTCCAGCCTGGCTTTCCGGCTCTGGCAAAATTGGGTGCCGTTCTCACTCGATATTATCGCAAACCGCCGGCTGCAACTTTAGACAAAGGAGTGTATTGCGGCCCGAAACGTTCACAAGCGCCAGCTGAATAAGGCGCGCGAAAGGCTTAAATTGAAATCTGGAAGTTGTTAATAATGGCGTGCGACAAAGAATGTATTAGGCTCTAAAATGGCTGCGCGCCGGCCTCTTACGCTTCACGCCTCCTGCCCGTTGGAAGTTACCCAGCAAACGGCTCCGCCCGAGCAGCCTTGAAGGGCGTCAATCAAGTGCCTGGACCGACGACTCACGAAGAACCGTAAGCAGGCTGGAGGGACCTCCTGGGCCTTTACTTTGCAGTGGGAGTGTCCTGTTTCGCGTTGGCCGCAAGATCCCTGGCCAGGTCGCGGCGCGTTTGTTGGCCTTTTGGCGACTCTAGAATACGGACACGGCGGGCGGCAATATTGATGGCATCGAGCCGCAGCAGCTTTCCGCGGCGCACCTCGGCTTGAAAGCGGAACCAGTCGGTGCGAAAGAGGCGTCCAGAGGCGTAGAAAGTCATTGAGGCGGCAACCTGGCCCGCGAAGTCATCGAGGGTGCCGTCCAGAAGTCGCTCGCCGATTGTCTCGGTCCAGGTCATACCGCCAACCAGAGGCTCATTCAGGAACTGGCGCAGAAAAGGAGCGCCCAGGCTGGTGCGACGCATTTGCAGGATTTGCAGCAGCACCGAAATTTTTGCGAGATTAGTAACTACGATCCGTGCTTCCTGATCGGAAAGGCGTTCTAATTTGATGTGCAGTTCGGGAGACCACTCGCGCTCAAACTCTTCGCGCGCTAGGGCCAAGCTGCGCTCCGTGGTTTCAGCGTAACGCAAAGTAGCGCGCGCGAGCACAAGGCTAAGTACGCAGGTGACGATTGTGGCGATTAAGGGGATGTAGGCAATCAGAACTGATACAGGCAAGTTCCAGCGCGCAATCTGCGTCAGTGATGAGAAATGCATAGAAGCCGCCCCTACCTGCCCTAGTGTAAAAGAGCAATTTGCTTGGGGCACAGTCACGGCAGGCGCTGGCCTCACGACGTACAACCTTGGTCATCATTTTAACTGCATGCATGTTAACCTCAGGCGCAACAGCTGCACGGAGCGGGGAGCCCTCAAACAGCAATGCAGCACTACGAATTTCGAACTTTCTGCAAGCGTCACGCAAGCTGCCATCTTTCCCAAGCATGACGACAAGAGGCGGAGAGTCGCGCTGCTGCAGCAGTGACACGCCAGGATTTT
>JAFATF010000452.1 GCA_019244045.1 Acidobacteriota bacterium
GCGCAGCAGCAGTTCCACTCGAAAGAAAACCAGAAAGAAGCACAGCAAACGAAAAACTCAGAAGGGTTCCCGCCGATAGTGGAAAACTTTCTGTCGCGCATAGATGCCTTGCAAATTACCAAGGGCGAAGTTGAAACTGTCCGACATTTCCTTCCATCAAAGGCCAATTGCGAGGCGATCGCCGTCATTGGCCATTCGTGACAGGCCAATTTGGGCTTTCTCTTTAGATACAGCGGGGCACAAACGCTCGTCTGCACTATGCTTCCCGCCTGCTTAGTGAGGGCCTCCCACTATTACGGTCTCGTTTGCTTCTTGAATCAGCGATGTGAAAAGCTGCGTGACTGGGAGTGCATCCGCGGGCTAGTAGAAAGAAGTCGGCTGTGACAAGAGCGTGTGACAAGAACCTGATGACACCCGGGTTTATCCAATTGAGACCCAGTAGTCGTCGTTTAGTCCCTCTCGCCGCCGCCCCTTCATTTGGCTCGGGCAAAACGGTTCACCGGTTGCGCAGGAACTATGCGGGATCTCGGCACACCTCTCTTATGTCCCTCGACCGAGCCATTCTAGCTACTCGGGCAGGTAGCATTTAGGAGCAATGAGCGATGATGGATTTGCGCCCCTGTGGCAACGGGGGTAGAACCTGGACGGACGTTCACACCCTCCGGCATTCCTTTCAAATTTCCGCGCAACGCGCCGATGGACCTCTCAGGCAAGCAGAATGCGGATAGTCTTGCCTACCTCGGCTGCACGCCCGTTAGTCAGGTCGAGCTGACAGGAAAGCCCACTTGTTGGACCTTAACCAATTATGCGACTTTGACAGGTTGCCGGCCCCTCGAGACTGCAATCTTTTCTTTGACTGTGGCATACATCTCTTCAGTCAATATCATTCGAGAGACGAGGTCTAGCTTGTTGCGGTACGGCCGGTTTTCGATCAATCGCTCGAGCGACTGCTGGTCGAGTCCCAATTCTTTCAATCGAGCAGCATCAGCTTCATTTATATCCGTGAGATTTTGCGAATCCAGGTCAGCAGGCGAGAGATCCTGATATTCAAAGTCCTGGCTCGTGCGATCAATCTGCGTCTCACGTGCTGCATGAGGGCGTCTGCGTAACAGCAGATACAGAAGCCCGCTTACACCGATGCCGCTGAGAAGTATGGCGGCTGACCTTTTCATGTTCACCTCGATGCAAACTGAAGGACTTTGATGTTGCCGGAAGCAAAGCGGATGCTCTCCAGTGACCAGCTTCGAAGAGGAAATACTGGTTCTCACAGGCGGCAGGGAACTCGTATAGACATTCATAACAGCTCTGCTGGCGGTCTCTCGCCAGAAAGGACATCTCAGTTCACCTGCCGCCGACACCCAGGACGATCGCCTGAACCCGCTCAGCCCAAAAAATTCGCGGGAGGCAAATATTGGGGAAAATCGGCAGACCTCAGGCTATGTTGGTGGGCTCAACCAACATTGTAAGGTCTTCTTGGCATCGCAAGAGGGTGATTGCGGGAGGCCAAAATGGCAAAGAAGCCAAAGAATGCTTATGTCGCACCAACGGTTCTTAGACCGTTCAACAAGAACGACCAGAGTTTACTTCAGGTCGTCATCGAAACGCCCAAGGGCAGCAGAAACAAGTATAAATTCGACCCCAAACTGGGTGGTTTCAAGCTGTCAAAAACTCTTCCGGCAGGCATGGATTTCCCCTATGATTTTGGCTTCGTGCCCTCTACCCAGGCCGACGATGGCGACCCAATCGACGTCCTCCTCTTAATGGATGAATCGGCATTTTCCGGGTGCATCATCGACGCACGCCTTGTCGGCGTTATAGAAGGGGAGCAACAGGAAGACGGAAGCGCTGTTCGCAATGACCGCCTCATCGCCGTCGCCGAAGCGAATCACATGTACTCAGAGATTCAGGACGTATCTGATCTGAGTCCAAAGTTGCGAAAGGAACTAGAAGAATTCTTCATCAACTATCACAAGCTCGACGGCAAGAAATTCAAAGTTCTGGGTTGTAAAGGGCCGAAAGACGCCGAGAAGCTCTTGCGCAAAGCCATGAAGCACGCTGCATAATAGGGAGCAGATTTGTAACGACCGTGAGCACTCGGAGTGGGTAGACATCTTTCACTCCGAACGCGGTGCTCTGGGATTCGCTGTCGCAACCGCATCCAACACTCGAGAGAGCCTTATTTTTCCTCGCCCTGAGCTATCTGCCGCTGCTTCTCATCTATGGAGATGTGCTCGTGCTTTATGTTGAGCCGCAGCCGATTGTAGGCGCTGATGTAGAAATTGCAGACCCACACCAACGCAAAAAGAGAGATGAGATAACCCCGCCAGTCCGGGAAGAGCAGCTTGAAACGCGTGATGGCCAGAAAAATTGCCGCCACGTAATGGCTAAAGCAGTATTCGCAGGTGAAAAGGTAGAAGAACTTACGCTTAATGACGCTGGCGCCGGTCCGGCTTTCCGTTTTGCAGAACTCCTGCATTTCGCGAAAAATCGCTTCGTGCGTAACTGTCCATGCCACGGAGGCCACTGGCAAGCCGAGGGTTATTAAGGTCAGAAGTTGCTGGCTGAGGGACACGCAATTAGATGCGCTTATCGTACATATTGTCTTTCCCTAGGTGCCTTTATTTCCCACGCTCAGGTTCGGCAATTGGGCTCAACCTTCTGCGCGTAAATACAGCGAAGTCTTTTCCATGACCGGCCGTGGCCGGACGCAGTGATTCTCGGTGGGCAACGGCAGTAGGGGGCACCGGAAGAAACGGGTAAGAACTCAGGCATTAAGAAGATCAGTGCACAAGGTTTTGCGCTTGCAGCGCGAATTTTATCCGCCCTGCGACAACAGTCATCTGGACGCTTAGATTTCTCAAATTGCTTATGGGCAGGTCATACGGATTGGCAGACAAAACTGTGAAATCGGCATAGCGGCCAACCGTAAGCGTTCCCAAATCTTTCTCCTGAAAAGCGGCGAATGCCGCGCCGGTGGTCATCATCTGCAGCGCCTGGTCAAGATTGACGCGCTGATCGTTATACCACCCCTCTGCTGGCTGTCCGTCCGCGCCCTTTCTCGTAACCGCGCAATAGAGAGTATCGATAGCGCTACCGGAATCCGAGGCTGGGTAATCTGTACCCGCTGCCAAGGGCACACCTGCAGTCAGCAAATCGTGCGTGCGAAGCACCCAATGGACCCGGGAAGGCCCTACCCGAGATTCAGCCCAGCGGCTGTACTCACTGACGAAAACCGGCTGGATCGAAGCGATTACGCCCATTTGAATAAAGCGGGGCAAATCCTCATTGCTGACCATGGAAGCATGCTCGATGCGAAAGCGGTCGTTCAGAGTCACGCCGCCTTTTTCAAAGGCAGCGAGCGCGCGATCGACTGCACGGTCTCCAATCGCGTGTGTATTGACCTGAAAGCCTTTTTGACGAGCGGCACGGACGACCTGTTCGAGGTCGGCATCATTCATTAGCTCCAACCCGCGCTCCTGGGGCGCATCCGTATACGGTGCGGTCAATTCGGCTCCGCGCGACCCCAAGGCCCCATCGAGAAAAAGCTTGAAGCTGCGAACTGCCAGCATTCCCTTTCCGAGGTCCGGCTCCGGTCCGTTCGCAAGATAATGCTGCCGAGCTTCTTCTCCCGCCACCATGACATACACGCGAACCGGAAGCTCGTCACGCCTGAGGAGGTCCTTATATATAGAAACGGTTTCAAGCCCAACTCCGGCATCATGGGCGCTGGTTAATCCCCATTTTGAGAGCTGCTGCAGCGCCAGACGGATGCGACGTTCCCGGTCAGCGCGAGTCGGCTTAGGCACTACGGCGCGCAGAAGATCCTGTGCCTTATCGACTAACATGCCGGTAGGCTCGCCCCTTGCGTCTCGAACGATTCGGCCACCATCAGGATCGGCTGTATCGCGCGTGATTTTGGCGAGAATGAGAATCTTCGAGTTGACCCAGGTGGAGTGGCCGTCTATGCGGTTGAGCACGACGGGGTGATCGCGGCTGACCGCGTCAAGTTCTTTCGCGGTTGGGAAAATCGCCGGTTGCCAAAAGCCTTGATCCCAACCTCCTCCCCTGATCCACGACCCAGGCGCAGCGCGGTGGGCTGCCTCCGCGATCTTGTTGAGAATGTCAGCTTTCCGAAGGCCGCGGAGATTTAACTGCTCGAGTTGCTCACCTACGCCTTCGATGTGAATATGTGCGTCGGCAAATCCGGGAACAGCAACTCCGATGAACTGGATGCTGCGCGTCTTTGGTCTGGCAAGCGTCTTTACCTCTGATGTTGAACCCATCGCAACGATGCGCCCCCCAGAGACCGCCATCGCTTCTGCCGCTGGATGGAGCTTGTCGAGAGTAAGAAACTTGCCGATGTATATCGTGTCGACAGGAGTAGACTGCGCGCATAGAGGAAGGCCTGCCAGTCCGGCCAGCAATCCTGCAAGAGCAATAAGAACTGACAGGCATTGCATCAGAAGCTATACCGTAAAGCGAATTCCATGATTCTCGGTTTCGTCAATGCTTGGGTAAAGGTGGCGAAAACATTTGCGGGCTGTTCCAGTTGTCCGGTGTTCTGCGGCAAGGAGGCCACA
>JAFATF010000410.1 GCA_019244045.1 Acidobacteriota bacterium
GGGCGAAACTCGCTGATCCCGCAGAACAACCGCGATCTGCCCGACAATTTCGCCCGCGGTAAGATTGCGCCGAAGTCCAAGCAAAGCGGTCAGGCAAAAACGGCAGTCTACGGCGCAGCCTGCCTGGCTGGAGACGCAGATGGTGGCCCGATCCCAGCTAGTCCTCTTCTCCAATTCATCTCCCGCCTGGCTACCATCCCCCGCTTCCCCCTCGTCGCCTTGGGGCATCCAAACTGTCTCAACCGAGTGCCCGTCGGCAAACCGCAGCAGGTAGCGCTCGGTGCCATCACGCGAGGCAAACTTGTTTTCGACGCCTGGCAGGCCTACATGAAAACTCTTTTCCTCAAGCACCTGCCGCAAGGCTTGGGGCAGAGTAGAAATCTCCACAACCGACGCAACCCGTTGCCGGTATATTCCTTCGAAAAGCTGCTGGGCGCGATAGCTCGGCTGCTCCTCTTTGGCGACCAGCTCGCGAAGCTCGTTGAAATCTCGACCTATCAATTCGAATTGGTTCTGCTCATTCAAGTGCGTCTTTCGCTCCCGTGGCCGGAAACCCCGTGGACCAGCCTCACCGGCCGCAGGTGCCCAGGCGAATCTCTCGACAACCAGAACTTACTGATTATAAACGTGTAATGTCTTCGGGCGCAGCCTTCCGCAGTATGTCAGAATAGATGAAGAAAGGGCCCGAACGCGCTGCGCGGGGGAAAGCGGAAAGAGATGGTAGAAGACGTTCGACATATCCGCCGGCAAGTTTTACCCAATGGGCTCACGGTGATTACCGAGGAAATGCAACACATCCGCTCGATCTCCGTGGGAATATGGGTGAAAACCGGCTCGCGCGACGAAGATCCGGAGTGGAATGGCATCTCTCATTTCATCGAGCATATGGTCTTCAAAGGAACCAAGCAGCGCAGTGCTGAGGATATTGCCCGTCAGGTCGACTCGATTGGCGGCAACATGGATGCTTTTACCGCGAAAGAATGCATCTGCTTCAATGTAAAAGTCTTGGATGAACACTTGCCGGTCGCCATGGACGTGCTCAGTGATCTGGTGCTGCATCCCACATTTGATATCAAGGACATCGGCCGCGAGCGCGGCGTTATTCTCGAAGAAATTAAGATGGATGAAGATAATCCCGATTATCTGGTCCACGAAATCTTTACCCAGAATTTCTGGAAGGATCATCCACTCGGCAAGCCGATTCTTGGAACCAAAGACACGGTCCGCAAATTCGAGCAACAGGTCGTCTTTGACACTTACAGCCAGCGCTTTCATCCCGGAGACCTGATTATCGCCGCCGCGGGTAACATCAATCACGATCGCTTTGTCAGTTTGGTCTTCGAATATTTTCAACATATCCGGCCGGTTGCAAACGGGCACCGCAGCAACCCGCCCAAAGTGGTTCCACGCATCATCATGCGCAATAAGAAAGCGCTGGAACAGGTGCAGATCTGTATCGGCGTGCCCTGTCACCCCATCGCTCATGAAAAGCGCTACGCTTCTTACATCCTGAACACGGTTCTGGGGGGCGGTATGAGCTCGCGCCTGTTTCAGAACATCCGCGAACGCCAGGGCCTGGTGTATGCCATTTACAGCGACTTGAACCCGTATCGGGATACCGGCTGCTTGGGTGTCTACGCCGGCACCTCGCGTGAGTCGGCGAGGCGCGTAGTCGAATCAGTGATCGCCGAATTTCGAAATCTTAAGTTGTCCCCGGTTCCCGAAGAAGAACTGCGCCGCTGCAAAGATCAGCTTAAGGGCAGCCTGATGCTCTCGCTTGAATCGAGCACCGCTCGCATGTCCAATCTCGCTCGCCAAGAGATGTACTTCGACCGCTTCTACAGCTTGGACGAACTGATCGAGCGTATCGAAGAAGTGACCGCCGACGATTTACAGGCTCTGGCCAACGAATTTTTTTGCCCAGAAAATATCGCGGTTACGATTCTGGGAAACCTGAATGGCCTGAAGCTCACGCGCGACCAACTGGCTTGTTAGCACCATCCGGGTCTGGGTTGGGGCGCCTTGCTCGCCCCCTTTTCCCTCGAGCGGGAGCTGGATCTGGAATGCCCATCCTCCTAACTCGAGCGCCTGCTTGTCGTGTAAGGGAGAAAGGTAGGCAGAGATAGCGGGGAAAACGAGTCGCGTATCTATGCCTGAGTCCGAAGAACCGCACTCGCTCTAGAGCTTGTGGGGGAACTTCCAAAAAAGCCCCATCCTGTGTACCGGGCAAAAAAGGACAGGACGGGGCATACCGTCCCTAGCTCAAGCTGCTTTTGGCATTTCGGCTTGCATCTTCTTCATGAACTCGCGCATGGCCGCAACGTGACCTGGCGAGCGCTCCTCCATCCACTGCTCATAACGTTGCGCAGCTTTTTCCAGATTGGCGTAGAAAGTCTTGGCCACGAAACGCTGGCGAAATGCCGGAACAACGCCCTTAACCATCTCCCAGACGCCGAAGAACTCTCCGCTGGTTTCAAAGAACAAGTCCTCATGTAGCAGACCATAATTGAGCAAAGCACAGGCTTGCTCCCAATAGCTGAGGACCATACTGGCGAACGCGCCTGTTTCCGACCCCATAGGCGCCACTCGCATGGCGTCGTCTAGGGTTGTCACATGATAGTTCTTAAAAAACCAGTCACGCGCCTGGCGTAACTTGGCTTCCCGGCGTTGCTCGTAAACTTGAAGATGTAATTGTGCCTGTTCGTATGTCGGCTTTGTACTCATGCTTATTTATCTCCTTTTGAGCGTGGTTGTTCTTGATTCAGAGCTCGAGGCGGTAGGTACTAACCCCGAGCGAGAGCTTTCTTTTATCTAGACGTAGGACGGGAGATCACAGACGATATTTTTTCACAAAAAACTGTGCAAAATCCTGGCGTGTCACTGCTGCAGCAGCGCGACTCTCCGACTCTTGTCGTCATGCTTGGGAAAAATGGCAGCTTGCGTGACGCTTGCAGAAAGTTCGAAATCGTAGTGCTGCTGCTTTGCTGTTTGGGGGCTCCCCGCTCCGTGCAGCTGTTGCGCCTGAGGTTAACATGCATGCAGTTAAAAATGATGACCAAGGTTGTACGTCTTGAGGCCAGCGCCTGCCGTGACGGTGCCCCAAGCAAATTGCTCTTTTACACTAGGGCAGGTAGGGGCGGCTTCTATGCATTTCTCATCACTGACGCAGATTGCGCGCTGGAACTTGCCTGTATCAGTTCTGATTGCCTACATCCCCTTAATCGCCACAATCGT
>JAFATF010000442.1 GCA_019244045.1 Acidobacteriota bacterium
CGATCAAGCGGTTACCCCCAGCGGGCAGTGGATGAGGGCAGTTATCCACGCATACTTTCACCCCCGGCTGAAAATGGTGGATTTCCGCCATTCTGCCGAGTTGTCCACGCATACTTTCACCCTAAAATCACGCATACTTTCACCCCCATCCTATAGTTAACCGATAATAGGTTTCCGGTAGTTGCCGCCGGGCGACTGTGGATGGCTTACGCCACCCACAGCACGCCGGCGCTGCCGCCACAACAAAGGAAGGTAGCGTCTGAAAGATTCAGCAAAAGCCGTTAGGTTGGATGGTCATGGTATGCGGGTGATGTCGCAATCACGGATCCCGTAGCGAGGATGCACACCATGACCAAGAGGTATAAGTTTTCATCGAAATATGATAAGTATTTACAAAAAATGTGATACTTTTGTGCCTAATTTTGTCACAAAATTTTGCAAACAGGTGTAACATTTTAATGAAAACTTACATACAGCCACTAATTAGTGGCTCTACAGCCACTTCGCGCGCTCACATTTAGAATATTAGATATATACCCCCTTCTGTAGGTCTTCCCCCTACTCCGTGGATAACTCGGTTCCAGCGCCTCAGATTACATCGCCGCAGACGCGGCGATGTACTTAGGGCTCTGCCCTCAGCGCACTCCACCGCAACGGATTGCCAGCACCCGTCTCCGGTACCCGTCGACGGGTGCGACGGCTTCGCCTGCAATCCGTCGCGGTTCCGCTTGCACACCCGCTGTTCGCCACGAGGCAGGGTTGCTTAGCAGCAACCCAGAAAAAGACAAGAAAGGGGCCTCCCAGGCCTCGTAGAAGCCCCAGGAGTGGGGGAACGGGTCTTGCCGGTACCCCAACTGCCTGAAACCGAAAACACCCCCTCTTCGGGCTTCCTAGGCGATTTTCGGCAGTGACCGGAGCTATCAATTGCCGTGTAGTGGTACTGCAAAGATAGCGTCTGTCTCACTCAAGTGCAGCCGGGTTTACCATTATCTGGCCTGCATATTGGGGGTACACGTGGCACTCCTCTGCAACTGATAACAAATAATTGATAAGAATGGATACAGTGATAGAGGAGCTTACAGAGAAAACACAGAGATAATCCAAAGAAATGAAAGAATGTTAATAAAGAAATTAGTAGTAATTGTCAATCTTCTTTGTTGTTTCGTACCACATTATCTGTAGTTAGAATTCTCTCTAAAATTTGTGCAAGCTTTAATGTGTTCTCATAGGCAATTTCTGCTTGATCTACGATTATGTGATCAGACGATGTATTTATTATAAATTTTATGGATGAGCCAATCTCCAATATGACCCTTAACGTCGTCCACCAATCATCTTCACTCGGTTGTTTCGACGTATCTTCTTCGCGCATATTCCACGTGTGCCGCTACAAGAATTCTTGTGCCGAAGTTTATAGAAGCTCTGGCGCCTCGATCTCGATTTTCTCCGGTGGAGTTGATTGTGGTACGGCTGCCACTGCCCGCGGCGCTGCCCCCGCTGTTTCCGGCATCATTTCAGCTACCCGCTGCCGGTTTTGGGCAAGCAGGCACTCGAGCTGCGCCTCACTCATGCGGGGCTGCCCCTCCATCTGCCCGAAGGGGACAGTCAGCGCCACCGGGTGCGCTGTGACGTTGCGGATGAAACAGGCGAAATCCGTGGCGGCCGCGTGTTTGCGCATGGACAGCAAAAACTCCGGCTCACAGCGCATCTCACGGGAGAGAGTACCGGCATCTCGAGCAGAGAGCCCCCCGGCGATTTTGATGGCGGTTGAGGCCATGACCGCCGCTTGCAGTTTGAGTTCAAACTGGCCAAGGTTTTGATGGGCAAGGATGAGCCCCACTTTGTACTTTCTGGCCTGGTTTAAGAGGTTCTCAATCCCCTCGTCAAAATAGTCCTGGGCTTTGTCAATGTAGACAAAGGTTGCCCGGCGCTTGTTTTCAGGAATTGCCGCCCGCTCCTGGACTGCTTGCACTAACAGGGCAATAAAAAACCTGCCGAATATTTCACACCCGTTCTGTTTCAACAGATCCTTGGCCGTGTTGATGAGAATAAGGCTTCCCCGGTTCAAAGCGGAGAACAGATCAACCGCGTTTCGTGTGTGGGAGAACATGCGGGCAAGGACGCTATTGGAGATCACCCCCCACAGCCTCGTTAAGATTTGCTGCCGGGTGTCGTCATAGACGGAGGCGAAAAACTGGGTTTCAAAAAAGAGTTTGGATGTGGGGTCAAGTTTGGACAGGTAGGGACGGGTTTTCTCCGGGCTCTCCATAAACTCCCGAAGCGTATGAATGGTGGCATTCGGCACAACCATCAGAAGCCGGGCAAGATACCGAAAGATCACTCCTTGCCGCTGGGTCAAATCAGCACCCAGCAATGCCCCAAACATATACTCATAGAGCGCAATGGCGCCATTAATCAGTTTTTCCCGCTCAACCGGGTCATAGTGTGAAAGCCGATCCAATCCAAAATCAAACAGGTTCAGACACGGCGGGTGTTCGATGTCGTTTGGGTCAATCAACACAACTCTGTCCGCCATGTCTGACAACGCGGACAGCCCTACAATATTGCGTATCAGATCTCCCTGACTGTCAATAACAACAACACTTCCCTTCCCCGCTTGGAGCTGTGCAAGATCCCGCAGGAGGAGACTTTGCAGCAGTTGCGTCTTGCCGTGCCCTGAGCCGCCTAGGATATGCGTATGTTCAAACCGGGCGGAAAACGGAATGGAGAACGGCACAAGGGTTTCAAAATATTCCTGCAAGGGCGTATTGCTCAGATAGTCCAGTGCCAGGCTGCGGCTGTCCTTGCCCGTTGCCTTTGTGGGAAGGACAGGCATCTTGCTACTTGGGCGCTCCGGGTTAATCCCGGAAGTGGTCAGACAATTCACATGCAAGAGCTGCCAGAGTTTCGGAAAAACGGTTTTTTCCGGGTCTTGGGTTAAAATAGCGCCCATCGCCCCTTCAATCGCGCCGGCGGGATAGGGCAGGAGGGACAGCAAGGGGGCTGAGAGTTGCGGCGTCCCGTCCTCACTGTCGGTCTTGGGTAACTCCTCAGGCAGAATTGCCAGCACTATGTTTGTCAGGGTTTCAACAATCCGCTCCTGCGTGCGCGCGTCCTCAAGAGCTGCCAGTTGCCGTTTTGTTTCGCTGATTGCTTCCCAGATTTGCGAGGTTGACAGCTCCGATGTCGAGAACTCTTCAAGAACAAACAGCCGCTCATAGGTGAGAATACGGGCGAGACGTTCCCGGATAACGTCCCCGATCTGGCGCCATTCACCGGCATCCTCGCCGGGCATAGTTGCCCCCATCACCCGGTCAATGAGGCGCTCCCGCCTCGCCTGAAATGTCCCGGACTGGCGGTTGAGACGGTCTCGAAGGCGGAAGAGCTCATTGCTGTCCCGCATGTCCCGGTTGGAATTTTTGAGGATGTCAAGCAGGCGCATAGGTATCCGTCACCAGTCTGAGGGCGGGCTCATGCTCTTCGCCTAGGGTAATAACTTCTGTCCCCTCCCAGTCCTGCAACTTTTCCAGAAAGTGAAGAAACGCAACGCCGTAGCCGATGACTTGCCGCTCACGCCGTGCCATAAGCACGAGGCTTTTGTGCTTAAATTCCCGCCCGTCCAGCATGTCGGAGATGCGGATAGCAAGGCGGAGCTGCTCGTAAATCGCCCACGTTACGATGAGGAAGAGACTGAAAAAGAGCAGTAGTGCAACCCAAACGGGAATGTCAGCCGGTTGGCTGTTGAGACCATTGATATTCATCCGTTGAGCGTTCGCGAACATCGCCACCATGAGTCCAGTGATAACAAGAGCAATGACAAACCCGATGGCCCCCGCCCGGTAGAAATCGCGGCGGGACGCCTCAATAGTGATATAGCTGCTTCGCGTGTGGTAGCGGTCAATAAGGGCGAGTTCTTCGGCTGAGACTTCAAACCTCGCCCAGAGCGCAAACCGGATACTTCCCGTAGGTTGGGTAATACGACGGCGAAGCAGTACACGCATGTGGTGAAACCTCCCCTCCTCTCCCGCCATGTTTCTCACGTGGCGGCTTTAGCTTCGGGTCAGCCTATACCACTGCCTATCCGTTTGCTAAGTGGCTCCTGCATAGGGGGGTCAAAGATGCCCCGGTATGCAATCAGAGGGAGCAGACGATGTATGAGCTGGTTAAAAGTGCTTTGGCTGGTATGGCCATGGGGGTCAGTGCGATAGTCACTTGGTATATCGCCTCTTTTATTGGGAGCCCCATAAAAGAGCTTCAGGCGCTCCGAGGCAAAGTAATTGAGCAGCTAATCCGCCTTGAGCACGGCAATGATAATGCTGAAGAACTCGAAGATATAACAAAGCAGCTACATAATATCGCAGCACAAACACAGGCAACCTTTTTATCAATGTCAATAGGATTTAAAACTCAATATGCAAAGTGCCTTGGTTTTGAGCCAACAAAAGGAGCACTTTCCTTGCTGTCCTTATCGCGTTTACTTAATAACTCAGGAGCACAAAAGCAACTCGACGACGTGAAAAAAGAAATCGTCAAGGCCTTTAAGATACCCATTGACTACAGTATGGTAAATGAGCCGAATATGACTATGCTGCACAAAGAACTCGAATCGAAAAAGGCAGGCTAAGCGCCGGGTTTTGGCGATAGGCCGAATTGTTGAAGCAGATCGTCGAGAGTGTCAGCCCTAGCATTGATGGTAACAAACACGGCAAGAACGGCGCAAAACAGGAGCCTAAAACGATGGCTCATGTGGCCAGTCTCTTCATATGTTTCTCACGTGTTATCTAGCTCCGGGTCAGCCTATACCGTCTTTCATCGGTTGACAGCCGGGATTGCCACACTTCGCCGAGGAAATCCTTAATCACCGCCTCAAACACGGCCAGCCGGTAAAACGCCGAGAACTCCGAGGGCAAGTCACTCAACGCCTCACGGATATTGTCAATCCGTTCCTGTTTCAGGGTTACAAACAGCAAGGTGAAATTCGTGAACGTACCGTAGTGTGCATACGTCTCTGCAAACCGGCGGCTCTGTAAATACCTGTCGTACTGTTCAAATTTAAAGCGAAGCGTCAGCCGCTTATCATTAGATATTTTGGTGACAATCCGCTCCGTTGCCATATCCATCTCAATAAAAAACAATGCACGGCGTCCGGTTTCCACATTTTCCATGACAAATGCCCCGTCCGGTATAATCCGGTTTTCTGGGATCTCCTGCGCTACGACAAAATCAGTTGTTTCCCGCGCAATCCGGTTGCCCCGTTTCACCCGCCGGTATTCGACAAAAGTTTTGACAAGGTTTAAGTGCGGCCGGTCTCTGACCTGTATCTCAAGGGCAATCAGGACATCCAAAAGCCGAAGCCGGTGATACATAACCGGCGACCAGGAAGCCTCTTGATGGACTTCACTGTAGGAGCCGATCAACTCTTCCGGTATGCCGCTTTCCATCCGCAAGAGCTCGTACCCCTTGCGTTTGAGAAAGTAGACCTTTGGCGTTTTCCCGTGTCCGGGAATGGTGACATTGCCAAATGCGCCG
>JAFATF010000556.1 GCA_019244045.1 Acidobacteriota bacterium
ATAAGGAGGCTGCAGAAACCAGGAACCTCACCCTTCCGTCCCACAAGTAAGCGCTTATTCGGGCAACCGAAGATTTTCGAAGAAATCCACTATTTCCGGTGAGGTTTGCCCACCTCAAAGCCTCATATGAATGAGGGGATCGTTCTATCCGGTCGCCGGCGGCTTCCATGGACCAGCGGAACGAGGCGCAGACCAGACTCTGGATTCCGAAACGGGATAGCCTCGGGAATGCCGTAGATGCAAGGCTAATCGAGGCTGCCCATAGGATTTGGGAACGCGCACGCCTGGTGGTAGTTCGCTATCTAGCCGACGACACGGATGCTGCCGAAATCGTTGAAGCAGCAGTCGATTCCGCCTCGCGAAGAATGGGCAATCACCACACGATTCAGTGCTTCGAAGCTTACCTTTTTAGGTCCGTCACTCGTGAGTCGATCCGGCGATTTAAAAGGAATCAGAAACTTTCCTACCTCGACAACGGCAGTTTGGAACGGATTGCCGCGCCGGTTTCCCAGGACCTCGATCGCGAGTTGGACGAGGTGAAGCAACTTGGTGAGCTTTCGGCAGGGACGCGTAAACGATGGGGGGAAGTCAGTTCGGCTTCTTTTTCGATGGTTTGACGCGAATAAAGAGTTTGTCCCAGTTATGGTGTTTGCCGGAAGGGGTGGGGCGGCCGCCTGGGAAGGTCTGATCCAGCATCTCGGCGTCAGATATTTGACCAGTTTCCATCCAGCGCCAGTTGGGGAGCGGACCGCTGCTGGATCCGCCGATCTGCCGGGTTAGCAGTTTGATGACTCCGTTATGCTGGCCGTAGTCATGGGGTTCAACGATTCGGTCTTTGTCCTGATAGCGGAGGCGCAGCAGTTTGGTCTGTTGGATCGCGGTCCGCAGTAACTGATCCAGTTTCGGATCGGGTATTGGCATAGGAGAAGCTCCTGCTGACCGGTTTGCACGTTTCGTGCCGAGCATATTTCTGCCAGCTATAGGTCGGGCCAGAATACGGCGCACCGAGGTTCGGCCGATCTGAAGCCGGCGGGCGATCGCGGCCTTGGCGACACCGGCGCGGAACAGTTTTCCGATCTCGGCAGCGTGTAATCCAGCGGTTTCCGGGCGGCCCAGCCGTTTCCCATTTTGCCGGGCTTCGGCAAGACCGGCACGAGTCCGTTCGCGCAGGATCTCCCGCTCGAACTCCGCAAAAATGGCCAGTAAACCTGCCATGGCACGACCAGCCGGAGTCGTGAGATCCAGCGCCTCGGTCAGCGAGACAAAGCCGACACCGAGATGCTCCAGTTCCTGCAGCGTGGCCAGCAAGTCGGTCACCGACCGACCCCAGCGGTCCAGACGCCACACCAAAACCACATCGATTTCGCGGCGGCGCGCCGCTTCCATCACTTGCTCACGGGCCTTTCGCCCAACAGCTCCGGAACCGACCTCGCGCGCCTCTATCGCCATCATCCAGCCACGCCGGGCAGCATACTCCCGAAGGGCACGTATCTGTGTCGGCAGAGTCTGCTGGTCGTTCGTTGACACGCGCGCGTACAGCCCGGCACGAAACATTTTCTTCTTACTTCGTAGCTGGCCGAAAACGCCTCCGGATTTTGCCCTGCGGGAAGACGGTTTTACAGGCATTCTGATGATCCCCATTCCTATGGCCGCATATGATCCTTTTCGGCCAGGACAGAAGCCATCCTACTACGCGGCTGCCAGTGTTGTCAGGCGTGCCAGCATGTCCCGGTAATTCCACGGCATCCATTCCGACGGGTTCTGTTTCAACTCCTCGGCGTGCCGCAACAATTCCGTGAGGTAATCGAATGCATTGACGTGATTGAGCTCGCAGGTGTGGATCAAGCTCATGAACAGGTCCCCCGTCTGCGCTCCCTTGCGAGTCTTGTAAAACAGCGAGTTCTTGCGATGCAGAATAGCTTTCTTCAGGGCCCGTTCCACGATATTGTTGTCCAAGGGCACGCCCGGTTTTTCGAGAAAGAGCGTCAACTTCTGCCAGTGATTGAGTAAGTACGAAATCGCCTGCCCCAGACCGGAATTCGGCTCCGCGGTCCTTTCCTGGAACTGAGCGTGGAGCCAAGCGCGCAGTTTTTCCATTACGGGCTGGCTGTGTTCCTGGTGAAACGCCAGGCGCTCCTCCGCCGACATGCCTTTCCGCCGCGTCACCGCATCATAGCCGTAGACTTCTCCAAACGCCTCCAGCACATACCGGCACGGCTCCGGAAAATTCGCTGTCACCTTCACAAAATTTCGCCGGCCGTGCGCATTACAGTGGGCTACCAGCGTCTCGACGATTTTCGGCACATTACGCGAGAGGGCATCGCACACTTGAATGATGGGCGGCAGGTCGGCAGACCGCAGTTTCAAGACCTCCGCCAGATTCTCGCCAGCGTGCTTGCACCCTGTGAAATACAGCGCAATCCGGCGTTTTTCGACCATCCATACCAGCCCGCTGGTGAACACGCCGGTCCGCTCCGGCGAAATATCCGTATCCCGATCCAGCGAGAGCACGCGCATGGAAGTATCGTCGTTGTGGACCACTTCGCCTTGCGCGGCTTGGCGCTTGAGTTCCTCCAGCGCGGGCTGGAGCGAGATCACATGCGCCGCCAGGATTTCGCACTGCGTGGCGGCTGGCAGCGGGATTCCGAAGTTGGCTTCGAGGCGTTCGGTTCGATTCCAGGGAACCCCGCTCCCGTAGCGCAGCACGGCGATCATACTGACCGCCGTCTCGTCATATTTTTTCTCGCCTGCCTCGGGCGGAGCGGCGGCGGTGTACACGTTGCCGCACAAGTTGCAGCGCAACTTTTGCAGCTCGTACACCGCCGCCGCCAACGGCGGCTGCCCCTTGATCCGTACCAGCAGGCCGGGGTCGCGCTGCGGATACACTTTCCCGCCGCACTCGTCCGGACACACGTCTCCGGGCTTTAGGGACGCATGGGGCACTTTGATTCTCTCCGCCCCGCTGTAAGCCGCCGCTCCGTTGCGCCCGTGTCCGGCAGCCGCGCTCTTCGGTTTTTTCGAGGGACTGTCTGCTTTCTTCTCGCCTGTGTCGAGGCCCGCCCGCTTCAACACCTGGTCGGTTTTCTCCGTCGTGGCAGGACACAATAACTCTCGCAACTCCCGCAGCGTCGTTTCCTTGCTCTCCAGCAGCTCCGTCACATAGCTCAGGGTGCGGATCGCCGCCAGCAGCTTTTGATAGCTGTCTTCTCGCAGCGGTTCCTGGCGGGCCTGTGCCAAAAGCGTCTCCAGTTCCTCCATGGAGACGTCCACTCGGGGCAGGCCCTCGGATTGCGGCGCCTTCACGCTCCCGTCTCCTGCAGTAAGTGGCGAAACCGCGGCGTCAGCGGATATCCCAGCACCTCCTTGATCGAACGGTTGGGGCGATTGGTGTGATCGTCCTTGCCCCGTCCCGTCGTCCGCCCCAGCACCATCCAGTTCGCTGCCCGGTAACAGGTGCCGCGAAAACGCTCCGGGTCCACAAAAGTTTCCAGAAAATAGATGGGGTGCTGGTATAAGCGCTCCCAGTCCCGTGACAACTGCCGGGCAATGCGGCTAAGGATGTGCGATGCCAAGTGTGGCACCTCGATCCAAGGGAGAATCAGAAAACGAGTGTTATAGGCGATAAACCGTATGTTGCTTCGCCGCGCTTCTCGGCTCCAACCGATAAAGCGGTCCCGGCTGCCCAAGTGCCGCGGCGCTGAACTCCACGCCAGGCACGCGATCGGACGGCCTTGCGCCCAGATCAGATACTTCAAGTGTTCACCAACGGGCTGTTCATAAGAAAGGTAGTGGTAGTGCTCCATGAGGCTATTGAACAGCGGTTCATCCGCGGTGCGGCGCACCTGCTGAATCTCAATGGGCGCCAACTGCTTCAGTGGCGCCGTCAACGGGGTGGTGTCGATCAGGACCGCTTCTGGCCGTGGCCGCCCCGTTCGGCGTTGGCCTCGAATGTGGCGCCGCACCGGCGGTAACTCGATCTGGCCGGCTCGTTCCAGCATCAGCAGCAGCCCGCGGCAAACCACGTCGCGCAACGCGCCATTGGCCTGCTTCCACCCCAGAGCTTCGCAGAGTTGCCGCGAAAGCTTCCAGCGGCTGCTGGTGGGATGCGTCCGAATGAATTCCTTCAAAAACGCAATCTGCTCGCCGTTGATCTCCTGTCCGCGGTAGCGCCACGTCTCCACCACAACCGCAGCATGACACAGAAAAAATCAGAACGCAAGTATTTTGTTTCGGTTTTTTAACTCACTTTACGCCAGACTGGCGCCGCGTCCGTTTCCGGATTACCCGCCGCCAATAGCAACTGCGCCTGATGCGCTTCCAGGCGCCGGGCAGCCTCCTTGCCGCTCGGCCACCACACAAATCGTCCTCGCGATAAGCGCTTCTGCGCTAGCCAAAACCCCTGACCGTCATACACCAAAATGCGGATCGACGTGCCGCGCCGGCTGCGGAACACAAACAGACATCCCGAGAAGGGATCCGCCTGGAGCTTCTCCTGACATAACCGGGCGAGCGAGTCGATCCCTTTCCTGCCATCGACCGATTCGATCGCCACCAGGATGCGCATCTGCGGCGTGATCTGGATCACACCGATTCCCACAGGCGGATGAGACCGGCCAGGTCGGACGCCGTGACCCCTTTCCATTGGATACGCATCTTGCCGCGAGGCCCTTCCAACTCAATCAGGCAATCCGACGCACCGGCTCCCTGTGGCATCAGCTCTAAGAATGCCGTGGGCCTCGTCGGCTCTAGGCTTCGATCGCCGGCCTCCGACATCCGCTTGAGTTTGCCGTATTCTAGGCGCAAAATCTTGGCTGTTCGAAAAACGCCGTGTTCGCGCGCCAGTGCTGCCGCCGACGCCCACAACCTTTCTGGAATCGGTAATCGTCCTCGGTGTGATCTACGCCAGAGCTCAAATCGTCGGCAGAGTCGCTGCATGCCGGCCGGTACTTCCAACTGCGCCTTAGTAGTCATGTCGATCCTCCATGCCTTATTCGCATACTTACGACCGACATTACCAACTACGGCCAGGCGGAGTCATGCAGGCTTCCCGAAAACTCACGCTGCGCGGCGGGAGTCCACGCGATATTTTCCGGCGATTTGCGGCTGGAGGAACTGCGCGCCCAGGGATACGCTGGTGCGGCGCTTATGGACTCTAGCGGCAGTGGCTGCGCTTAATTGCCGCCGCCGCGCGCCAGCCTTTTGAAAATATCAAGTCCGCCGAGGCAATATTGCAGACTTTCGCCGCGCGCGCCGCGGCAGAGTTGGAGCGGGCGGCGGAATCACGAGGAAGCCCCTAAGCATACTGAGCAGCCGGCTCCAGTCTTTCATTACGAAAACGAGGCCATGGCTCGCATCGGACTGCAAGTTCCCATTTGCCTGGATACGGACCCTGACGAGCAGGTAGAGCATTACTATCGCTACGAGTGTGTCGCCGACTGCAATGATCAGGCAGCGCGCTTGTTCGGCTTACCGCGTGCGGAAGCAATGATCGGGGCTCGTTTCGAGACCGTCAGTCCGCGGTCGAATCCGGAGACGCTCGAGGTTGAACGAGGTGCCGTAGAAGAAAGACCAGAATGGCTCGACGGAGCCGCTGAGGTTTACTCGCGTGCCTCGGTTGCTGGAACGGTGCCAGCC
>JAFATF010000570.1 GCA_019244045.1 Acidobacteriota bacterium
CATCTTCTTGCCCATGAGACGAAGACAGCGTTCCTGCGCCGTGCCCGAGTAGCTCATGTAGCAGACGCGCACGGCCTGTTTCTGGCCGATACGCCAGCTGCGTCGGCTTGCCTGCCGAAGGACATGGGTGGAATAGCCGGTTTCGTAGAACAAAATTGTTGGCATGGCCAAAAGATCTAAGTTATGTGGAATATGGTTCGTTAGATACATCAACGCCTGGAGAACCGAGCGATGACCCCTCATTTCTTTTGAAACCAGTTCCACTGTCACCTGTTGTTCAGAGCGGTGACACATCAAAGCTGATGTGTGTCGAATCGGCGCGGGAGCAGGGCCAGACTTTCAAGCGCCGCAGCACTTTTTGTATTTCTTACCGCTGCCGCACGGACATAGTTCGTTTCTGCCGGTCTTCGCCATTGCCCTTTTGCTCGGGCTAAGAGAGGCGGCTAGACTCAACCTCGAATCTGCCGCGCGCTGGGCAGCGGGTTTCACGCGCTTCTGGTTATCCTCCCGAAAGCATGCCCACCATCCCATCTCGGCCGCGGTGTTCTCCACGAGGCGTCGATGGGGGTCGTCTGCAAGTCTTGCGAGAATCCGATCCTTGCCCATAGCTAAATCGCTCTTGACGTCGTCCAAGCCAATGTAGCCGGGATCGACCAGGCCCTCTTCGTAGGCACATTCGATGTCATGAAGCAGTTCTGCGGGATAAAGATCAGAGGTATACGAGACAAGCGTGCCCCAGACGTGTGACCACTTCCGCACCAAGCCGCCGCGGAACAGACTGGCGAAATAGTTCAGGATTTCGTCGCGGCCCTTCTGTCCAGCGGCCACCAACGTCACGAGACTGCTCAGGGCCGCGCCTCTGACCCATTCGTCAGTGGCCTCATTCTCGATTAAAGACTGGATGCCTGCCAACTCGCCGCCACACACCGAGGCGAGTACCCGGCCGAGGTCTTCCGTGATGAAGTCTCCACAGAGAGAATCCAGCAGGTCCCCCGGAAGCGAGGCCACGCGGACTACAAGTGGGTAAGCGCGGATTTCGCGGAACTGCGCGAGCAAGAACATGGCATACAGATGCGCCATGTAATCTCCCTCGGCGTCGAGTCGCGCGGCCCGGCCCACTGTATCCTCCAGTACTCGCAGAAGCTCCGGTGTGACCTCTTGCCGACGAGCCACCGCCGCCTCGACAGCTGCTCGGGCAAATTTCCCGGTAGCTCTTTCGAATTGATGAAGGATTTCGGCTATCTCCATTGGCATCTTGTACCGCGCTTCTCCTGATTTTCCAACCTGCGTAAAGATCCCGTTGCTTAAAAACATGCGGAATAGTTTCTGTTCCGAAACCAAAACCTCATCAGCCTGTTTTAATATCCTGCCAAACTTGCACTATCTCCTTTGCGGAGGTCGGATCAGATGGCCGAGATTCGCTGGCAGCGCTATTTACGAGCAGCCGAAGTTGACGCGGCTCGCGCTTGGTTAGTGCTTCAGGCGAATCTTGGACTTGCCGCAAATACGATCAATGCTTACGGACTGGCGCTGGAAGAATACTTGGCCTTCAGTGCCGCCCGAGACACTCACGTCGTTGCTGCCACAAGGGATCACGTCGCCGCGTATGTCCGCGACTTGACCTCACGGCCGAATCCGCGCGGGAGGAACGTAGTCGTGATCGATTCCGGTGTCGGGCTCGCCAATGCAACGCTACAGCAACGGTTAACCGCAATTCGCCTGTTTTACGACTATCTGATGGAAGAAGGGCTGCGCTCCACCAATCCAGTTGGCCGGGGCCGCTATACCCCTGGCAAGGGCTTTGGCGGCGCGCGAGAACGCGGACTAATTCCACGATTCACGAAACTGCCATGGATTCCTAATGATGAGCAGTGGAGGGCGGTGCTTGATGTGGCGAGAAAGGAGTCCTTTCGGAACCGCGCAATGCTGGCCTTATCGTATGACTGTGCGCTACGGCGAGAGGAGCTTTGCGGGCTGGAGATCTCCGACATTGATCCTGCGCATCGAACCATCACGATTCGGGCTGAAACTACCAAAAATCGGCGTGCCCGCGTGGTGCCGTACTCTACGGCAACCGCAGAACTGGTAGCTGCTTACCTAAAGCGACGTCGCGAGCTCAGCCGCGAACGTGGCCGGCTCTTCATCTCTGAATCGCGCCGCAATGCTGGGAAGCCGATATCGATATGGACCTGGTCCAAGGTCGTCGAAGGAATCTCTGAAGGGAGCGGGATTGCTGAATTTACTACGCATACTACGCGGCATTTGTGCCTGACGGGCCTTGCACGAGCAAACTGGGACGTCCACGAAATCGCGGCTTTTGCGGGACACCGTAGCGTCCAGACGACTCTTCTTTATATACATCTGAGCGGCCGCGAATTGGCTGCGAAGCTTGCCAAGGGTATGGCCGAGATCCATGCCTGGCGCACGCAGGCAATGAAGGACACATTCCTTGCATAAGCTATACGTCGACGCCACCCAGCCTCTGTCGGTATCACCACAGCCGGAATGGTCTTGGCCCGTTGATCCCCACCGATATGATCGCTCCGCAAGGCTTCGCAAAGACGAGATTCGGGAACTCGCCTACTTGGCTGCTCGACAAAGACCTTATGGGCACTTTCCGGAACATACGAAAAAGGCACTCCTGCGGCTTACTGATCCGTTAGACGATGTGATGAACGCGATAAAGCCGCCGTCACAGTCTCGTTCTGGGGCGCTAACGGTAATGCTGATCGAGATGCATAGGCGACGTCGAACTTTTTGGGCATGGACTTTTGATGAGTGGATGGAGATATTCCACCCCACGGCAAAAGCTTTCCACGATCGCTATCGACATACGAATAGCCACGCCCGGCAGATGCTGGTCGCCGGCATGTATCTGTTAAAGGTATTTGATAATTTCAGGGCGCTCGGGATTATCGACAGAACCGCATTGGCGTGCCGGATCTTTGGCCGGCAACGCGTCGCGATTTCCATCAAGCGGATTATAGATCTCATCCGCTCGTGGGGTTATAGCCGGTACAGCGCGAAAGATGCACAGTGGGCGGTCTGTACTCTTTTGCTGGCGGCCAAAAGCCCACACCTCGAAGACATCACGCTTGATTTGCTGGAGGCGGAAAGAAAACTCACGCGGGTTCGATATAGGCAGGCCGCTATTGGTGTCCTATCACGTGCGCTGGCCGGCCTCAGCGCCATTGCACATCCGTTATCGAGACCCCCGGCAAGATCGATATTCGGCGACGCTCGTAACGGTGTTCCGGCTGAATGGGTAAGTTGGGTAGAGCGTTGGCGCGACACCTGCACCTTGCAGCCCAAAAGCCGCAAAACCCAGTTCATCTATCTTCTTAAAGTCGGCCGCTGGATTGCGAGTGCCCATCCTGACTGCGTTTCGCCGGATCGGTGGACGCGCGAGATAGCCGCGGAATGGGTGGGTACCGTCTGCCGCATGGCGGTGGGAGAGTGGACGCAAGTAAATGCAAAATACCAGAAGCGGCGCAGTAAACCGCTCTCAGCAAAGTCCAAGGCCCATTTGCTTTCCTCTTTATGTACCTTCTTCCGCGATATTCAGGAATGGGAGTGGATTCCGCGAAGTTTCGATCCGCGACGCTGCTTCCGGGCTCCTCGAAGCTTGCGAGCCTTGATTGCGCCTAACGCCCGAGTGATCGCGGAAGACATATGGGCCAAGCTGTTGTGGGCTGGAATCAATCTGACCCAAGATGACCTAACTACATCATTCTTTTGTGCGAGGCATTTTTACCCGCTGCCGATGGTCAGAGCGTTGAGCATTGTGTGGCTGTTTGGTGGTCTGCGAGTCGATGAAATTCGCCGGCTACGTGTCGGGTGCGTGCGCTTGCACCCGAGTTCTTCCGACAGCGCCGGGACTGTTTGCGACTTGACGATCCCAGCAAACAAGACCAGTGCCGCATTTGTTAAACCGGTAGACCACGTCGTTGGCGAGGCGGTGCAACAGTGGGAGGCTGAACGCCCGCAACAGCCATCAACGGTGGACGAAAAGACCGGCGAAGTTGTGGATTTCCTATTCATGTTCCGCGGCAATGGCATC
>JAFATF010000168.1 GCA_019244045.1 Acidobacteriota bacterium
AGTCTTGTCCAATACAAGATGAGCCTGGAGAGGAGGACGGATTCCAACACAAGATGAGCCTGGAGAGGAGATGAGATGCTGAGGATTGACGATCAACGTGCAGGCATCCGAGCCGTTAAGTTTGGATCAGATCCAGGCCTTTTTGCAGGGCAGCCTTGGGATCCAATTCGAGGGGACCAGCCGAGCCGAAAAATACGGCTGGGTGGAACAAATTCTGGTACAGCAGCAGTACTTAGAACAAGACCGGCGCGGTCGCGGCTTGATCCGGCAATACCTGGGGAAAATGACGGGGCTGAGCCGGGCGCAGGTGACGCGCTTGATCGGGCAATATGTGCAGTGCGGGAAGGTGAAGGTGCGAGCCTATCGACGGCACCGCTTCGCGCAACGCTATAGGGGCAAGGATATCGAACTGTTGGCGCGCGTGGATGAAGCCCATGACAGCTTGAGTGGAGCGGCGACGTGCCACATCTTAGACCGCGAATATCGGGTTTATGGCAAGCAAGAATACGAGCGGCTGGCCTCGATCTCCGTGGCCCATCTGTATAACCTGCGGCAACGACCCAAGTACCGACAACAGCGACTGCACTATACCAAGACACGGCCCACGCCGGTGGCCATTGGAGAGCGGCGACGGCCCGATCCGCAAGGACGACCAGGCTATCTGCGGGTGGATACGGTGCATCAAGGGGATGCCGAGGGCAACAAAGGTCTGTATCACATTAATGCCGTCGACGAGGTGACGCAATGGGAGATTGTGGGGGCTACGCCGCACATCAGCGAAGCCTGGTTGGTACCGGTCTTGGAAGCGATGCTGGAGCAGTTTCCCTTCCTCATCCTGGGCTTTCACTCCGACAACGGCAGCGAGTTTATCAACACGGTGGTGGCCGGTTTGCTGGACAAACTGCTGATAGAGCAAACCAAGAGTCGGCCCCGGCATAGCAACGACAACGGGCTGGCCGAGACCAAGAATGGAGCGGTGATCCGCAAACACATGGGCTACGGGCCAATGGCGGCGGAACAGGCCGTAGCGGTCCAGCAGTTCTACCGCAATCACTTCAATCCCTATTTGAATTTCCATCGGCCCTGCGCCCAGCCGGAGTTGTACACCGATGAGAAAGGGCGTACCCGCCGACGTTATCGGCTCTACCTGACGCCCTGGGAAAGCCTGCAGCAGGTGCCGAGAGCGGCGCAGTGTTTGCGCAAGGGAATGAGCCTAGCCATGTTGCAGCGGATGGCGGGAGCCATGAGCGATACCGAGGCAGCACAGCGGATGCAACGGGCCAAGCAGAAACTGTTTGACGAGTTTGGGACTCGGGTTCGCCCCGGATGATAAGCCTTGGGGAAACGCAAAGAACGCGTTTCCCCAAGGCTTATCATCCCTACTTCTGTTGTTGCGTTAGACTGAGACTTATTCTCTTAATCTCAAAGCCGAAAGGAGCCTTCCTCAGTTTCTCTTTTCTTCGGTCTCCTTCAGGCTCATTCTTCGATTGGAAAAGACTCACTGTAATGATAACTTCGCGCGGGTCCCATGCGATAGCTACAGACGCGAAAACACGATGAGCGGTATTGGATGAACAAATTCGTGCCAGCGGCAACTAGAGGTCGATCGGCGTCATATCCTTTCCGGGCCACAAACCCAAGTTGGCTGCGTCGTCCAGATAGTGTGAATACACCCTATGTTTCTCCCTTTCTTAACTGTTGAACGGCGCACTCACAGGCCCGGATCGTCAACGCCACCATGGTAAGAACCGGGTTTTGCACGCCAATGCTCGGAAAGGAACTTCCGTCGGTAACAAAAACATTCGGCACATCGTGGCACTGATTGAATGAATTCAGCATTGAAGTCCTCGCGTCACTTCCCATCCGGCAAGTGCCGGCCTCATGGATGGCGAGGCCGGGTTCCGCGGGGCCAGTCTGTATGTCAGTCACCTTAACGTGTGCCGATTGCAACAATTCCTGAGCGCTGGCCAACATGTGTTTCGCCATCGATTTTTCATTGTCTCGAAGACTGCAACTGATCCTGAGGATAGGAATACCATCCGCATCTTTGCCACCCTCTTTATCGATTTCCACATAGTTGTTGTCGTAAGGGAGCATCTCGCCAAACCCTACGATCCTGACCATGGCATTTCCCGATGCAGATTCCGATTGCTGCACCGGGATGAGCTTTGTTCCGCCACAGGGAAGCAACTCGTGATCGGCACGCATGGTGAAGAGTTGATAGCCGTAGCCGCGTGAGAACCCGCGGTTCCGAGAACTACATGGCTCTTGCCAATTGGGAACATAAAACATGCCTGCGCCGGCGCCCTCATTTGGCGGAATATCGCGATTGAAAACTCCAGTCACGGAGATCCCCGAAACATGGTCCATCAAATAGCGCCCCAAGACCCCACTGGAATTGCCCAATCCGTTGGGAAACCGGGAGGATGTCGAATTCAACAAAATCCGCGTTGATTCAAGCGTCGAAGCACACAGAAAAACCAATCGTCCGCATACTTCAAAGACCTGGCCCGTTTTCCGCCTGATCCCGCAAATTCGCGCATGCCTTCCATTCCCGGCAATTTCTATATGCCGGACTGGTGATTCCGTCCATAGCTGCATGCGACCTGTGCTGAAGGCTTCGGCCAGAGTGGAATTTGGGCTGGAGACAGGCCGGGAACAAAACGCGTTTTCCCGTCCGCAATGGAGGCAGGGTGTTCGCTCGCCTCCGTAAAAACTGACGCGTGCGCGTATCAGCGCCGGGCCAAGCCTGGCAAACGCTTCACCAAAATGGGTTTCATCGTGCGCCAGGCAAGCTTCGTTTCTCGCGTTTGTGAAAGATCTGCTCCTTACACCGAGGAGCCTCTCGGCCTTATCGTAATAAGGCGCGATTTCCTGGTAACAAATGGGCCAATTCTCGCCGATGCCATCTTCGCGGGCTGCCCTAAACTCTGCATCGGTCATCCGGTAACAATGGCCTGCCCAAAGCAGGCTCCTGCCACCTACGGCGCGAGCACGAATCCAGGAAAACGGTTGCTCTGGAGAAACAAGGTAGGGATTGTCGTGATCATTGACAAACAATTGGGAAGTAGCCTCAGCAAAGGCATAGCATTTATTTTGGACTTGGTGGCCGGCAAATCGTTGTTCCGCGTGAATTCCTTGATCAGACCGCAAATCGTCCTGTGCTCCACCGGCCTCTAAGACGAGAACTTTGAGTCCGGCTTTGCATAGTTCTGAGGCAGCCACTCCGCCGGTCATCCCTGACCCGACAACAATGGCGTCAAATGTTTCCGTTTTCTGCATGGCG
>JAFATF010000737.1 GCA_019244045.1 Acidobacteriota bacterium
GGGTTATTGCACGAATTGTTCCCGAAGAAGACATGCCGTACTTGCCCGATGGCACGCCGGTAGAGATTGTGCTGAATCCGCTCGGTGTTCCGTCTCGTATGAATGTCGGGCAGATTCTGGAGACACACCTCGGTTGGGCTGCGGCGAAGCTTGGGTTACACTTCGCCACTCCGGTATTCGACGGAGCGGCCGAGAAGGACATCAAAACGCGTTTATCCGAAGCCGGGCTACCGACTTCTGGAAAAGTTGAGCTTTACGACGGCATGACCGGCCAGATGTTCGAGCAGCCGGTGACGGTCGGCTATATCTACATGCTGAAATTGAGCCACTTGGTCGATGACAAGATTCACGCTCGATCCATTGGGCCGTACTCACTGATTACGCAACAGCCGCTTGGCGGAAAAGCGCAATTCGGTGGGCAGCGCTTCGGCGAGATGGAAGTCTGGGCACTCGAAGCATACGGTGCCGCGTACATTTTGCAGGAGCTGCTGACGGCCAAGTCGGACGACGTTTACGGACGCGCAAAAATTTATGAAGCCATCGTGAAGGGCGAAGCAGCAGCAGAGCCCGGTGTTCCGGAATCGTTCAATGTGCTGATTCGGGAGTTGCAGAGTCTCTGCCTCGACGTGGAACTGATGAAGAAGCCTCGCGAGATGCAGGACCTGGCGCACGCTGCGGACTAGCAAGGGGGCGCGGGCTTTTATAGTCTTGCGCGTGCGAAAGAATCGAAAGCTATTTAAGGATCAAACAAGGATCAAATAATGTACCGTTCCTCTCCGTACGATAGAGCCAATCTCATTGCCGACTTCGATTCCATTCGAATCAGTCTGGCCTCTCCGGAAAAGATCCGCAGCTGGTCACATGGCGAAGTAACGAAGCCGGAAACTATCAATTACCGGACCTTCAAACCCGAGCGCGACGGCCTATTCTGCGCGCGGATTTTCGGGCCCGTTGCAGACTGGGAGTGTCTCTGCGGCAAGTACAAGCGCATGAAGCATCGTGGGGTGATCTGCGACAAGTGCGGCGTGGAAGTGACCCTTTCCCGCGTGCGCCGCGAGCGCCTGGGCCACATCGAGTTGGCAAGCGCCTGCTCTCATGTATGGTTTTTCAAAGGCCTGCCGAGCCGTATCGGCTACTTGCTCGATATCACGCTTCGTGAACTGGAGCGTGTCCTCTACTACGAGGCCTTTGTGGTCGTCGATCCAGGCGAGGCGGTTGGCGTCACGCTTGGGGAAGTGATCAGTGATGAGCGCAAACGGCAACTCGACCAGGAGTTTCCGGGCAAGTTCGTCGCGATGATGGGCGCCGAGGGCGTCAAAGAACTTCTGAGAAGGATCGACATAGAGGCCCTGAGCCAAGACATCCGCGACAAGATGAAGACGGAGACTTCGGCTCAGAAGAAGCTGAAGTACGCCAAGCGCCTTCGTGTAGTCGAGAGCTTCCGGAAGTCGGGAAATAAGCCCGAATGGATGATTCTCGATGTAATCCCAGTAATTCCGCCAGAGTTGCGTCCGCTTGTACCGCTGGACGGCGGCCGCTTCGCGACATCCGATCTCAACGATTTGTATCGTCGTGTCATCAACCGCAATAACCGGCTAAAGAAGCTGATGGAGCTGCATGCTCCCGATGTGATCGTGCGTAATGAAAAGCGCATGCTGCAGGAGGCGGTGGATGCGCTGTTCGATAACGGCCGGCGCGGACGCGTGCTGCGCGGCGCAAATAACCGGCCGCTCAAGTCCCTTTCCGACACGCTTAAAGGCAAACAGGGCCGCTTCCGTCAAAATCTGCTCGGGAAGCGCGTCGACTACTCCGGGCGCTCCGTCATTGTGGTCGGCCCTGAGCTGAAGCTGCATCAATGCGGTCTACCGAAGAAGATGGCGCTTGAGCTGTTCAAGCCATTCATCTACCACCGCCTGGAGCAGCGCGGCCACTGCACGACGATCAAACAGGCTAAAGAGCTGGTAGAACAGCAGGATCCAGTGGTTTGGGACATCCTCGAAGAGGTAATTAAGGACCACCCCATTCTTCTGAACCGCGCTCCGACTTTGCACCGGCTCGGTATTCAGGCTTTCGAGCCAGTGCTGGTCGAAGGGAAGGCCATCAAGCTACACCCTCTGACCTGCACGGCTTTCAACGCGGACTTCGACGGCGACCAGATGGCGGTTCATATTCCGCTTTCGCCGGAAGCTCAGATCGAAGCTGCGACTTTGATGCTGGCCTCGAACAACATTCTTTCGCCCGCCC
>JAFATF010000177.1 GCA_019244045.1 Acidobacteriota bacterium
TCCTGGGAGCGCTGGTCGTAGTGGTAGTAGGCAGTTTGTTCGGCGAATTCGCTGGGATTCAAGGATGGATTCGTAACTCGTGGCTCGGTGATCAGGGGTTCGAGTACCTGGATCTGGGACGCCTCTGGCAGGTGCTGCTGACTGTTGGTTTAGAGCTGTGGGTGCTTATTCTTTTCCGAGGGATTCGCGGCCGGCTGCCGGCAGAACAGGTTGGAAACATGCCCTGGCCCTTCCTGTTTTCGGCCCTCTCCATTCCGGCATTCTACGGAGTTGGTTTGTTGGCGCACCCCGCACAACACTTCACGACGACTGACTTTTGGCGCTTTTGGGTTGTGCATCTCTGGGTAGAAGACTTTCTCGAATTGTTCTCGACCATATTGGTCGCGTACATCTTCGTCTTACTAGGTGTGGTGCACGAGCGAACCGCCCTGCGAATGATCTACCTCGACGTTATCCTCTACTCGGCAGGTGGCATCGTCGGCACTATGCATCACGTATACTTCTCTGGCGCTCCAGTTGTTCACATGGCGCTAGGTGCATTCTTCTCGGCTGCTGAGGTGATTCCTCTTACCTTCCTGACGCTCGAGGCATGGAGCTTCCTTCAATTGGGAACTGCACAAGGCTCGCGATCGCGAACTCCATTTCCTCATTACTGGGCAGTCATGTTTCTCGCCTCCGTCGGGTTCTGGAACTTCCTGGGTGCGGGGTGTTCGGTTTCCTGATTAATCTGCCGGTGGTTTCGTACTACGAGATCGGGACCGCTCTAACGGCAAATCACGCACACGCTTCCTTTATGGGCGTGTATGGAATGCTGTCGGTGGGCTTGGCGCTTTTCTGCTTGCGCTATATCATTCCAGAACGCCACTGGTCAGATAGAGCAGCAAAGATCAGCTTCTGGTCACTGAACGTTGGGCTGGCCTGGATGGTTTTCGCGACGCTATTCCCGCTGGGAGTGCTGCAGCTCTACCATTCGATAAACGTCAGCTACTATGACGCCCGGACGCTGAACTACATCACAAGCCGCACCAATTCTATTTTGGAGTGGCTGCGAATGCCCGGTGACGTTGTCTTCATCGTTGGGGGAGCGTTGCCGGTCCTGTATATCTGCTTTCTCGGTGTTAGCTACATGCGACAGAGCTCCACTTTGGAGGAGCCGGAGGAGGTACTCTTTACCGAAGTGATGGCTCCGGTGCAAACACGATGAGACTCCTAAGTGGCGGTTCTCTTGAGTTCGTGCTGATGTTAGGGTATGCCCTGTCCTTGGCAATCATCGCTGTTGTGCTCGAACGGGCAGCTCGCTACGCTGCCCGGCGCTCTCATCAGATCAGCACCGCCGGGTTCACCTATCATCCGGAACGGGATGTGTGGCGTTGTCCTAAAGATCAGCACCTGTTCCCAATCTTGTCCGACTCGCTCAAAGGTGTAGTGGTCTACCGCGCGCCTGCTTCTGCCTGTAATTCCTGCCCAAGCAAGGCCGCGTGCACTGACTCGGCTGACGGTCGCCAAATTGAGCGCCGTGACCTGGACAGTATCGAACACGGAATGCAGCGCTTTCATCGTGTTTTGTCTGTGATGTTGTTCGTTCTCGCCAGCCTCATTTTGGTGATCGAACTATTTCGCACCAGTCCTCTCTATTCGCGGCTCGCTCTGTTAGCAACGCTGATCGTTTTTTACAAGATCATCGAACGGCTCTGCACCGACCTTGGCGAACGGGGGAAAATCCAATGATCGGAATCGTGGTTGTTGCTATCGCCGTTTTGTACATCGCGTCCTGCATCAAGATCCTTGCCGAGTATGAACGTGGGGTAGTCTTTCGTCTGGGCCGTGTGTTGACTCAGCCAAAGGGACCAGGCTTGATTTTTGTATGTCCGCCATGGGAACGCATGGTCCGCACTTCCTTTCGTGTGGAGGCGATGGAGGTACCACCCCAGGACGTGGTTACGCGGGACAACGTCTCAGTCAAAGTGAACGCCGTCGTGTACTTCCAAATCGTCGACCCGATCAAAGCCGTCCTTGTGGTCAATAAGTATCTGTATGCCACATCGCAGGTAGCGCAAACTACCCTGCGTAGCGTGCTGGGGGAGGTTGAACTCGATGAACTATTGAGTCAGCGCGAGAGACTCAACGCGCGTTTACAAGCGGTCCTGGACGGGCACACCGGCCCGTGGGGCGTGAAGGTGACCCTGGTGGAGGTAAAGCAGGTCGACCTGCCGGAACAGATGATTCGAGCGATCGCTCGGCAAGCGGAGGCAGAACGCGAGCGCCGAGCGAAGATCATTCACGCTGAAGGCGAATATCTTGCTGCGGACAAACTGAGCTTGGCAGCCGAGCGTATCCAGCAACAGCCTGCTGCTATTCAACTGCGATATCTCCAAACGCTTGTCGAAATTGGATCAGAGAACAACAGTACTGTCGTTTTCCCGATCCCTATCGATGTGTTTTCATCACTGGGTTCACAGATTCAGGCATTCAGGACATCAGCAGGAAGGGACAATGGGGTCCAACACCAGACGGTGTAGGCGCGCCTTCAGTTCGCCCCGTCTGCGGCACCGCCTCAGTCAGCAAAGGCTGGCAGTCCCAGAATTAAGGAATAGCACTCGCTCCGATTGGCCAATTCTCACAATATAGGAACATTGACAGCGCTCCTCCAAGATCTGAAATAGCGGAATCCAATAAACACCGGCGGACTCCATGGCGACCGTTTGGATTCTGCATTGCTGCAGCCAGTCCGCCAACGCGTGCAGGTCTTGGGTGAACGTCTGGAAACGGTGCGCGGGGGACTGATCCCGATCTGTCGGTACAGCAACAAATATTTCAGTTGCTCCGATGTCAATGCCGGCAGCGTGTGGATGAACCACCGGCGGAGTGGGAGCGGTTTTCGATTTGCCGCTTTGCTTGCGGACCATGAATTTCTCCTGGGAATGAAATGCAGCCAAAGAAGCAGCGGCCCAGGCCGCGAACGAAAGTAATCTCGTTGTGGGAAATCCCTACGCGGGGCAGAACAAGGTTCAATGGATCAATCCAGCCGCTTTTCAACGTCCGGCGGACGGCAGTTTCGGCAATGAAAAGCGGAACCAGTTCCGGCTGCC
>JAFATF010000273.1 GCA_019244045.1 Acidobacteriota bacterium
CATGTCCATTTCCTCGGGCGCTACCTGTTTCGCGGTAACCGCCAGCCCATTGACCTCGTAGCGCTCCTTGCCAATGTGACGCTTTAGCGTAAGTCACTGAATTCCAAGGAATTCAAAAATTTCGAGGGTTTGGGCTTGGAACCCCAACAAGGACCACGACTGGCGCGCTCGCCTTGTCTGGTAGCCATTATTTCGAGGCTGTCGCCCTCACCGGCCAGCGGGTCACGACCAATATCGGCGTCATTCGCGATCCCGGACATGCCGAGCCCTGGATCATCGCCATGTCGGTCAAGCCGGGATATCTGACCACCCTGGGATATGCCAATCGCTGGGGCATCGAGCCCATGGTCTCCGACTTCAAATCGCGCGGGTTTGGCCTCGAACAGACCCATATCCAATATCCCGACCGCCTCGCCCGGCTGATCCTGGTCATGTCTTTGGCCCTTTACTGGGCGGTCTCGACCGGCATGGGGGATCAAGTCAACCATCCAATCCCCGCCGAAAAAAACGACCGGACCGTCAGCCTGCCAAGCTCACCCGCGGAAAGCTCTCCTGGTTCACGCGGGGCCTCCGGCGCGCCATCAAACTCCTCCTCGAATGCCTCCCGCTCCCAAAACTCTGGGAATGCCTATTAAACTGATGGATGCTCAGAACCGCAAGGCTGAATTGAGTATTTTTGCTATCCTGGAGTTCTGTACGGACAAGTAAATACGATGTGTGGAATTGCGTAAGTTCTGGTCGTTTGGTCTCATAAGCAAGAAGTCACGGGGAGAAGGTTCCACACTTTAGGGAATATTGTTCGCAATGGGTCGCCTGCCACATACTCGTCCTTGCGATAACGTTCCCCAGAGGCTGTTTAGACTTAATCTTTAGAGACGCTGCCTCTCTTGATACCGTAATACGGGTCTATTGCTTCGGTCGATGTCGTTTTCGCGACCTGTAGCCTGTAAAGCATCTGGTCGGCCGCTATGAGTAAATCCTTCAATATGGGTCTGAAGTGTATCTTGATCCAAGGCAATAACATGGCATAGCTGCGGAGCTTCTGTCTAGCATCAAGGGGCGCGTAATAGATAGACAGAAAATACTCGAGTAATAAGCGAAACTCAGGAAACGTAAAGGCTCGGGCTTTCGCTGGATCCCACCACTCGGGACACGGAAGCCAGCCGTGACGATTGGTCAAGCGGAACCGCCGTGGCTCTTTCAGACGGACCGGAAGGGTCACCGCAGATTGCCCACTGTGGCGCCTGCTGATGAAAAGATGCTCAGGCAATTCGTAAAACAAGCCGCGCAGCGACATCCGCGCTAGCAACACTCCGTCGCTATTGACGTAGCTACCTTGTGGCGGAATCTGACACAGAGTCGACATCCGCATCACGCCAAAAATCGGGTAGCACATGTGCCCGCCCGTCATCAAGAATTCGCAAAAACGTGCGATCGCATCGTCATAATCAGTCCTTATCGGCGATACATAATTCTTGATGAAGTTTCCGTTTTCGTCGACCTCTATGGTTTTTGCATAGGCCACTACACAGTCAGGATCGTTTTCAAGTATCTCAACACACCGTTGTAGAAACTCTGGCCTTAAGATGTCATCGGCGGCGGCCTGCTTGAAATACTTGCCTGTAGCAAGTTCGTAGACGCGGCGTATATTCCAGCCTGCGCCCATGTTCTTCTCGTTTCGGTAGTAGCGGATACGATCGTCGTGCTTAGCATAGGCTTTCGCGATCTCGCCCGTTCGGTCTGTGGACGCATTGTCAGAAATAATCAGTTCGAAATCGGTAAACGTCTGGTTCAGGATCGAGTCAAGTGTTTCCTCTAGGAAACGGTCTCCATTATATACAAATAATCCAATACTCACGAGTGGTGTCGAATACATCATACTCGGACCCCCCCAACCGGCAATATTGCGTTACCGGTATCGTGTACCAACGCCTATCATGAGCGCGGAAAGGTCTAGTCCGACATTACCCAGAGTCCCGCGCCAAACCCGTGCAATCTTCTCGGACCGCGATCATTTGGCCACTCTTGAGACGCCGTTGTCGACCAATTTCTTTGGTTAACTAGAGTTTAGAGCCCGTTTGAAAAGGTCAGACCCTTACCCATCCCCTCATTTCGGCCCGAACTAACGGAACGCCTCGAATCTACGCATAAGCGGACAAACCACGAACGAGGGTTCGGCAAACACGTATCGGAAAACCTATCGGACAATAGTTTTCGCACATTTCATCAATCCGACATGGTTTTCCGTACACGAAATCCGGCCGATTTGGATCTCGCTAAGACCGCTTTGTCGTGCTGACGGAAACCACCTGTTTTCGACATCGCATTGAAAGCGTTACCGGATTTCCTTATGCGTATCAGGAGAGCATTTCGTTAGTTCGGGCCATATCGGTCTCAGTTCTGCTTGTGCATATTCGCTTCCTCCCCTGCTGTGTCCTCTGTCGGATCAGAGCCGGTATCGCTTGCCAGCCAATCTGCGATTGCTTGGTCGAGCGCAACGCTTCGGGTGCCGGTTTTTCGCTTAATATCTTCGCGGGCCAGGTCGCCGCTCCAGGCAATGATCTTATCCAACTGTTCAACCGTCAGCCGGTTGTGCGATCCTGAGCGGCCAAGCAGGTTTTTCTGCAGATGGAAAATCCGAGAGAGCAAAAGATACATCCGGAATAGGATGGCGGTAATCCGTCCAAAAAACCTGCGGCACTCCTCCCGGATCGTGTCGCGCATGACCTCGACGATAAGGTGCAGATTTGCGCCAAGAATGTTGTGCTCGATACCATTTTCAATAAGTCGCTCCCCCGCGCGGGAGGGTGTTACTCCCCACTGTGCGGCGTACTGGTCAACAATGATACTTATGGGCCGGCGTAACCAGATGGCCTTATGGACCCGTTTTTGGTTGGTGGTTTGTTTTTTTACCCGATCCGAATTTTTATCCAATTGATCCGTACGGGTACTTTTTGTGTCAGGTTGTGCGTGGGCTGAAGCAAACCGTACGGATTTTAATCCGTACTTATCTTGCAATACGTCACCGTGTGTCTTTCTTAAAAATTCGGATCGGGTTCTTTCTTCCTTACTGCTTTTGTTGTTTTAATTATTTTGAGGAAATTTAGTATCTGCCACTATGGATGATGGAAAGGCATTGCATAATTTTTAGCAAAATTGAGTACATATTGTCAAGGAGGAAAAAAGGTATTCAATATATGAAATGTACTCTGGGATTAGATTGGGGTGGTTTTTCCACGATCTCCCCCTTCCCCCTTTTACCCCCTGGGGCGTTGGCGGTATTCTCCGGTGTTCTTCTCTCCCGTTGTCCGTTGCTTCTCCTAGCGCCGCAAGCGGCGATTTTTTCGCTTATGCGGCTTTCGCGCTGAGGTAACTCGGATGGGAAGGTAATTGGCCTTCGTCCTAGCAAGGGACTTACGTTGTCAGTTCCTTGCAGTTTGCACTCGGTTTCCGGTGTCAAAGTTTCCCGGCCAGCTAGTCCGTTCATTACCCACAAAACCCCTTAGGCGGGGGGACGGCGGCTGCTGTGTCTTGTGGCGAAAAGAGTAGTAGTGAATGATTGAGTGAGTGTGAAATGGATTGATGTCATGGTATAAAGAAATTTGACCGCAAAAACCAGGGGCTTGACAGGTGCGAAAGAATTTGATAACCTGAGGATGCTTTACTTTCCGCAGGCTTTGTAGCTTCTTTCACAGGCTGTAAGGCCTTTTTTCATTTATTTGTCGATCCTATTTAACTTACCAGATCAGGACGAGTATTGTCAAGAGAAGAAATAAACTTTATCGCACCGCCTTGGGAAAATCTGTGTATACAGAAATACAGATTTCTGTGTTTCTGTATTTCTGTATTTCTGTATAAGTGATTATCGGTGTTTCCGTGTCCATTCTTCGATGAAGGAGAGGACTTCATCTTTCATCTTTGTTCGATGTTGAGCACACGCCGCCTTAAACCGGGTGTGGAGGTCGTGGGGTAGATCAATCGTTAACCGTGCAGGTTTCTCCGTAGGTTTCTGTGTTTCTGTATAAGTGGGGGTCGGTGGTTCTGTTTCCCGCGTTACCCATTCGTCGGCGGCTGCCTGGCGCTGAGCGTCGTCGTCCGGCTGCCTGAGGGTAATTTTCTTTCTCATGCTATAACCTCCTTGATCTCCGCGAGAAGAACCCGGAAGTCCTTGGCGCCGAGGCCATTTTGTTGGCTCTCAATAATGGTTTTGCCGTTAGTGATTGCCTCGGCGTAGGCAATGCGGTCAGGGATGTCGGCGCGAAGAAGCGGTAACTCAAATTCTGCGAGGGCTTCCCGGATGTCCCGGCCCAGAGCTGTCTGGCCTTTCCTGCGGGAGACTAGAAATACGCTTTTCTGTGTATCCTTAAACTCGCGCGCCTCCTTTGCCAGTTTGACGGTTTCCCGAGTGGCCCAAAAGTCAGCCCCGCTTGGCTGTACCGGGATTACGACGAGGTCGGCGGCGGCAATGGCTGAACGAGTGATCTCGTAATTGCGCGGTGGAGCGTCAATCACGATAAAATCGTAATCGACTGCGAGCTTCGGGACATCGCGATGCAAAATCGGTTGCGGCAAGGCGATGAGGACAAACGGCGGGGCGCTTTCTCGCACAGCTGACCAGTCGGCGGCGGTGTGCTGCGGGTCGGCATCTATCAGTAATACGCGCGCGCCGGTCTCTGCTAATGCGGCGGCGAGATTAATAGTGATGGTCGTCTTACCAGCGCCTCCCTTTTGATTAACAATGGCGAAAACCCGTCCTGACACTGAAATTGTCCTTTCTGTAATACACAGAAACACAGAAATCTGTGTATACAGAAATACAGTAACACAGAAAAGGAGCGCCGGTCAAGGCCCACTGTATACACAGAAACACAGAAATCTGTGTGTACAGAAATACAGAAACACAGAAAATAAGCTATCAGTCAAGGCTCTTCCGCGATGTTCGAAAATCTGCGACGATTTACGCGGGGAAATAGGGGGCCTCAAGCGATGAGATAGCCCTAAAAAGTTGAAAGCCCCGGAGTGTCCAGCTCCGAGGCTCCCAAACTCATAGCGGCTTGCGGCCGGGTGCATGTATTGGCAACAGCACCCTCCAACAAGCCGCCGGCGAAAGCAACCCCTTTTCGGGGAATGGCGGAGTTGTGCCTGATGAAGCGCTTCCGGCGAAATGCCGAGTACGTGCCTGATTGCGTGTGCTTTCAACCAATCGACCGAAACCAACGGATCCTGATTATGAGGGCCGCTGAGGCCCTCGAGCTTCGAACCAAGGGGAAGGGCTGTAAGTCCGGGGTGTTGAAACAGTCCGGCCTTCGGGTACTCCACTGCCTGCTGTTCGTGTTCTGCGCGGTTCCGGGCGGGCGCTGCTGCCCCAGCTACGAGGCAATCCGAGAGGCAACCGGTTACTGCAAGAGCACGATATCAGGAGCCCTCACGCGTCTGGAGACCTCGGGGTTTTTGCGGATTACCCGCCGTCTTATCCGGACACCCTTCGGTGCCCGGCAGACCTCCAACGCGTATGCCTTCTCTGAGTTTGGCCAGGGGGAGCGCACGCCCGAGTACACTCACTCGACAGCAACCACCAACCTTTTAAAAAACAAGAGCATGCAGCCAAGCGCATCGGTTGTGGGGCCGGTGCAACTCTCGTTTTCTTTGCAACGGGTCCTCAAGATCATGCGGCAGAGTAGGGGAGAAGGACGCACTCTGCAACCCACCAACACAGAAATGCAATACAATCCCTCGACAGGGTAGCAGTAGTACTGCTGCATTCACCGCAGCCTGATAATACTCTTTCTCCGGAAGAGGCGAATATGTTTAGTATATAACTTACAACTGCATGTGCGTGTATTGATCGTATAGGGGAGGATCGGAAATGGTTATCAACCGGTAACGACGTAATCCTTTCGCAAGTTTCTCCTTGCTGTCTGCGATATTTCTGGACAGGAGGAGGCGACGCTGTGGCGGACCGTCCTTGAGGGGCAGAGGGAGCGGGCGGAGAAACTCGCGCCGTTTGTGCTCAAAGGGGCTCTTGTGCTCGTAACACCACCCATGACGGGCAGGAGAAGACAGAGCTCGAAATTGACGTGCAGGATCTTCAGTGCATCGCGAAGCCGAAAGTGGCCGAAGAAACTGCTCCGATCCGGCAGAGCCCGCAGTCCCGGCAACCGAATAGATTTCGTTGCTGGGCCTCTGTGGCGGCCGCTGAGAGGGGGGAACACTGCCCGGCTGCTTTACTATGGAAAACCGGAAACACCCTCTCTGCAACCCACATAACAGGCCAGGGGTGTACCCAACCATCCCGAAGGTATCACTAACCCAAAAAATCAGTCACCTGCGACTATTCTCCCGGGCTGACCGGACCTTTATATAGCCCCTTGAGAAGCTTTGAGGTCAGAAAAAGATAATCGTGAAACTTCAAAATAGAAATAATATCTTTCGGATTATACGCTCCTCCTTTTTTTGATATGCTGTAAGGTAGCCGGAGACGGCGGCGTGACTGACCCCCAGAAAATCCGCCCATTCTTGCAGGGTAATTATTTTCCTGTTTGCTGTTGTTTTATGTTTTTTCCATGACATAGGTATATACCCTCCCTTCCCCCTTTTCCGTTCGTATCAGTACCCGCAGTATATACCATAATACCTTATGGTGTCAATATACTACACCATAATAACTAATGTTGTAAGGTAGATGTGATGATTGTGTGAGGCGAATATCAAGATTATAAGCCACGATAGCTTTATAATGCAATTGAACATTAACAAGGCTAGGTTGCGTAAATATACTGGAACGCATTAAAGGTCTTCCAGAGAGAAACTCAATAAATCACACCTAGCAGTTAATGTTCGCAATAGTTAGGTAGTAGGGAATGAGCGCTACCCGAAGAAATCAGAAACGCGGTCTAAAGTCGAGAGCCGTTGCTGGGCCTCTGTGGCAGCCGCTGAGAGGGGGAACACTGCCCGGCTGCCCTTTCCCCTCCGGAAAACTGAAATGCCCCCGCTGCGGGCGTCCCAGGCGATTTTCCCTACGCCGGTATCACTTCTCTTTGCGCGGCTCTCCCGAAAACAAGTTTGATTGGCTGATCCCGTGTTTGGTTCAGCGCCGCCGCAGCTGTACACCCATCACGTCTCCGCCCATGAGAAACTCAATGCCGGCGTGTTGGAGTGCTGAGACGAGTGCCTCCACGGTTAGTGCGTGCATCCGTGGTACACCCGCAAACCGTTCAGCCCGGCTTATTGACCGTTCAGAAATACCGCTTTCCTGGGCCAGCCTGGCAACGCTCCACCCCAACAAATCCCGGGCTGCGCGAATTTGGTACCCGGTTGGCATGCACACAGGTTGCAGGGTGACGTGCCGGATGGTCAATCCCTGGAAACCGCTGTCCGTACTAAGCATCTTCTGTCCGATTTCTCCATATTCCGGCTTGAAATGTCGGCAATCAGGCGTCAGCATGCAAGGCAGGGGAGAGGAAAGCAGCGCATTCCCTGGCAAATCGGCCATGCAGGGGCTGTATGCACCCGGATGTTCTGCGCTCTCCCTCCGGCCGGGCATGGGGTTTCCGTGTCCGGGCACGCCGAGACGCAGAGAGAGAGGCGAGACTATGCCAGACCGACAGCAGCATCCCTCCCGTAGTGATACCATGAAAATATTTCTCATCAAGCCACGATGCGTTTACCAGATTTGGTAAAATTGCAGAGTTTCCTTTTAAGGAATGGATGGAGGTGAGAAATATGGAGCTATTTGTTGGTATTGATTTACATAAAAAGTTTTTTACT
>JAFATF010000428.1 GCA_019244045.1 Acidobacteriota bacterium
TGGGGTTTAGTATATAACTATTTCAGACGTGGTGAATGGTTTTTGTTGGGTGTGTAACCTGGTTAGTAGGCTAATTTCGGGTTCGTAACCACAGGGCTGATCCCTGCGCCGAAAGAAATCGTCGAAAGCGACTAAGTTCCTGGGAACCCTGATGCATGGAGTTGAACCGCCAAAGAGCCTTTTTTGGAGGAATCACCCTAACTGATTGAATGCACAGCTCTTCTGCGTCTCGTACCTCTCGGGCCCAAGATGGGCGCAATGTGAGGAAGCTGGGTTCGATCGCCTACGCCTCGCTCGACCTGCACCCAACCCAGAGAGTTAACACAGCGAGAGCAGAACAATTTGAACTCGGACCAATGCAGCGCAATCGATAAAGCGACCTCCCCTTCCAGGTTCGTCGGATCAATCAACTGCCGCCTCCAAGCTCAAATCCATGGAGCGGTCACCGCCAGGGTCCGCCGCGTAATTCTCAATGCATTCCGCTACGTTGCACTTGCCGCCCCACAACGAATCTGCAAGCCTTTAAGGCACGGTTTGTTCTCTCCCAAGGTTTACCACCCGGAACTTGAATTAGCGCTGAGATTTCGACACAAATTGCTTTGCTGGTGCCCGGCGAGTGGACGTATGTTTACCCTTCCGGGCGGAGTGATTTAGCATCGAGTTTGCGCAACCTCGGACCCATGCTTAAGCGCTTTTTTCCTTGACATGGCGTGAGTTTGGGAACAAATTCTTGCGGGCCCTGAGGAGGGATAACAGTCACACAGGAGGTTGGCGTGGAGACGGCAATTGGAGTTTTCAGTTCGCGAGCCAAAGCAGACGAAGCCGTTGCAGAACTGCTGAAACGGCATATTCCCAAAAATTCGATTGTTTTTCTGACACGTTCGGAAACCGAAGCGCAAACCGTCGGTAAAGAGCTAGGTGCATTTGTTGGAGGATTCGTCGGGGGTGCAGCGGGGATGTCAGCCGGCGTCGTAGCGGCAACGTCGTTGTTGCTTCCCGGCGTGGGCCCAATCTTCGCAATAGGATTCGGAGCAGCGGCGCTGCTAGGGCTAGCCGGTGCTGGTACAGGGGCTGCTGTCGGACAATCACTCGAAAAGGCAACTGGACTGGAACCTACCGCCGAGCACGTCGCCCGGGAAGACATTGCTTTCTTCCGCGACGTTCTTAAGCAAGGCCGTTCACTGGTCATCGTACGGACGGAATTTAAAGACGTCGCTGGCACCGCCTGTGAGGTTCTCGACCGTCATGGGCTAGGATTGGAGGGACCTCTTCCAGGCAAAATGCAAGCCTCCACTCGGCACGCCAGGGACGTCGTCATTGTCGACATAAGTGGCCGAATAACAGTCGGAGAAGGCAACATTATTCTTCGCGACATGGTCCGAGAGCTGATGGAGCAAGGACACAGGAAATTTCTTGTCCAGCTTGCGGCTGTCGAATATATGGACAGTTCAGGAATCGGAGAGCTTGTCGGGACAGTTACCACTGTTCGAAATAAGGGGGGAGCACTCAAGCTGCTGAAGCCCAGCAAGAGAGTGCGCGACTTGCTGCACATGACGCGGCTGCATACGATTTTCGACATTGCAGATGACGAGGCTAGCGCAATCGTGTCTTTTGGCGAGCGACCCACATCGGAGGCGGTGGCTTAAGCTGAGTTGAGCGATCACCGGTCGTGAAAAAAGGCTGTTGCATGGTCCGGTCAAGGTGGCCGTTCCGGATTGGACATCCTTTTCTCTGAAGCAGCGGCAGTGTTTGAACACGTGACGCTCGGCCACGAGCTCGACAAACTCAGAGTGTAGACTCCCGATGCGTGGCCCAACACCTTCCGCCAGTCGCGCTTTCTATCGGCGGTGGATCTCATGCAGGCCGAGCTCCTGGCGCTAATTTGATCGTTGCATCGTGCGCCTGCTGCGCGCGCAACAACGCCCGGCATTAGACTGCCCTCACACAAAATACGGCGCGGATGACGGGCGATCCGAGCCAGCGGAAGACATCGTCAATTTCTTGTTCCGCGATCAACCGCTGTGTCAATATTGCGCAACGAGCCAATTTGAAGACTTCGCTTTCCACCCAGTCGGTTACTGCTGCTCTCGTTGACTTGGTACTTTCCTGCACGTAAGATTCGCGCAAGTGATCGGCCTAACCATTGCGCGCTACCGAATCTGCGAGCAGCTTGGCAGCGGCGGTATGGGCGTGGTTTACAAAGCCGAAGATATGGAACTCGGCCGCTTCGTCGCCCTGAAATTTCTGCCAGATGAGATCTCGCGAGATCCGCAGGCGCTCGAACGTTTTCGCCATGAAGCACGCGCCGCCTCCTCCCTCAACCACCCCCACATTTGCACGATTTACGACATCGGAGAGCAGGACGGACGACTCTTTATCGTCATGGAGTATCTGGACGGCGACACCGTCAAGCATCGCATCGCCGGACGCCCCCTGGAAGCCGACCTGCTTCTGACGCTTTCGATTGAGGTCGCCGACGCGTTGGAGGCGGCGCATGCGGCAGGAATTGTGCATCGCGATATGAAGCCCGCAAACATCTTCGTTACCAAACGCGGACACGCCAAGATTCTGGACTTTGGGCTGGCGAAGAGAACGGAAGCAAGGCTAAAAACCGAATCGAGCTCGGCCTCGGACGATCCCACGGCCTCGATCAAGGATCTCACCACCAAGAACGTCACCTTGGGCACGGTGAGCTACATGTCTCCTGAACAGGTGGCGGGAAAGACTCTCGACGAACGCACCGATCTGTTTTCTTTCGGTGTGACTCTGTACGAAATGGCGACCGGGCGCCTGCCCTTCACTCGGGAGACGCACGGAGCGACCTATGGCGCCATACTCTACGAGAAAGAGGAGCCGCCCAGCCACTGGAATCCTCAGCTCTTGCCTCCGCTCGATGGAATTATTGGTAAAGCGCTCGAGAAGGATCGGGCGTTGCGCTACCAGCATGCCTCGGAAATGCGCGCGGACTTACAGCGCGTGAGGCGCGATAGCGAAAGCGGGAAGTTTTTCGCCGGTACCTCGGGCAGCACGGCAGTGGAAACTGCGGGGCCCGGGGCCATGCTCTCGCGAGCCAGGCTGAGAAACCTCGCTTTACTGACGCTTGCCGCCTTGCTGTTGGCACTGCTCGTCATCGGGGGAGGCCTTATCTATCGTTCGCATCGGGCCGGCAACACGCTGACTGACAAGGACACAATCGTTCTGGCGGATTTTACCAACAGCACGGGCGAGGCGATCTTCGACGACACGCTTAAAACAGCGCTGAATGTCGCTTTGAATGGCTCTCCGTTTCTGGAAGTTCTCCCGCGAAGCAAGGTCGCGGCGACGCTTCAGCTGATGAACCGGCAGCCAAGCGCGCCGCTCACGCTTTCTATAGCCCGCGAGGTGTGCGAGCGCGCAGGAAGCAAGGCTTACATCGCAGGCTCCATCAGCAGTCTCGGGAGCCAATACGTGATCGGCCTGCAGGCAGTGAATTGCCAGAGCGTGGATGTGCTGGCCCAGGAGCTGACGACGGTGGAGAAGAAAGAGCAGGTGCTCGATGCGCTGGGAAGAGAAGCCTCGCAGTTGCGTGCGAAGTTGGGGGAATCCTTGGTTTCCGTGCAACGATACGACGTGCCGCTGAAGGACGCTACCACATCCTCCCTCGAAGCGCTGAAGGAATACAGCCTGGCAGCCAAGGCTTACAATGAGCGCGGGCCGGAAGCGGCGCTGCTTCACGATTTGCGCGCTATCCAATTGGACCCGCACTTCGCCGCCGCTTACGAGATGACGGCTAGTGACTACGAAACCCTGGGCGAAACCGAAACGGCTCGCCCCTACTATGCTAAGGCGTACGCTCTGAGGGAGCATGCCAGCGAGCTCGAAAAACTGAACATCACCGCCGATTATTATGCGCACGTTACGGGCGAATGGGAGAAGGTAGTCGAACCGCTACAAGAATGGATGGCGAAGTATCCGCGGAGCGACTCTGTGCGTGCCTTTCTGGGCAATGCATATTCCGCTATGGGCGAGCGCGAAAAGAGTTGCGACCTATATCGGGAGGCAGTTCGCCTGGCTCCGAATTCCACCGCGTACGCCAACCTCACCACCTATTTGATTGCTGCCGGGCACTTCGATGAGGCGAAGAAAGTAATGACGCAGGCGGAGGCGAAGAACCTGGGGTACTTTGGGTCTCATCAGGACCGCTACGCTCTGGCCTTCCTTGAGGGAGACTCATCTGCGATGGCAGAACAGCTGCGGTGGTTTACAGGCAAAGCCGAAGAGAATCTCGGCCTCGCCCTCACCGCCGATACCGAGGCCTACGCCGGTCGTCTTGCAGCAGCGCGGGAACACAGCAGGAAGGCAGCCGATTCCGCCATTCGGGCGGACCAAAAAGAAAGTGCGGCGATCTGGCTGGAGAATGCCGCTCTGCGCGAAGCCGCTTTCGGCAATGCGGCCGAGGCCAAAAAATGGGCTACGGAAGGGCTTAAAGTTTTCCCCAGCAGCCTGGGCGCCCGAGTGGAAGCAGCCCTTGCTCTGGCCATGGCTGGGGACACAACGAAGGCCACTTTGTTGCAGGAGGATGTGAATAAGGGCTATCCGCTCAACACCCAGGTGCAGTCGCTATGGCTACCCTCGATCCGGGCGCAATTAGCGATCAATCGTGGGAACCCAACGCAAGCATTAAAGCATCTCCAGGCGGCTGCACCTCCCATCGAATGGGCTCTCATATCATTCGCAGAGAATATTTCCTGCCTCTACCCTACGTACATTCGCGGACAAGCGTACTTGGCCTCGGGACAGGGAACCGCGGCCGCGGCCGAATTTCAAAAGATCCTCGATCACAAAGGCATGGTCTGGAATTGCTGGACGGGAGCCTTGGCGAACCTGGGCATGGCCAGAGCAAGCGCGTTGCAATCGAGAACATCAAAGGGCGCCGATGCCGCCAGTGCCCGAGTGCGGGCGCTCGCCACTTACAAAGACTTCCTCACCCTTTGGCAAGACGCCGACGGCGATATTCCGATACATAAAGTTGCCAAAGCCGAGTACATCAAGCTGCAGTAACCGCATCCTTCTGCTGGTTCCGCTCCTGCCCTTCCTTGTCTCCGGGCCATAATCGGGCAATCAGAACAACTATTGCGCAGAAAGCATAACTTTAACTTGCTGAACCAGCCGAGTGCTTTTTAGAAACACTTCGTATGAATATTGCGGATAGCGGGTTGAGAGAAGAAAAGCCGCTTGTTCCGGGGTCAGCGAGGGATTTTCAAAGCACATCACATCACGCACAGCTGTCAATCGTAACTTCGCCTCGTGCTTGTTGGCGAGCTTGCAACTGTTCCCGATTAATCTTGATCCTGCCATAGCCACTTCCGTTTGTTCGCTAGGCTTTCGCAGTCCATGGCTCGGACTTCAACCTGCAGTTGGCAGTACCTCTGGCCCTGAATAGCCGCACTCGTCGCATTCAACTCCATTAGTTGTTTGCCAAACATTTCGAGGAAAAACACCGCATCGGGGGCAATATGCGCCAGAGGCACCAGGAAGCAGTTCATCAATCCATGTCGCCGAGCGCTTCCTCATCTTGTCTGAAAACTCTTGTGGGT
>JAFATF010000257.1 GCA_019244045.1 Acidobacteriota bacterium
AGCCGGACACTTTCGACCCTTCGGAGCCTGTTGGCCCTATACTTGACCGGGCCGTCGAGCACCTAGTACTGGCTCTTCCTCCCAAAGAACGGGCCTGCGTGCTCCTGAAAGATGTCTTCGACTGCTCGCTTGAAGAAATCGCCAAACTGGTCGGCTCTACGGCGGGAGGCGTCAAGGCCGCACTCAACCGAGGCCGGTCAAAACTGGCGTCGTTGCCTCAACCATCGATGCGGCCTCGCGCGGCGGACCCCGAGCTGTCTGGTCTTCTCCACCTATACGTGGAGCGATTCAATCGACAGGACTGGGATGAACTTCGTGAACTAATCAGCGCTGACGCTCGCCTCCGGGTAGCGGATCGTTTTATGGGAGCGTTGGATAATGCGCCCTATTTCGGGACCTACCAGCGCTGGAATACGCCGTGGCGAATGGCGGTGGGGAAAGTGGATAACGAACCTGCTGTCATTATCCACTTTTGGGATGGGAGCCGTTGGACACCAACTTCTCTTGTCCATTTTGAAGCCGCAAACCGTCGCATCGTTCGCATCACGGATTACATTCACTGCCCCTGGGTCTTAACCGCCGCAACCTCCGTTGTCGCGGGCGAAATCTCCTGACGAATCCAGGCCGCGTATCTTCTGTCGTCCCAGCGCCGTAATAGCAGGCAGAAGTACAAATTTCGAAAAGGAAACATGTGAAACGACGGAGAGCTATGAAAATCAAATCGTTCCTAACAATAATCACACTCAGTCTTGCCGGCATATCAGCGCCTCCAGGGCAGGCATCTGAGGCAACGATCGAGCAAATGCCAGCCAAGCTCGAAACTCAGTTTGCACTGAGCGCATTGCCTCCCGCAATGCGGGACCAAGCAACCGTTTATCTTCTTGATCCGAAGAAAGGCTACCAACTTTCTCGTCAGGGAACGAGCGGTGTGGCTTGCCTGGTAGAGCGTACTGCCTGGGAACAGGCCGACTTTCGCAGCGACATCTACGTTCCTCTTTGCTACGACGCCGAGGGCTCAATGACCTTCTTAAAGGTCATTATGGACGCAGCCGCGCTTCGCATTGAAGGAATGAGTCCTGTTGCTTTGAAAGCGGAAATTGAAAATCGTTACAAGAACAAGACCTACAAGGTCCCAGGGAAAGCAGGTTTATCTTATATGGTCGCGCCGATCATGCGCACATGGATGCTTCCTGACTGGAGAGTTCATACCATGCCCATGCCGCACCTGATGTTCTACGCTCCAAACATCACGAACGAAGACATTGGAGCAATTCCAAATTCCGGTCTTCTTTATCCGTTCATCTTTAAAGAGGGTATCGCTGAGCAGAGCTACATGATCCATGTCATCGGAGAGGCAGAAAGAGCGAAGCTCATGACTGACGAGAAGGCTCTTCTCAATGATCTCTGCGCTTATAGCGATTTTCTTTGCGTTCCGAACAAGATGCACTGACGTGATGAGGTGGATAAAGAAGAGTATTGTGGAAGCCGCTACCCGCAACGACGTGCGCGAGCTTGCGGTGGCGCGATAGGGGGTGGAAGTGCACCAACTTGCCGGGGAAACCTTCGACCGGTTTGGCAGCACTCGGCTGTGGAAGCGCAGCAGCGCCCTGTGGCAGTGGTAATACGGTCAACGTGCGGCGGTGCTGCGCTATAGAAGTGGACACAGGCACGACAATGATCGAATGCCAATTGGGTGTCCATTCGGAATCCGTTTTCAATGTGAGGCCACTAAGCTGTACCAGCCAGGGAGCAGCGTATCACGGCCAAGGTATGCCAGGATGCTAGATTGATTCTTTGCCTACCATATTCACCATGTCAGGAAGACCTCTTTGCGCTGCTTCGTAACCGGATGCGCCGGCTTTATCGGCAGTCACTTAACAGATCGCCTGTTAGCTCTCGGGCACGATGTGACCGGTTACGATAACCTTTCCACCGGCCAGATTGGATTTCTTCAGGACGCTACTCAATACGAGCACTTTCGCTTCGTGGAAGGAGACTTGCTCGACTTACCCGACCTGACGCGCACCATGAAAGGCTGCGAAATGATCTTTCACCTTGCGGCCAACGCCGACGTGCGCTTCGGCACCGAACATCCCACCAAGGACCTGCACCAGAACACCATTGCTACGGTGAACGTCCTGGAAGCCATGCGCGCCACCGGAGCCAAGCGCATCGCCTTTGCTTCTACCGGCTCGGTTTACGGGGAAGCCGAACTCATTCCCACCCCGGAGAACGCACCCTTTCCCATCCAGACTTCGTTGTACGCCGCTTCCAAATTAGCTGCAGAAAGTTTTATAGAGGCTTATTGCGAAGGCTTCGAAATACAAGGCTTCATTTTCCGTTTTGTCTCTATTCTTGGCGAACGTTATACACACGGGCATGTCTTCGACTTTTACAAGCAACTGCTCGCTCATCCCGACCATTTAGACGTGCTGGGAAATGGTCAACAGCGTAAGTCCTACCTGTACGTGCAAGACTGCATCGATGCAATCCTGCTGGCGACGGAAAATTGCCGCTACAAGATTACGGTGCTCAATCTAGGTGCCGACGAATACTGCCGAGTTACTGACTCTATCGGCTGGATCTGCGAAGAGCTCGGACTTCGCCCTCAGCTAAACTTTGCCGGAGGCGAACGCGGGTGGATCGGCGACAATCCTTTTATTTTTCTGGATACTACTGCTGTGCGCTCCCTCGGCTGGAAGCCCAAATTGAGCATCAAGGAGGGAGTCATCCGGACGGTTCGCTACCTGCG
>JAFATF010000655.1 GCA_019244045.1 Acidobacteriota bacterium
GAAGGGAGCGTCCAGGCAGCTTACGGCGAAGCGGGTGAGGACGCGACAACGAGTGAGCGGGGCCACCAATCGAGCCAGAGCTGTAAGGCAAACGCGGGCGCAATGAGTACCGCCAGGTAACTTCCTATCTGGGTACACTGCGTCGTCCTCCGCCGCAGTTTCATTCGATTCTGACTTGCGAGGTGGCCCTGCCGTTCGCGATGGGCAGAGGAGAAGCTCACCTTACGCGCAATCCGAGGGTCTTCCGCTATGTCCCCGAGGACAGCCCGGCTCTTCCTGGTAGTCTCCGAGTTGTCTTGGCCTGAATGCAACGTCCTCAAAATCAGCGGGTTGCAGGGGTACGACGTCGGCGGCAACACCTGAGCGGTGTTGCGAATTCGTGTTAGGGCAAAAAAAGTGGAACTTGTGTGTCGAATTTTACCCGCTCAAACGTCTAACTTAGAGAGACACGACACTGTCGAGACTCATTGTGCTCTGAAGCGTGTGCCGTCAAGGCGCGTGAGCAGGCACAGTCGGGAGGATTAGATGCTCACTTTAAGAATCCAAAGACTTGGGGACGTAACCGTTCTGCGATGCATCGGCCGGATTACATTTCCCCATGCCGACGTCTTGCGAAGCGCCATCTTGCAAGAGCCACGTGCGCGATCCTTTGTGCTTGATTTGGCGAACATTATGCTCGTGGACGCAGCCGGCCTTGGAATGCTGGTCTCGCTTCGCCGGTGGTCCAGAAATGCCGGCACAGATCTCAAATTGATGAACCTGACTCCTAGGGTGGATGCCCTGCTCGAACTTACGAACTTGAAGTCCACATTCGCGATCTGTTCGTCCCGGGAGATGCTGGAGTTGCTGTGCCATGCAATTCACCAACCAGAATCAGGCGCGTTGGATCGGACAATTCAGCATCCCAACTTTCCCGACGGCCTGTCACATGTGCCACTGGGCGCCTAAGCTCTCGCTCGGCTCGGCCATCCTCTGACTAAAGAGATAGTAGATCAACGTCGTCTTTGAGGTCGCGGTGTTCTCGAGGGATCCCCCGGCCTATTTTGGTGAGGGGAACTATCGAATGGACATGATTTTCTTAGGCAGAGCGGATGGCCGATTACTTTCGAACCGCGGGGACTGGTGTAAGTAAACCAAATTCAGCGTTGGACGAGCCCGCAACAGGCGGAGACGAGACGGTTGCATCTGCTGCAAGTTCTTGGGGTATCCTCAGTGACGGTGCCCGTCATTTAAGCTGCGTTTGCTAATCAACAGGTAGGTAACAGCATCCCAGGCGTTATGAATGCCTATGAAAAGCAGCAGCAGTGCGACTGCCCCCGCGGCAAATAGAGCCGCGGCAAGATGCCAGAGAGCCGCCTGGGCTGATCCGATGAGGGTTGTGTAGGCGGCGAAAGGCAAGAGTGCGTAGAATACCCAGTCCTCGAACACAGGGGAATACGCGGTTTGGACCCGCATACGTTGTGCGACAATCACCACGTATAGCATCCCAGCGAGGCCCAACACTGCCAAGGAAATTGCCGGCCCAGTGATTACGTGCCAGGGAGCGCTGAGAACTGCCGACAGCAGCAGCACAGATCCGAAATGAACGATTGTTGGTGTCGCAAACGCGCTACTGGCGCGTTCCGCATCTCTGAGGTTTGGCATTTCGGCCATGAGAGTAATGACCACAAACTGCAATCCGATTAACGCGCCAGCAGACGAGCCGACTATTACAAAGAAATTACCCCATCCGGCGAGTGCTGTAATGTCGGTATTCATTTGCCTGTCGAGAATACCTCCCTGTGAATCATCATGGCACTGATTTGCAGAAAAAAATCAATGTCCAGCTCGGCGCCTTGATGCCCATCGGCCTTTACAGCTGTCGAGCAACCTGACCGGTATGAAGGCGCAGGCGGTCGCGAATGTGGCTTAAGCCGCAACTGAAAAGATCGGCCTGCAATCTCAGACGACGCCACGGAGCCAGTTTCCTGCACCCGCCGACAATGCGTGCCTCCCGACTGGTGCAGTTGTAAACGACCTGCGTTGCGGCAGGCTGAAAATGGCCGACCACGGAAAAAAGTGTCGGCTCTCCTGCTCGCCAAACGTCTATAGTCCGGAGTAGAAAATGTTCCGAGAAGGAGAATCATCATGAGCGAATTCGTATTCCTGTACCGAGGTGGATCTCGTGACGGATCACCCGCCGAAATGCAACAAGTGATGCAGAAGTGGATGAACTGGCTCAAGGAACTGGGAGAGAAGGGCCACGTCAAGGACCAAGGCCAGCCCTTGGAGCGGAGCGGCAAGCTGGTTAAGGGCAGGCAGAAAACTGTGACAGATGGGCCTTTCGCGGAGTCAAAGGACATCATCGGTGGTTACACTTTGATTGAAGCCCGCGATCTCGACCAAGCGGTGGAACTTTCCAAGGCCTGCCCCATTTTCGAGCGTGACGGTGCGGTCGAAGTTCGTCCCGTCATGAAGATGAACATGTAAATGGAATTGAGCGAGCACCTATTCCGGCACGAAGCGGGGCGAATGGTCGCCACGTTGACGCGTATCTTCGGACCACACAACCTTGCGCTGGCGGAAGACGTCGTGCAGGACGCCTTCTGCCGTGCGTTTGAGGTGTGGAAAGTTCGTGGGGTACCAGACAATCCATCTGCCTGGCTCATGGCAACGGCCAAAAACCGCGCGATCGATGCGCTTCGGCGCGAGCGCACAGCCCGCACCTTCGAGCCGGAGTTGAGCCGCCTCATCCAGAGCGAGTGGACTTTAAGTCCGGCTGTCGAAGAACTATTTGCGCCGAAAGCAATTAAGAATGACGTGCTGCGCATGATGTTTTCCTGCTGTCACCCTCGCTTGGGCGAGGAGGCGCAGATCGCGCTGGTGCTCAATATTCTCTGCGGATTCAGCAGCGCTGAGGTAGCCGGCGCTTTTGTAAGCACCCAGACTGCCATCGAAAAGCGAATATCCCGGGCCAAAAAGGTGCTTGCATCATCGAAGAAGCTGTTTGATGTGTCGGTCGGTGAAGAGTTCTCCTCGCGCCTTCCTGCCGTTCAGCGCGCGCTTTACCTGTTGTTTAATGAAGGCTACCACGGCTCTTCTCCGCAATCGGCGGTCCGAGCCGAGCTCTGCTGCGAGGCCATGCGCCTGACCACGGTATTGCTGGAACATCCTCTGGGAGCAACTCCCGCAACCTATGCCCTCGCTGCCCTGATGAACCTCCACGCCGCACGGCTGCCGGCCCGCACTGATGCATCTGGTAAGTTGAGTTCACTCTTTGATCAGGATCGATCGCGCTGGGATTCCCAGCTCGTCACCCAGGGACAAAGATTTCTTGATCTCTCGGCAACCGGCAGGGAAGTGACTGAATACCACGTCGAAGCGGCGATCGCCTGGGTGCACACGACAGCCGACAGCCCTGAGGACACCGATTGGAGACAGATCGTAGGGCTCTATGACATGTTGTTGAAAATTCGTTCTTCTCCGGTAATTGCGCTCAATCGCGCCATCGCGATCGGTCAGCACGAGGGTGCGGAGCGGGGCCTCGAAGAAATTCTCGCGATTGTGGACCGCGAACGTTTGGCCAGGTACCCATTCTATTTTGCGGCGCTCGGTGAGTTTCAGTTTCGTAGTGGACAATACGACCTGGCACGAAAACAGTTTCGAACAGCCCTCAGCTTGGCCCGCAACTCTATGGAACGTACTTTTCTCACAGGGCGCATCCGTTCTTGCGAACGAGCTGCCTTGGCCGGCACGTCAGTAACTCCCTCCAGAGGTGAGGCCCCCTAACAATTCGCGCCCGTAGAGGAGGCAAGTGGCGCGTGAATCAGCTGCGTTCGACACTGCCAGGTTCGCCAGACTCAGAGTAGGAACCGATCACGTCTTTGAACCTCTATCAGGTACCTGGGAGCACGGCAATAATGAGTTTGCTGTGCCCGCCGACCATAAGGCCGAGAATAAATAGGTGTAGCCTAATGCCAGTGTTCCGGAGTTAAGAATCAGCTGAAGCAGACCCCTGGCTTTCGTCCAAGCGGTGCAAGGGCAACCCGGGGGACCAGGTATAGGGGACAGGCGCTTGTTGACGACCAAGCGGAAATCTGAAAAAAATCGCGTCCGGCTGTGAGTGGCCTAGAAGAACGGTTGCGCCTCGCTGCAGCGGCAAGCGCAGCTACGGTAAACCGCTTTGCCACTGCTTGGTGGTTGTCATAGGGTTGGGAAATCCTCCTCCCAGTACTCGCCAGGACGACGCTGCTGGCGTGGCTTGGCTTCGATGCCGCGCAACTTAACCCGGCGGATCTTGCCCGAAATTGTTTTGGGTAACTCGGAAAATTCAATACGGCGAATACGTTTGTAGGGAGCAAGACGACCGCGTATAAATTTAAAAATTTCATGCGCGGTATCATGGGTTGGCTGAACACCCGGTTTCAGCGTAATGAACGCCTTAGGAACATGCCAGCGGATACTGTCCACACTGGGAACAACAGCCGCTTCAGCGACACAGTCGTGCTCGATCAGCACGCTCTCCAGTTCGAAGGGACTTAAGCGATAGTCGGAGCACTTGAACACGTCATCGGCGCGCCCTATATAGATGAAGTAACCGTCGGCATCGCGTTGAGCCACATCGCCAGTACGATAGTAGCCTGCAGCGAAGCACTGTTTGGTCCGCTCGGCATCGTTCAGGTATTTGGCCATCAGGCCGGAAGGTCTGGGGTTGAGCTTCACTGCGATTTCGCCGTCATCTGACTCATTGCCCTCTGGATCCAGCAAGACGATATTGTGTCCCGGCGAGGGCTTACCTACCGAGCCGAGCTTGACCTTTTGGCCAGGAAAATTTCCTAACAGCAAGACATTCTCAGTTTGCCCAAAGCCATCACGGATAGTGAGATTCCAGGCAGCTCGCACCTGTTGGATGACTTCTGGGTTGAGTGGCTCGCCGGCACTGGCCAACTCTCTAAGCTTCACCGGGATGGCCTGCAAATCTTCAAGAACAAGCAAACGCCAAACGGTAGGTGGTGCACACATCGTGGTGACGCCGCAACGGGCGATTACATCCAGAGTGCGCTTAGCGTTAAAGCGTTCATAGTTGTGAGCAAAGATGGTGGCGCCTGCGTTCCAAGGGGCGAAAAAGCTGCTCCAAGCATGCTTCGCCCAGCCGGGTGTGCTGATGTTGAAGTGGAGATCGCCGGCATGAATGCCAATCCAGAACATGGTCGAGAGGTGCCCTACAGGATAGCTTTGGTGTGTGTGCAACACTAGCTTGGGCAGTGCCGTGGTGCCAGATGTGAAATACAGCAGTAATGGATCATTCGCATCGGTATCACCCTCGGGCGTGAAGTAAGGTTTTGCGTCATAGGCAAGCGAGTATGGTATCCAGCCTTTTTCCTCGCCACCAACGACGATGCGTACGTAATCGCCGCTAAGGCGAGAAAACTTGTCGATCAGCTCAACTTGGGTCACAAGGTGTCGAGCCTTGCCGCGGTCAAGTCGATCACGCAAGTCCTCGACCGTCAGCTGTGTAGCCGAGGGGATAATCACCGCCCCCAGTTTTATAGCCGCCAGCATGACCTCCCACATCGCAAGATGATTGGAAAGTTGGACGAGGACACGGTCACCGCGGGCAACACCCTGTTGGCGAAGAAAGTTGGCAACCTGATTGGAACGCCGCGATATTTCCGCAAAGCTCAGCTTTGTTTCAGGGCCATCTTCGTTCAAGATCCAAAGCGCAGGCTTATCATTCGCGCTGGCGTAGGTGTCGAAATAATCGAGCGCCCAATTGAATTTATCAAGCTGCGGCCAATGGAAATCGCGGCACGCGCTTGCATAATCTTCGCGATTCTGGAGCAGGATCTCGCGTGCTGCTAGGAATGTCTTTAAACCGCGCTTTTTCACGGCTGTAGCACGACGCTTCCTGCCATATACGGCTCCTCCAACATTTATTCCAGGCGCAAAGTACGACATTATCGTACAAGAGGTTAGGCTTCTACGCGCGGTCCTCTGACGGCCGTGGGGCCGACGCCCTGGGGCATCACTCCTAATTTCGATGGGCGACAGGGTTTGTCGCTCACCGACCTGGTAGGTGAACCGCGACGCCGGCGAGTGCTGTCCTCCTCGAATGGAGACATTGGCCCGATCACGTCTTTCTGGAAGCCCGCATCCTAACGGGCGTTTTTTATGCTGTTCAACGACAGTGCAGGCAGTCGTCTCGCTCTTGCGTGTTGCACACGCGTTATCATGTACGGCCTTCTAACGTTGCGGTTTTTTTTGCCTGCGCACGCTGCAAGTTCAGATTCTGCTTTCT
>JAFATF010000020.1 GCA_019244045.1 Acidobacteriota bacterium
GTAAGCGATCACGGGGTAAACTCATTAAAAATCAATAGGTTAATTTCTTAGGTTTTGCTCATAGATTTCGCTAAGTGTTTGCTTTTTCAGAGTTTTCGATTTTGACTATAAAAATGGGGCAAATTTCTACCCTTGCAAAATCAACAACTTGTGAATTTGACCCCCTGTGATCGCTTACGAAGCGAGTATGTAATTAGTTCCTTGATTTTTGTCGAAAACGCGCGCAGGTATCCCGTTACCTCTTACCGTTTTCGGTACAGACCCATGAATTGGGATATCTACCCCTCGATCCTGCCGTTTTTTCCGTTTTCTCCCTGCTCCCAGGGCGGGGTTAAACCCTGAGCATGGTACCAGGGACCGCTTCCGGTAGTCAGATAGGTCGAGGCGACCTTCGCGGAGACGTATTCACTGACCTTCCGGGTCGAGTAGAGAGGACGCCTCCAGTGTGTAGGTCTGCTTTGTGTTCCCCGTTGCTCTCGCCTTTCGGTCTCGAGAGTGTCACAGTATTCGACCCTGCACCGTTGTGCGCCTCCCCCTCACAGAAGCCTGCCTGCGGTTTTCCCGCACAAGCCTCTTCATGCTGCCTTTTACCAGACGGGATTGAGCCGGACTAAACGTCCCGGCCGTGGGAGTGGATGCCGTGTGACATACCGACAAAAACGCTCCCACGAGAAACTGCGGCGCTGGCTGCGGCGATTTAGCCACTTGAACAGGCGTTTATGCACCACCCGTTCAAAGCGATACAGGGCGCGGCTATTGTCGGTCACCCCAAAGTAGTTGAAGTGGCCACGCATTTTACGCCCTATCGCCTGCCAGAGGTCGGGGAGTGCGCGCGCATTGCGTTCTTGGCGGAGCCAGCGATTGATCTCCACCAGAGCGCGCCGCAAGCGCTTCTTTGAGGTCGTGCGCTTCAGCCGTGCCTTCCCGGTCCGGCTTCGCCCCCAGTAGTGGGTAAAGCCGAGAAAGTCAAAGGTCGGCAGACGTCTGCCCATCCTGAATGCCTGCCAGGCGTGCCGTTTGCCACACGCCAGCAGGTGGGTCTTCTGGGCGTTGAGCCGCAACCCGAATTTCCCCAGCCGCAACGGCAGGACCCGGAGAAACCGCTGTGCGTCGTCCTCGCGTTCGAAGAGCGCGAGGGCATCATCAGCGTACCGCAGGAGCACACAGTAGCCTCGGCAATGTTGCCGCACCACTGTCGCAAACCATTGGTCCAGCACATGATCTAAAAAGACATTGGCGATCACAGGCGAGACGATGGATCCTTGCGGGCTGCCCAGTTCGTCCTGCACCACACCTCCCGGTGTCTGCACACCGGCTTTGAGCATCCGCGCAATCAGGCGCAGAAACGCCCGATCAGCGATGCGCTCCGCAAGCACCGCGAGAATCTCCCGGTGCGGCATGGTGTCGAAAAAGCGGGCGAGGTCCATATCCAAGATCCAGTCGACGGGTGTCCTCATGAGCTCGTGATTCACCTGACGCAGGGCATCGTGACAACTCCGCCCGGGTCGGAAGCCATACGAGGTGTCGAGAAACACCGGTTCGTAGATCGACTCCAGGATGCGCTTGGTCAACTCCTGAACGACCTTGTCTTCCGTGCAGCTGATCCCCAGAGGGCGCATGGTGCCATCCTCTTTCGGAATCTCGACCCGGCGTACCGGTTGAGGCCGGTACGTCCTTTGGTGCAGTTTCCCATGCAGCGCCTGGAGATTGTCTTCCAGGTTGTGCGCATACATGGCCTTGGTGACTCCATCCACTCCGGGCGCCTTTGTGCCATCGAGCGCCTCGAAGCATGCGCGCAGATTGTCCACGGTAAAGTGGTGCATCAGCGCCGTGTAGCGCGTCTGCGGCTCCCTGCGTGCTCGGCTCGCTATCCGCTCGATTCCCGTGGTCGCCGCAGTTCCACCTCTGCGTGTGGGCGGCGTCGCCGTCGAGCGGTCGACTGCATGTGCCCCCCTTTGCTCCGTGGGCGTTACCCCACCTCGTCGCTCATATGGAGACATCCGACTTCCCATGGACCGTCGGGTTTCCTCCCGGTCTGCCCGTTGTGCCACCCTACCCCTTTCCTTCGAGGAGTCCATAGGATCTCCCGAGTTCCCGACTCTGCCTTGGTGACGTGCCACGGTCTTCGACCCCGGTGGGTTCGCTGGAGCCAAGGCCGGCCCGGCTCCTTTGATGTGGCCTTCCGTGTTACTAAGCACGTCGGCACCCACAGTTCGTTTTCTCATCACGGGGCTCAATCCCTTCACGCTTGCGCATTGCGGCCCATCACCTCCCTGTGTACGCTTCGCCGCCCTCGTTACCGAGGACGACGCAACACGCGGTACCCGGTGTCTGGCCAGGACTTCCGGGGCCAGGTCCTACCCCTGGCTGACAAAGCCGAGCTTTGCTCGGCGCACTAGTAATGGCGAAATTTCGGGCGCTTTCAAGAATTAGGCAGTAAGAAAAACCAGGGGTTTTCGAGACACCTGAAACGCTCATCAAATAAGGCAATATGGTCTGGCGTGCAGCAATTCCCGCTGCTCGCATAAAATCCTATGCAACCTGATCATCAGCTCAGACCGACAACCTGTCGGTTGCCTCTACCCGGCTTTCGAGACACTTTTTTGAGACCGAGTCGCTCAGCGCTTGGCTGAAACGCCACGCTTCGTCGTGCTTCAGGCGCACTTGCCCCCCACGACCAGGGGTCGTCTCACTCGCTCGCGCCGTATCCCCCAGGAAAATCTATGGCGATTAGGCAGAATCAACCGCCAAGATGGGCGTCATCCTCTGCCAGCCATACAAGAGGGCTTCGAACAGGTGCCGCATGGACTCCAGGGCATAAGCATAGAACAGCGCTCTCATCTTCTCCCACAGTCGGCGCTTGCTCCCAAGCTTCGCCCACACCGCTTGGAACAAGGGGCAGCACAGCTGTTGGACCTGATCCACGAGGAACGCCAACATCATGAGCACGGCAAACACCACCGAGAGATGCTGATACCCATGCCCATAATTGTGCTCGAAGTGATAGCCTTGGTTTTTCAGCGTATTGAACGTCTCATTCTCGATGCGCCACCGTGCTCGTCCGCCCCGCATGAGCTGATACACGGTCCCTTTGGTCACACGGAGGTCGGTGACCCAGCTAAAGTGGTGGACCTGGTCCCCATCCCACTCCCAGCACTCCAGGAAGTTGACGCGCAGATCCGCATGAGACGCATTGAGCGGCACGTCACTGGCAAACCGAAACCGGTGGCGCAGCCCCGTCTTGGCGTCGTCGCGCTCATAAGAGGTGACGCGCCCCGCTTGCTCAGCGGCTGCCACGTGCTCGAACAAGGAGGCATGATCGCCTTCTTTGACACCCAAAAGATAATGCAGGTGGTGCTCGTGCAGCACCTGGATATGCGGGGCGTTGGAACTCAGGCTGTCCTCAGTGACTATGAGCTTGAGGTGAGGGTGGTCTTGGCGCAGCTTGACAATCAACCGCTTGGCGGCATGGCGCTCACAATCGTTTTTCTCGGTGCCGTCTTGCTTGAGGATCGGCTCGGGCATCAGCGGAATGACTTCGCGCTTATCGGGGTGAATGAGCGCGGCGCCTAACATCTGGTGACGATAGGTGATCGTGCCATTGCGGTGATGCGTTTCCAAACACGACGCACAGTGAATCTGTTGGGAGGAGAAATACCCCGTGCCATCGAGCGCTAAGAGGGAATACCCTTCCACAAAGACCATCTCCTCCAGCGCTTTGCCGCGCTGAAGGGCTCCAAACACGTGCTTGAAAAGCAGGCGCAGCAACTCAGGCTCGACCGGATCGAGTATCTCACGCATGGCGGTATCACAGGGGACCCGCTTCATGCCATAAACCCGTTGCAAATTACCCTCGGTTCGTTCTTTGTCAAAGGCGAGCAGCGAGGGCGATTTGAGGGAAAACAGAGCAAAGGCGGACATGAGCGCGTCCGTCAGTGCAATGTCAGGTGTGCCTGGGCGATGATCGGTAATGGCAGCAAAACCGCTTCGCAGCAAGTGGAACAGGGCATCGGCGGATAGATGTTTGCGGGCTTTAGGAGCCTTCCTAGCCATCACACCCTCTGACGTGAAATAAGCCTCTGGTTGGGGTGAGAGGCGGATTATGGCATGGAGGTTTACGAAAAGACAAACGGGATAGCTCGATGATTACGGGATGTCAGACGCCTCCGGGAATTGCTGTCTGGCGTGCAAACTTGCACACTCTAGGCATGCTGCGAAATTGAAAAACGCTTTGAGAGAGCACTGGCGTGTGGAGTCGCCGAGGCCGTGTCGCCTCGTGTTAGGAGCTCCATATTCCTCCCCCACACCAGCCGCCGAGACATAGGTGTCCATACGCGTAGTCTTTTCTTGTGGCATCCTCTCCGAGGAGACGAGAAGGCGTGCGAGACCCTGGTCGCTGAGCCATGGCTCTCCTCCCTCGGGCTTGACTTGCGATCTTCGCTG
>JAFATF010000476.1 GCA_019244045.1 Acidobacteriota bacterium
CGCTCGGCCTTGGGCGGCGAAGGTGGGCCGCGTTTCTCAACCTTTTGGGTGCAATGGCTTTTGGGCTGCTGCCAATGCCCCCCGGCCGCCCCACCCCGTGACTCCTCGCGCCGGCTCGGCCAATTGGGTCTTGTGCTCCGTCGAACACAAGCAACTCATGCTCCCGTTTCAGTGCCGGGAGACTCGCCTCGCGTGCAACCAGCGGCTGCCACGACTGCATATAATGAGTAGAGACTCACAATCAGGCCCCTATGCGTCGGATCCTTGCAGGCATCAATTCCCCGCGCGACCTCAAGCGCCTGTCCATCGTTGAGATGGAACAACTGGCAGAGGAGATCCGCGACGAGCTTATTGCCGTTCTCTCCAAGACAGGCGGGCATCTTGGCCCAAACCTGGGCGTCGTGGAACTCACCATTGCATTGCATTACGTCTTCCACACCCCGAAGGATCATTTTGTTTTCGACGTCAGCCATCAGGCCTATGTGCACAAGCTGCTGACCGGACGTCGCGAGCAATTTCCGACCATCCGGACTCCAGGCGGTCTCAACGGTTTCATGCTGCGCACGGAGAGCGAGCACGACTGCTACGGCGCCGGTCATGCTGGCACAGCCCTGTCGGCCGCCTTAGGGATGGCGGTGGCGCGCGATCGCATGGGCGGGAAGGAGCACGTGGTCGCCGTCGCCGGCGACGCCGCCTTTACCTGCGGCATCACCTATGAGGCGTTGAATAACATCGCGCATCATACCCGCCGGCTGCTGGTGGTTCTCAATGATAACGAATGGTCGATCGACAAGAATGTGGGCGCGATCGCCAGCTATCTCAACAAGATTGTTACCCATCCCAAGTACGATTTCCTGCATGACCGCGCTGCCCGATTTGTGGAAAGACTGGGCGGAAAAACGGCATTGCGCATGGCCCGCAAGGCCGAGGAGGCGGCTAAGAGCATGCTGTGGCCGAGCATTATTTTTGAGGAACTCGGCCTCCGCTACTACGGCCCGATCGATGGGCACGATATTTCCACCTTGATCAAGACCTTTGAATTCTTGAAGACACAGGACCGGCCTGTGCTGCTGCACGTGCTGACTCAAAAGGGAAAAGGTTTCGCGCCCGCCTTAGAGAAACAAAAGAAATTCCATGGCCTCGGACCGTATGATCCTGAGACCGGCGAAACCAAACCCCTGGGGCGCTCGACCTATTCCGAGGTGTTTGCCGATACCCTGGTGAAGCTTGCGGACATGAATGACAAAGTCGTGGCCATCACCGCCGCCATGCCGAATGGCACCGGCCTTGACCGCTTTCAACCCCTTCATCCGGACAGGTATTTCGATGTCGGAATTGCCGAAGAGCACGCTGTACTCTTCGCTGCCGGATTGGCGGCTAAAGGGTACAAGCCTTTTTGCGCCATCTACTCAACGTTCCTGCAGCGCGCCTTCGATCCCATCGTGCACGATGTTTGCCTGCAAAACTTGCCCGTGGTCTTCTGCATGGATCGCGGTGGCCTCTCGGGGGACGATGGTCCTACCCATCACGGATTGTTTGATATCAGCTATCTGCGGGGCATTCCCAACCTCGTGCACATGGTTCCTAAGGATGAAGATGAATTGGCTGACATGCTCTTCACCGCGATGAAACACAACGGGCCGATTGCCATTCGTTATCCCCGCGGCGTGGCCACGGGTGTTGAAATAAAGAAGCAGCCCAAAACGTTACCCATCGGAAAATCCGAACTGCTGCTGCACGGCGAAAGTCCGCAAGTTGCAATCTTTGCCCTGGGAGCCCTGGTGCCCATGGGACAAGAGATAGCGCGTAAGCTGGAGGATGAGGGGATTGCCGCCGCCCTAGTCAATGCGCGTTTTGCCAAGCCTATCGACGTGGAGATGCTCGAGTTTTATGCCCGGCATGTTCGCGTTATCCTCACGCTCGAAGATCATGTCTTGCGAGGGGGCTTCGGCAGTGCGGTCCTTGAAGAGCTGAGCCTTCTGGGGCTGCCTACCCCGGTGGCACGAATCGGCTGGCCGGACCAGTTCATCGAGCACGGCAAGCCGGAAGCGCTGCGCGCCAAATACGGGATCAGCACGGAAGCTGCGCTGGAGAAAGTACGCCCCTATGTAGTGCGAGAGTTGGCCAGGACGCGCGCGGGCGACGATTGCTAGCTGCTTTCGTTTCATCAAGCAAACTGCGCTGCTCGTCGATGTCCGCAGACGGCCGCCTGCCGGCTACATCTAGAAGAACAGCTTATGTTTGCGTTTTCGTTTCTTGCTGGACGACACGTTCTGAGAATTTTCCGCCTGGTTCGCAGCTGCACTTGAATTGCTGGAAGAGTTGCTGTCAGCAGTCGATGATCCGCTTTGCTCCGCATCATGCTGGATTTCGTTGACTTGCGCGGGCGGCGGTGTTTCTCCATCGGCGGCAACGTTCGGCTTCAGCTCCCCAATCCCGCTGTTGGCATCATTCGCTGCCGGCGGCGGGCTCGCGTCGGTGGCCGGAACCGTTTCGACCTCTGTCGATGCCGGCGTTGAACTGGCCGGCGAGTTGCGAGTGTCCGGCCCGGTCTGGTGCTCGGCAGAATCGGAGCGCGGGGCAGGCTCGTTCGGCGGCGGAGTCCCTTGTTTCACGGTCTCCACGGAGACCTTGTTTTCTCCCGGCCGGCCGGCTCCGCTGATCAATGCGCGGTTGGCGGCCTGCACTACATCGGTTGCGCTCACCGGCTTGGGATCGACCAGAGTTGGAGCGCCGACTTTGGTGGCTTCGGCAACATCGGGATGGCGGCTGAAATTGCCTAGAAGATGGCCGAACATTCCAGAACTGCGGCGGCTGTCCTCCTCTCTTTGGTTTTCCGCAATCGCCGCCCGCGTGGGCGTGGGCACCGGCTGATGGAGAGCGGATAGGCGCCGTTTCGCATCCTCGGCCCGATCCATCACGGGATAGCGGGTCAAAATACGCGAATACGCTGCCGTGGCGTTTTTGGTGAATTCCTGTATCAATTTAGCCTTCGGGGTCTCCTGCAGCTTGCTAGCACGCGTGGCAGCAATTTCCCCTTCATAGGATTGTCCCAAGAGGTAGAGTGCCTCGTCGGCGCCGCTAAACAGGGGATAGCGATCAATGACCGACTGCAGTCTGGCGATGGCCGCCGGGTACGCGTTGCGCAAATAGTAAAAGCGGCCAATGAGGAATTCCCGTTGCGCCAGGACCTCCTGCACTTCGAGCAGGCGCTGTTTGGCCTCGGGCACCAGTTTGCTGTCAGGGAACTGAAGAATCAGCTGCCGGTATTCTTCTTCCGCGCGCATAGCGTGAGTGAAGTCACGGTCCGCTTTCTCCATCTGCTGATAGTGGATATTGGCGATCTTCAGCTGCGCTTCGGCCGCTTCGGGCATGTTGGGGAAGAAGGTTATAAAGTCCTTGTATTCAAGCTCGGCCTGAGCGAGAGAAGTTGTTCCGCCTTCGGCATACCAGGAGTCACCTACCGCCAGTTTGGCGCGCGCAATGTATTCCGAATCCGGATAGGTATTGATCAAGGTTTGTAGAATCATGCGGGCCTGGTCGAAGCGGTTGTGCTTCATTTGTTCCATGGCGCGGTCGAATAGAACCTTGTCCGGCTGCTTGGAGCCAACATGGGCGAGCGGGTTGTTAACTTTCTTGTTGGTACAGGCTGCCCCCAGCAAGAGCACCAGGAGAAGCAATGCCATCCACTGCATTCGACGTAACATAAGCGCTACCTTCTATTGGTTTCCAAACTTTTGCCCGGGCGGCGGGGTGGCGCGCCGACAACCAGCCAGAGCTACATTCAAACCTTTAAAAATGCGGACTCGTGGGCGGCCTTGAGCAGCTTGTGCGCGTTCTCTTTGGGATCGCCGCTTCCGAACACGGCACTACCCGCCACCAGCAGCTCGGCACCGGCACGTACTACATCTCCTACGGTATCGCTTGCGATCCCACCGTCTATCTCGATGCGATAGTTCAGTCCCCGGTTGGCACGGTATTCGGCCAGACGGCGAACTTTAGGGATGGCGCCCGGGATGAACTTCTGCCCTCCAAACCCAGGATTGACGGACATGACGAGCACGTAATCAACGAGATCCAAAACCTCGCTGAGCATCTCAACCGGGGTTCCGGGATTGATGACCACCCCGGGCGATACCCCATGACTGCGAATCAGGTTGAGTGTGCGGTTGAGGTGAACGTCGGCTTCCTGATGAACCGAGATCCAGTCCGCACCGGCTTCGACAAACCCCGGGATGTACTCGTCCGCATTTTCGATCATCAGGTGGCAATCGAGCGGCAAGTTAGTGGTCTTGCGCAAGGATTTTACAACCGGAGGGCCAATGGTGAGGTTAGGTACAAAGTGACCGTCCATGATGTCGACGTGGATGATCGTGGCGCCTCCCTCGGTGGCGCGCTGGATCTGCTCCGCCAAATGCGCGAAGTCGGCCGACAAAATCGAAGCTGCCAGTTCGATCAAAACTGAGTCTCGCGCAGGGTTGCTTAAGAAATTCTAACACGCTCTGTTTGGCGGTTGTGACCCCAGGTGGTGCATGGGGGATGCTTGCCGGGGCAGCGTAGCAAAGCCGGCATGAGCATGCAGCAGGCAAATCCGCAGCCCATGCGAGTACGGGAGCGCGCCACCTGGATCCGGACGTTCTACTTGCGCCTGCGGCGGATCACAAGCTACTCACCCTCAGCCACTAGCGGGACGAGCCAGGCGGTGTCGGCGATCCATTCGCTGCAAAAAGCCGGGCGGACGGTAATTCGGGCACAACCGCCGACCGTCAATCGCTGCGACCGCTGTCGACGCGGTCCGGCCACAATCTCCGCCGAGGCCTCGCGCGAGCTGGACGACGAATGCCCACAAAGCGGTTTGCCCCCTCTTCACAGGGGGGGTGCTGGCGACGCGAACGCTTCGCCCGGGGTGGGCAGCCGGATTCAGGCTGGGCACGTTCTGCGTCGTTCACCTGGAGTGCGTCGTCTAATACAGGAACATGCCTCAGCACATCGGCATCGTGGCGTGCAGCGCCGAGGGAGCCGCTCTTTGTTATCGCACCATCTGCCTGGAGGCGAGCAGGCTGATGGGAAAATACGCGCATCCGGAAGTTACTATGCATACGCACCCTCTTTCCGAATACATGAAGTTCATCGACAACGGTGACTGGGCTGGAGTAGCGAATCTGATGCTGTCCTCAGCCGAGAAGCTAGGGCGCTGCGGAGCTGATTTCCTGATTTCCCCTGATAACACCGTTCACCAAGCATTTGATCTGGTTGCGCACCGTTCCCCCCGACCCTGGTTGCACATCGCCCAGGAAGTAACCAATGAAGCCAAACATTGTCACTACCAGCGTTTGGCCGTGCTCGGCACGCGTTATCTGATGGAGGGGCCGGTTTATGAAGAAAAACTTAATGCGGCCGGGCTGGAGTACCGCATTCCAGGTCAGGCACAACGACAACGGATTAATCAAATTATTTTCGATGAGTTAGTGAACGCCCAGTTTACGCCGCGATCGCTCAGCTATTTCGCGGAGGTAATCCGGACCATGAAAGAAGATGGCTGCGATGCCATAGCGCTTGCCTGCACGGAGATTCCACTGCTGGTTACGGAAGAGATTTCCCCGCTCCCCCTTCTCGATTCCACTCGTCTGCTGGCGCGAGCGGCGCTTCGCAAAGCCTTGACCTAGGCCCATTTTGGCCGGGAAACGGGAGCGGGGAGCCCACCGGGCGCGCTCTTCAAAGGTCAGGCCGACGATGCAGTTTTCCTGCAAATGCTAAAACTTGCCGGATTTGAAGCCATGCTGGTCGCTCGGAGAGCCTGCTGAGCGGAGAGTAAAAGCCTCGCACCCTCGCGATTGTTGAAGCCGCTTGGCCTCCACGGCCTGCCATACTGCGTCCTAATCCGGGGAACGGTTCTGGTCGCACGTGTCGAAATACTCAAGTCCTGGCCATCAGGACTAACCGAAGTTGGAGACCCAAGATGTTGGGCCGAGATAAGGTATGTGCGGAGTGTAGGCTGGCGTGCCTAACTCGCCGTTCGGCCCATGATTATCGCCGACGAATGTTTCGCCGGGGATCAGGGCCCTGCCTCTGTGCTCGAATAAATGGGTCAATGATGCCCGGTACTAAGAAAAGCTTGCGTCGCCGATTTAGCGGTGTACATCGCAGGTTGCGAGGCGCCAAGGAAGTTGTGCGCGCGCTGCTGTCGACCGATCATCCTCTGCTCGCGCACATTATTCCCATCCGGCGCTGCAACTTGGCTTGCAAGTACTGCAACGAGTTCGACGATCGATCGAAGGCGGTGCCGAGTGCGGAGATGTTCAGGCGGGTCGACAAGTTAGCCGAACTGGGCACGGCGGTGATCACCATCAGCGGGGGTGAGCCGCTGCTGCACCCTGATCTCGACCTAATCATCCGGCGCATTCGCCACCAGGGGGTGATTACCGGGCTCATCACCAATGGCTACCTGCTCACGGCCGAGCGTATCCAGCGGCTGAATAAGGCGGGGCTGGAGTGGCTGCAGATCTCAATCGACAATGTCATGCCCGACGAGATCTCGAAAAAGAGCCTCAAGGTGCTCGACAGAAAGCTCGAGCTTTTGGCCGAGCATGCCTACTTTCACGTGAACATCAATTCTGTGGTGGGTGGGGGAGTTAAGAATCCGCAGGATGCTCTGGTCATCGGGCGACGCGCCGTCGAGCTCGGTTTCAGCTCGACCGTGGGCATCATTCATGACGGGGGTGGACAGTTACAACCCCTGAACGAGGAGGAGCGGCAGGTTTACCAGGCAATGAAAAGCCTCGAAAAGCGCAGCTTTACGCGGATCAACCAGTTCCAGGAAAATATCGCGCGGGGCCGGCCGAACGACTGGAAGTGCCGCGCCGGGGCGCGCTACCTGTATATCTGCGAGGACGGCTTGGTCCACTACTGCTCCCAGCAGAGAGGTTATCCGGCGATTCCGCTCGAGAACTACACCATCGACCACATCCGCCGCGAATATGTGACCGAGAAATCATGCGCCCCCCATTGCACCGTCTCCTGCGTTCATCAGGTCTCGATATTCGATCGCTGGCGTGCGCCACAACGACGAGCTCCGACGGCGGCGGGCGGACTTGTCGAAATCGATTGAATGCAAAGCACGATTCAGCTTCGGCTTGGGAGTGGAAAGCTCTCTATCGCGCCGCCGCATTCGCCTCGTTCCTAGACAATCATCGATTGCCTGTATTGCTTGCCAGGCCCAACCGCGTCCGCTGACGGTTTCGCCTGAAAGGCTGCGTCTCGCGCTGAGTGGACGAGAAAAGGGGGTTATCGATGCGCCCGGCATGGGTGATGAGCTTCGGGGGAAGCCCACCCGCTTTCTTCGAGCTACTGCATTTGCATGCGGTCCAGATCTTCGCGAGATTGGTGCTGAGGCACAAAATCGGCCGGAGCGCTCCACCTGCCGTGCGAGTGGCCATGGGCCTTGTCGTCAGGCTAACTTATGGCTTCTTTTGCGCCGACGGCGGCAGCAGTCCGTTTAGCCGCAGATACATAGCCGCAGCTCCGTAGTGATCGGCCCAGCTGTTGGTGAGGGCAATCATGGCCCAGGCAAGGGGAGCTTCGTGGCCGCCGAATGCCTGAATCTTCTCTCCCAGCCGGGAATCATCCATTTTGGCCAATGCATTGTCGCAGAACTCAAACGAAGATTTTAGGGCGGCCAGTAATTTGTCTTTCGAATCGCTCTCCTTTAACTCGCCGGACTTGGGAGGCGCCGAGCCCGCAATCTTGCCGCAGAGCAACGTGTTAGCTTCGGTGATGTGCAGGACCAGCTTGCCGAAGCTCATCTGCTCGGCAGTGGGCTTATAGCTGAACTTGCCGGCGGGCATTGCTTCGACGGCCGCGACTATGTTTTTCTGCTGCCGGGGCAGGGTTTCGCGCACCACGGACGTAACCGGGTTCTTTTCTTGGGCGAGAAGGGGAGCCGCTGTCGCACATGCAAGTGTAAGGACCAGCCACGGTTTCATGGGAATGCCTCCGAGGAGCGCCTCAAGCATAAACCCATGGCTAAAGCCTGCCAATCCTCGCTCCCTTGCTCCCGCTCTGGTTAGATCGTGGCGTGACAAAGACCTCCATGGATAGCCGCCTCGGCAAGCGCCGGGTGACACTCGGTGTCGAACTGCGCTGCCGCGGCGCAGCGTGGACGGAGACGAACGGGCCAGGCAAAGGACCGTCATGGCTAACGCGTAGAGGCAGAGGAGGATCTGGCACTCTCTCTTATGGCACTGGCTCGATTTCTGGGGTGGCTGCAAGAAGAGTGCGGGTGTAAGGATGCGCCGGGTGTGCGATCAGCTCATCCCCCGGTCCCATTTCAACAATTTTGCCGCGATACATAACGGCAATGCGGGTGGCCAGATAGCGCACCAGAGGCATGGAATGAGAAATGAAGAGATAGGTCAGGCCGAACTGGCGCTGCAGTCGGGACAACAGATTCACAATCTGCGCCCCGACACTTACGTCGAGCGCAGATACCGGTTCATCGGCCACAATGAATTTAGGGTGGAGGGCGAGAGCGCGGGCAATTCCGATGCGCTGCCGCTGGCCGCCGCTGAATTCGTGGGGGAAACGATGGCAGGCGGACTCATCCAAACCTACCGCGCCGAGCAGCTCGAGGACCCGCTGGCGACGCAGTTGCGCGCTCATGGGTTGATGAATGAGGAGCGGCTCGGCGATGAGGTCGGCCACACGCCAACGGGGGTCAAGCGACCCAAAAGGATCCTGGAAGATGATTTGCATATCGCGCCGCAGGCGGCGCAGGTCGCGCCTGCCCAGATGGACCAGATCGCAGCCGCCGAACCGAATGGTACCCGCGCTCGGTTCTATAAGCCGCAAAATCAAACGGCCCAGGGTGCTTTTGCCAGAACCGGACTCACCCACCAGACCTAGGGTCTCACCCTGATCGAGGTCGAGTGAAACGCCATCGACGGCGCGCACCTCGCCCCGGTGGCCTCCAAAAATGGATTCGCCAACGCGGTAAATTTTTGTGAGATTGCGGACTTCGACAAGCGCCACCTCGCGATGCTAGCAGAACGATCGGCCAGCGCCACCTTTCTTTCATCCGGGCAGCATGGTCACGGAGCTGGAACTGCGGCAAACCGCACGAGGCGAGGCCCTACGTTGCGACCGCAAACCTTTTGCGCCCGCATGCGCTCGGCGAGAACCCTATGGCGCGTGCTTGGGGTGCCGTGCGAACTCGCTGCGGTGGCGGCTGTAGAAGATATAGATCGAGAGCCCCAGGCCGAGCCACACCACAAAGCGGATCCAGGTTATGACCGTCAGGCCCGTCATCAGGCCGCCGCAGAGGATGACGGAGATCAGCGGGAACCATGGAACGAAGGGGACGCGAAAGGCGCGCACGCGCTCGGGCTGGCGACGGCGAAGAACAATCACCCCCAGCGAGACCAGGACGAAGGCAAAGAGCGTGCCGATATTCGAGAGGTCGGCGGCATCGCTGATGGCGAAAAATCCAGCCGGAAACCCTACGGCAAATCCCGCAATCCAGGTTGAGATATGCGGCGTCTTGAAGCGCCTGTGGACGGCGGAAAACATGCGCGGGAATAAGCCATCGCGCGACATGGCGTACCAGATACGCGCCTGGCCGTACTGATAGACGAGGAGGGATGAGATCATGCCCATTAAAGCACCAATAATGATGACCGACTGAGCCAGGCGGCTGGCGCCCAAATGCTTGAGTGCATACGCCACCGGCGCTTCAGCCGCGGGGCCGGATACGAAAGTCTTGTAGTTCATCATGCCCAGCAAGACGATCGACACCCCAACATAGAGAATGGTGCAAACAATGAGCGAGCCGATAATACCAACGGGCAGATCGCGCTGGGGATTCTTGGCCTCTTCGGCTGCGGTCGAAACAGAGTCGAAGCCGATATAGGTAAAAAAGACGATTGCGCCGCCGGTGACGATGCCGCCAAACCCGGACGGCGCGAACGGCCTCCAGTTGGGCGGGTGAACCAGGGTGCCGCCCACAACTAGGAAGGTCAGAATGGCGCCAATCTTGATGGCGACCATCACGTTGTTGGCTTCCGCCGATTCCTTTACCCCGCGCACCAGGAGCACCGTCAGCACAAAGACAATCAGGAAAGCAGGCACATTAAAGTAGGCGCCCGTCCAGTGACCCGTTTCCCACACCGGAGTCGACCAGCGGTCGGAAAGGTGCACACCAAAAGATTCTAGCTGTGACTTCGTGTAAGCCCCGAAGCCAATGGCCACCACGACGTTGCTGACCACGTATTCAAGGATCAGGTCCCACCCGATGATCCAGGCGAAGATCTCACCCAGGGTGGCGTAAGAATAGGTGTAGGCGCTGCCGGCGATCGGAATCATGGAAGCCAATTCGGCATAGCACAATCCGGCAAAACTGCAGGCCAGGGCGACCAGCAAGAAAGAAATAGCAATCGAGGGTCCTGCGGGCGGCCGTCCGTGCATTAGAACCCCGGCGGTTCCGCCCCCCCGCAACAAGTTCACCACGATATCGAGTACTTGGGCGTGCAGAATCGAAGGCGCCTGGAAGGACTCTCCGGCGGCGGCAGTTCCGGTCAGAATGAAGATGCCGGAGCCGATAATGGCGCCGATGCCGAGAGCCGTGAGTGACCACGGTCCGAGCGTCTTTTTCAGGCGATGGCCGGGATCTTCCGCCTCGGCGATCAGCTTGTCGATCGACTTGCAGGCGAAAAGTTGATTCCCGGATCTCGGCGCAGTCACAGATGCGATGGTCGGTGTTGGTCGCAAGAGATCTCCAGAAACCGGCGGCAAGTGGCGCGCGGCGACGTAAGACTGCTAGCGTTTTGCCTGACCACGCGCCAGCTTCTTGACTTTGCGCTTTTGCGAGCCGCGCGCGTATTCGCGCGCCTTCAGCGGTTTTTCTGCTTTGCGTTTCTTGCGTGTCGCGCGCTTTGCTTTTTTGCGTTCTTCCCTGCTCAGGTTCTTGGTATTTGCCATGATCGCTACCCTTCTCCCCGCAAGGGGTGCGCCCCTATCCATGAGGTTTACTGAACCCGGAGATCTACTGCCTATTAACTTAGCTACGCCTCAGGCAAACGCCAGGCCGGTAAAAAGTCTGCCCCGTCGGTTGTGAGCTTCATCCCTCCCAATTTAACTATCGAGAAGCTGCGTTGCATAATGCCACGAGGAAGCTGTGGCGATCAGCTCCGCTTCCAGGAAAAAGAACCTGGGAATGAGGAAAGTCGTTAGACCCGTTCCAACTGCGCGTATTTTTCCACCAGCTTCTTCAGTCCGAACCGTGGGAATTGTACCGTAATCTTGCTTTCCTCACCTTCTCCTTCGCGCCGATAAACGGTTCCTTCGCCGTATTTGGGATGGCGAACCCTCTGACCGGGGCGGAAGCCGCGCTTGCCTGTAGCTTCCGGGAGGGGAAGCTTGGGACGCTGGAAACGCTTACCCCGCGAGGCAAAGAATTCAGCGATGTTATCGATTGAGTTATAGGTCTTAGGGGAATAAGCTGAACCTCCGCTCTTCCGTGAAGGCCAGCTTGCACTTTGGTCTTCATCCTCGTAGGCGTAGTGAGAATCGACAACCTCGCCGGTCTCGGCTTGCCCTGCCCCGCCCCCCCAATGGCCTCGGCGCGATCTGCCGAGTTCTTCGCAAAGACCAGGGGGTATTTCTTCGAGAAAACGGGATGGCACGCTGCGCTCGGGCAGGTCTGTTCCGTAACGGCGGCGATAGAGGGCGCGGCTCAAGACTAGCGTGTCCATGGCGCGGGTCATGCCCACGTAGCAAAGCCGGCGCTCCTCCTCGATATCGTCGGGGCGAAGCAAGGTGCGTGAGTGGGGGAACAGGCCTTCTTCTAAGCCGCACAGGAAAACCAGGGGGAACTCCAGACCCTTGGCGGCGTGCAGGGTCATGAGCGTGATCTGTGCGTGCTCATCGTAGGCATCAGCATCGCTGACCAGGGCAGCGTGATCGAGAAATTGGTCAAGGCTCTCGCCGCGATCTTTCGAATCCATTGCGGCATTGACCAATTCGTGCAGGTTCTCAATGCGGGAGTAGGCCTCGGGTGTGTCTTCTCTCTCAAGCTGCCGGATGTAGCCGGTGCGCTCGATCAGCCACTTGAGCACCTCGACCGTGCTCGCCGTGGGCAGGGGGAAATCCGCGGGCGCCGCCTCTCTGGCGGAGTTCTCCCCCGCTGGTGGTTCTGGGGCGTCCAGCTGGCCGTCACCGAAGTCTAAGGCGAGCGGATCAAAGGCCGTCAGGTCTTCCGCGTCGCCCATTTTGATGGCGGCCGGAGCAAGCGACTCCTTTGCTACCGGTGTCGCTTGCTCGAGCCGCTCGACGTAGGTGCCGGCAAGGATGGCGCGAGCATCCTCGATGAGATCACGAAAGCCACTGAGGGCGGAGAGAGCCCGCGGAGGCACAAGCTGACGATGGCTTGCCTCGCCGATCGCTCCCCACAAGGATAGACCGGTTTCAAGGGCCAGGCGTTCCATAACCTCCAGAGTGGCTTTGCCTATTCCCCGGGCGGGCGTGTTGATGATACGTAGCAGGGAAACCGTGTCCTCGGGATTGTGGACCACTTTCAGGTACGAGATCATGTCCTTGATCTCGGCGCGTTCGTAAAACGAGAAGCCGCCCACCACGTCGTAGTTCAAATTGTAGCGGCGCATGGCTTCCTCAAATAGGCGCGACTGGGAGTTGGTGCGATAGAGCACGGCCACGCGTGCCCTCGCCCCATCCGGGCCAGCTTCGCGGAGATAGTTGGCGATGCGATCGGCTACGTAAAGGGCCTCATTTTCCCCATCCGGAGCTTCATAGTAGCCAATCCTCGAGCCCCCTTGGCGATCGGTCCATAGCTTCTTGCCGCGGCGGCGCAGGTTGTGACTGACCACGGCAGATGCAGCTTCCAGAATATTTTGTGTGGATCGGTAATTCTGCTCGAGGCGGATGACTTTGGCTTCGGGGAAGGCCTCTTCAAACTGCAAAATGTTGCGGATGTCGGCGCCCCGCCAAGAATAGATCGACTGATCCTCATCGCCCACGGCACAGACGTTATGGCGTGAGCCGGCCAGCAGGCGCATGAGCTCGTATTGCGGACGATTCGTGTCCTGATATTCGTCGACTAGGATGTGCTGAAAACGGCGATGGTATCGCTCCGTAACCCGGGGAACGGTCTTCAGCAGGCGTACAGCTTCAAGCAGCAGGTCATCAAAATCGAGTGCGTTGGCCTTGCCGAGCTCTTGTCGGTACTTCTTGAAGATTTGCGCCAGGAGCTCGCTTTTGGCATCGGGCGCCTCAAGATAGAGCTCCTCAGGCTCGAGCATATGGTTCTTCGCCCAAGAGATCCGGGCTGCCACCGTCCGTGGCGTGAGCTGTTTGTCGTCAACTCCGAGGCGTTGCATGACGGACTTGATTACCGACTGCTGATCGGCCTCGTCATAGATAACAAAGTTCTTGCTGTAGCCGATGGGCTTTGCGCCCGGAGTTGCGGGAGCGATAGCGAGAGCTTCGATGTGGCGTCGCAGCAGGCCCACGCAAAAGGAATGAAAGGTCGAAATGAGGGGCTTGACAACCGAATAGCCGCCCACCAGCTTGTCGACCCGCTCGCCCATCTCGGCAGCAGCTTTGTTGGTGAAGGTGACCGCCAGGATCGATTCGGGCATGACACCTTTGTTCTCGATTAGATGGGCGATGCGGTAGGTGATAACGCGTGTCTTACCGCTTCCCGCCCCTGCCAAAATGAGAACCGGGCCTTCGGTGGTCTCGACTGCCTGACGCTGTTGGGGATTGAGTTCGTCAAGAAACGACAAAGATGATCCTTCAACCAAACCCGGGACACCAACTTGCTGGGCTATGCTGTAAGCTTACACCGCTTTAGGTGCCGCCCGGAGGGTTTTGCATTCCTGACACGGGCAAACCTCGCGCAAGAACTGCCAGGAATAAATGCCTAGCTGGTGACCGTCATTCCAGTGAAAGCGGATAGCATATCTGCCGACCGGCTCGACGCTGAGCGGCTTGGCTGGCGGCTTGAACAGGGGAAGGGCGCCGGCCGCCAACTTGGGCGGTTCCCCCGGCTGCCGCCCGCTCTTGCCGCGCTCCTCATCACAGAGAGCACAGGGACAGGCGTCGCGCAGGTAAAGGAAGCTGTAGCTGGAGCGGTGCCCGTCGCCCCATTCGATGTCCGTGCCCGTGCCGGCGGTCAGGTTGACTCTCACCGACTTGGGGACAGCTTGCACAAACCTAGTATCGCATAGCTCGGCCACCCCGCCGCCTCGCCAACGCTCGCTCGCGGAGCGCGATTCCACCTGGCGTGCGGCCTGCTACATGAGGCCAACCTGTTTTCGTGAAAGGAAGGGACTGCCAGGGATCAAATAGCGCAGGGGCAGGTCGGCAGCCTTGGTGATGCCGATGCGGCGACACGCAACGATTCGCGGGGGGTGAAAACCGTCATCGGCAATCCACAAATCAGACTGGGCTGAGGTCAGGTCTTTGTTGTTGTCTCGCTGGCGCGTGATACCGAAGGCTTCAGCGAGCCGGCCGGGGCCGCTGGTCAAAACCTTCAGATTGCCGACATCGGCCAAATGGCGGGCGCGGGACATCTCGTCGATTCCCTCCATGGGTTCGAGCGCTCGGAACAAGACTCCGCCGGCGATTCCGTCGGGCAAACAGGAGACATTAAAGCACCAATGGTTGCCATAGATGAAATACACATAAGCGTGGCCGGGTGGACCAAAAAGAGCCTCGTTGCGCGCCGTACGTCCGGCGGCGGCGTGGGCCGCCGCATCGCCTTCGCCGAGATAGGCCTCGACTTCGACGATCCTGGCTTTCAATCGGTTTTTCCCCCGGCGCCTGACCAAGACTTTGCCGAGCAAGTCGCGGGCGACTTGGCGCGGGTCGCGATCATAGAACTTGCGAGCAAGAATTCGCAGGCCGTGTTGCCGGGTCGCCATAGCGGTTCGTCTATGTTCCTTCGTAACTTGGCGGTAACGCCACCTTGGGTTCGAATAGCGAGAATAGTTCAATTTCTGGCATTCGCTTTACTCACCAAGGAGGAGTCATGCTGTCGAAATTATGGAAAACGAATTTCCTCGTGCTGCTGCTGGCTGTGTTAGCGGCAGCGGAGACAACGATACCCAAAGGTACCCCGATCACGGTGCGCCTGGAGTCGGCGATCAGCTCGGCCTCGGCGCGGAGTGGACAAAATTTTAATGCCAACCTGATGCGCGACCTGGTGGTCAACGGCAAAACCATTGCCAAGGCGGGAGCGCAGGCGAGGGGAAAGATTGTCTATGCTAAAGGCAGCGGACGGCTGCACGATCCCGGCCAGCTGACATTGCGTTTGACCTCGGTCAGCGGCATCCCGGTGATGACCACCTCCTTCCATGCCAAGGGCAAAGGGCATGCCAAGTCGAATGCCACCAAAATTGGAGGCGGTGCGGCCGCAGGTGCCGTACTCGGAGCAGTCTTCGGGGGAGGCAAGGGGGCTCTGATCGGCGCCGGAGCCGGAGCGGCCGCAGGCACCGGAGTTGCTGCGGCGACCGGCAAGGAAGAAGTTGTGCTGCACGCCGAGAGCGCTATCACCTTCACAACAACCGCAGACGGCCGTCAATAAATATCCTGGTGGGGCTTCGATCGATCGCGATCTCCCCCGCCCGCAGATTCGATAGGCGTGTCCTTTGTGGCCGGAGGGTTGTCGCCACAAAGGACACAAGCTCTCAAATGCCCTTTCGCTCGGTCATCTTTTGTCCTGGTCTTTGCCCTGCATCAGTTGGGCGAGAACCTGTTCCGCATGTCCTTCCGGTTTTACATTGTTGAAAACGTGAGCGATCTTGCCTTCCGGACTGATGATGAAGGTGGTACGGGCAATTCCCTTCACCCGCCGGCCATACAGGTTTTTCTCTTTAAGCACCCCAAACTGTTCCGAGACTTTTTTGTCCGTGTCGCACAATAGCGGATACGGCAACTCATACTTGCTCTCGAATTTCTTCTGGGTCTTTTGGTCATCGGCGGAGATGCCCAAAATCACGGCCCCAGCATTGTCGAACCTTCTCGACCATTCGCGGAACCCGCGAGCTTCCGTGGTTCAGCCCGGGGTGTCCGCTTTCGGGAAAAAAAACAGGACCACGGCTTTGCCGCGGAACTGCTTTAGAGAAAGCAGATTTCCGTTCTGATCGGGCAAAGTGAAGTCGGGCGCTTTATCATTAAGTTGCATGCCGATTACTCCGTTCCGCTCAACTTTATACCGCACCCGGCTCGGCATCGTCATCTCGGCGGGCCTGATCTGGGTTGCAAGCAGCGCCTCCTACGCACAATTCGCCCGCCAGGCAACGGTCAGCAAAGGACCTCGGGCGCTAGCCCTCGTGGTCTTGCCGGCCAAAGGCAAACCTCACCTGACGCCCATCGCGATTATGGTGGAGGGACACTTTTACGACGCTGGCGCTTACAAGGCAGATCCGGTCCCGATGGCGCTCGAAGCAGGCACCGTCTACGAAGTCGAACGTACGGGAGAGTCGCTAGGGCTGTTCACCGTCGGGCAAGCTTTCGAGCAGCAGAGCAACTGGTTTGCCGAAGGCAGCTATCACGCGAAGGGGGAGAAGGTGGCCTCGAATGCCCACAAGGCCGAAGCGAAGCCACGCCAGGAAAGCGAGGAGGGGCCTCCGAAATTGCGCCGTCCCGGATCGGGCGCGCCCGAGCCGTCCAAGTCCGCAACCGAGGCAAAAGCGGAAAGCCCGCCAGCTGGTCAGGGTAGCTCCGAGGCGAAGGTCGAGCCGAAGGGGGAACCGGAGGCCTCTCCGGAAGACCCTAATATCCCCAGATTGCGGCGCGGAGCGCCTGAAAGCACTCGAGATGCGGGCGAGGCAATGGCGAGCGCCAGCCCGGCTAGAGGCGGCACAAACCTGGAACAGGAAACGCGCACTCGATCAATTATTTCCTCTGGAGCGGCGAAGGCCGTGGCCGAGCTGATCCCAGCTATCTCGGACGCCGATGGACCCGACCCGCACTCCTACGTCTATCTAATGAAACCTGAGGAAGAACAGGCATTCCGCACCAAGATGCTGGCCATGGCCGGCGAGCAGCTGCGCACCGAAGCCAGGGAATTTCGCCTGCAATCATCAACTTCGCCGCGGGCGAGAGCGGGCACGAAGCTTCCGGCGAAACTGCCGCAGCCGACCTTTGACCTGGTTGAGCTGCACGTCTTTGATGTCGCTGGCAGCAATGAGCCGGTCCTCGTCCTCACCGCGAGGGCGCATCCTCCGCAAAGCCGAGATGGTGAGGAGAAAGCGGTTGACTACTACCTGGCGCTGGTGGCGCGCTCAGACATTTATGGCGAATTGCGCAAACTATATGCGGCGGTAACCGACTCAAACCACCTCGACGTGAACCCACGCCTTGAACTGATGGACGCCGTCGATGCCGATGGAGATGGGCGAGGCGAACTGGTCTTCCGGCAAGTCTCTGATCGCGGCAGCGCCTATGCCATTTACCGAGTGACCCCCGATCGACTTTGGCCCTTGTACGAGGGAACGCCGCAATAATTTGCCTATAAGCGATCGACGGGCCGTCTACATAACACCTAGCGAAGGGGAGTACAGTCTATGCGTCGCGGGAGATTAGATGCTACTGGCCAGCGTGCTCCTCATCGTGGGGCCGCCGCATGGTCCCAGGATCGTGGACGGCAGTTTCATTGGCAAGGCAAATTGGCTGCCGACCAGCTGGTTGCAATTAAAAATGTTAACAGCGACATCGACGCCAGCACTGGCGACGTGGACCAGGTCGAAGTCACGGCCGAAAAATCCGGGAGAAACGCCGACCAGATCCATATCGAAGTGGTTCCCGGGCACGAGGGCTTACCATTTGCGCCATCTGTCCCGGATCTTCGGCAAACTGCGGCTCCGCACTTCAAGCTATGGCAATGGGCATGGGATAACGGTA
>JAFATF010000657.1 GCA_019244045.1 Acidobacteriota bacterium
CAACTATCCGTGGGAAACGCCCTTCCGCGTAGGGTTTTCCGGAGCGCTTCTGGCGCCGGCAAGGTCGATTTTTCTCTTCGATCCGCTGCTTGTGCTGACCCTGCTCGGGGCCTCTCGTGCCTGGAACCACCTGCTTCCCGCCGTCAAAGCTTACTTGCTGGCGGTTGCAATCCTGTTATTCGCCTACATCAGCTTCTATGCCCGGTCGACGGTCTGGAGCGGCGACTTTGCGTGGGCCGATCGCTACGTCTCGGCCGCAACGCAACTGGCCGCCTTCATCTCAGTGCCGTTACTCTTACGCCATCGCCCAGTCTGGGAAAACTTCTGTGGCGCACCGGCCTGCTTCTGATCGCGGTCAGCACCGCGATTCAACTGGCATCACTCGCCTTCTGGCTGGCTTTGGAGATTTATCAAATGGAAACCCTGGGGCATCCCACGTTCGTGATTGGCTTGCGTTTCAAAAATATCTTGGCTTTCGCCGCGGGTAGGATGAGGGCCTGGAGTCTCACAAACCATGTCATGATGGAGGACCGTTGGGATTATGTCCACATTACCACCTGGAACTTTCTGCCTTTCCTGTTGCAGAGAGTGGGTGCCGCACCGGCTTGGGTGATAAAGACAATCCTGGCCGTGTGGTGCACGGGCACAGTGACCTTCATCACTTTTGTATGCGCCTGGCCGTGCTCTTCACCTCGCGCAGCCTTGCGGAAACGGCGACTCGGACCTGAGAGGCCGAGCACAGGGCATCGGCTTAAACCGGCGGCGCAAAGGTTAGCGAGCCCGCGCTAAAACCAAGGTGATGTCATCGGGCTGCTCGTTGGCCCCGATCCAGTCATTAACGGCGGTACTTACGATGTCGCTGATGCGGAGCAAGGAAAGGTGCTGATTCTCGCGCACCAGATCGATGAGGCGCTGCTCGCCGAATTCGCCAAAGTCATTCTCCGGTTCAGTGACTCCATCACTGTAGGCCAGGAAAATGTCACCCGCTTTGAGCTGGATCGTGCCCTCATCGAAAACCTGATGATCAAATAAACCTACAACCATCCCGCCCGCTTGCAAGCGAGCGGTGGAGCCGTCGTTTCGCACGATGACCGGGGGCAAATGCCCCCCGTTGCTGTAGGTAAGACTGCGCGAGCGTCCGTCATAGAGACCGAGAAACAGGGTCGCGTACTTCTCGCTCGGGGTGCTCTCATAAAGCTGATGGTTGAGCAGAGCAAGCAGAGCACCCGGTGAAATCTCATTTGCAAGCTGGCCGGCCCTTCTCATCGCGCCGGGGGCGGCGCCGGCGCCAACCGCGACTGGGAGACCCTCAGCCGGAATGCTCTCCAGGCTATAAGCCCGAACCGCGGAGTGAATGGTGGCCATTAGTAATGCTGCAGAAATTCCTTTGCCACTGATGTCGCCCACCGCCAGCATCAGCTTGCGGGTGTTCAGGCCCAGAAAATCGTAATAATCCCCGCTCACGGTGCGGGCCGGGCGACAGAATCCATGCACCTCGAGTGATTCGAGCTGCGAAATTTCTTTGGGAAATAACTGCGCCTGCACCTCCTGGGCAATGACCAGCTCGTTTTCCAGGCGCTGCTTTTCCTTCTGCTCGGCCAGCAAGCGTTCCAGAGATGCGGTCATCGAGTTAAAGGAGTTCTCGAGCGCCGCCAACTGATCGTCGGTGGTCACCTGAATGCGGTGCGCAAAGTCGCCACGATTAATCCGCTGGGTCGCCCGGTAAAGGTTGGCAATCGATCGCGTAATCGTGCGTGACAGACCCAGGCCGATCAACAGGGCAAAAATCTCGATGACCGCAAAAACGATCGCCATCGCCACCAGCAGAAATTCAACCGCCGGGGCAAAATTGCCCAGGGCGGCAAACAGCCGGCTGTAGAGCATGGAGACGCGAGTTTCGACCCGCACCGCGGCCGGACTATTGCTGTCACCGTTATGCCAGTCCACCACAAAGATGGAGGTGGCAAACATGACCTTGCGATCCAAAGCACTTTGCGCCAGCGGCAGGGTACCCGCCGTGTAAGAGGGCAGGATGGGCTGATTACCTGTGTCCAGGACGTAGCCAGACTCGCGTTTAGCGCGAGGCGCTGCCGATTCGGTCTCCTGCGATTTGTCGGACTGGTCTAGATTGCGAACCCTAAAACCGGAAGTATAGAGAGTGATCTCTCCCAGATTGTTAGCCAGTTGCTCGAGCAGATTCTGTTCGAACGGCTCCCCGGAAACCACGGTTATGGGAGTTTGTGACCCGGCGATTCGGTCCATGCAGCGCAGATGCAGCTTACCTTTATCGCGCACAACTCCCGCGAAGGGGAGCTTCAGGAAATTGGGTACCGCTATGGGCTCAGCGTGGGAGCCGGCGGGAACGGCGTTGAAGATCACTCGTCCTCCGGCCCAGGCAGTCACCTGGCGCTGCGCCCAGTTGGCATCGGACTTGTGCAGGTCCTCTAATTCCGCGGATTGGGAGAGCGAACCGCGCGCCAGTTGAACGGAAAGTTCATGGGCAATGGCGGAATTGGCGGCGTGCAATGTCTTCAACTCCGCTTCGACGCCACTGGTGACTACGAACGTGGCAAACTGCCCGGCAAACAAGTAGAAGGCAGTCAAGGATAACGTGAGCAGCAGGATAACTGGGATGACGCCGATCAAGATATAGCTGACTATCAGCCGGTTGCGCAGTCGCCACAGCACCTCTCGGCGCAGCCAACGAAAGGCAAGCCAGCTGAATAAAACAAAGGACGCAAAGGTGAGGAACGTCACCCATCCGCTCAGAGTTGGGCGTGAGGAGACCCTCGTCCATAGCATGAGCTTGTCAACGGTGAACAGGGCGGCGTCCAAGCCTAGGACAAGAAACGCGACTTTGCCGACACGTGTGCGTGGGGGCCAGCCCAATCGGGTTAGCGTCAGGCGCCAGGCAAGATATCGGTCGACAGCCACGGTACCGCTCGAGATGAATTATAGAGGGCTTCTCGACCGGCGGAGCGGTTCGGGTTTACTTCGTCGGCTTTCGCCACTTTTCGATGCTGGGGCGAGAAGGCCCCTCCCGAATTAAAGCCCCAGGCGTGGCTGAAGTTTCGAAATGGCGGGGGTGGAGAATGGGAAGCGGATTGCACATGAACACCCTCCCCTGATGTTGCTGGCGGTTCAGCGGAGTAAGAACTTGTTTTCCAAGCCTGCTGCTTCTCATTTAGAATGCCGCCGTGCTTCCCAAGTTTTTCATACTCGTGGCAATCGCCTGGCTGTCCGGACATGCCGTTGCCCAACAAACATCTCCCCCGCCGCCTCAGGTCAAGGTGAATGTCCTGAACGTGTGTACTCCCTCGGCCGAAGAACAGAAAGAGATCGCCGCCGCCCTGTCCAAAGTTCCCAAGCAGCCGGTCTTCACGCCAGATTTCGAAGTTGCCCGAGGCCGCTCAACTCTTTCTGGCGGTGACCTTTTTCGCGCCGGTGCTAACAACAACACGGCAGGCGAGCCAGTATCGGCCGCCTGGGTACGTATGCGTCGCGACTTCTCCTCCACAAGCGTCTTCAGTAACGTGCAGTATTCCTTCAGCAAGGATGCCAAGCAGATGATTGAGACCCTGGTTCTGCACGTGCGCGACCCCAGGGAGTTGGCGCAGTTGTCGGTTGAGGACGAGGCTTCGGCGGTGACCAGCGCCGCCGCCATGCTGAGTAACAGTACCCCGGTGAGCCGGATCCGTTTGGAGCGCTTCGGAAAGCCGTCGGTGGTTCTGGCTCGCTGTACCGGCACGCCAGGGGAGCCGATGGCCGATCAAAGCGCCTATGAGCCGCTTTTTCGCGATGCCTCTCTGGTTATGAGCCGCTATCGCACGCTCCTCGAGGCTCCCCGCACGGTTCCCGACGAACTCGCCAAGTTGGGCTCGGCTACCTTCCCGACGCGGGCCAAAAAACCAGTCCGGGAAAAAGCCCAGCGTTGACAGAGCTGGGTGCGCGGCAGCGCACGAATCGAACTTGCGCTTGCATAATCTAAATTGACAGGCATCTATGAACAATTCCATTCGCAATGTCGTGATCATGGGATCGGGGTGTGCCGGTCATACCGCCGCGCTTTACACCGCGCGGGCCAATCTCAAACCGCTGGTGCTCGAGGGCCACGAGCCCGGCGGCCAGCTTTCACTGACCACGCTGGTCGAAAATTTTCCTGGATTCCCGGAAGGAATTCTGGGTCCGGAATTGGTGGAAAACATGCGCAAGCAGGCGGCGCGCTTCGGGGCCGAGTATCACACCGCTCAAGTAGATCAGGCCGATTTGAGCCAGCCGCCTTTTGTTTTGACCTCGGGAAGCCGTACCTTTCGCACGCAAAGCTTGATTATCGCCTCCGGCGCTTCGGCGCGCTGGCTTGGCCTGCCCAATGAACAGGCCCTGATCGGGCATGGCGTTTCTTCCTGCGCCACATGCGACGGGTTTTTCTTCTCTGGTAAGGAGATCGCAGTTATCGGGGGGGGTGATTCGGCCATGGAGGAGGCCATCTTTCTCACGCGCTTCGCTAATAAAGTCACTCTAATTCACCGCCGCTCCGAGTTCCGCGCCTCGAAGATCATGCTCGAGCGCGCGCAAAAGAACGAGAAGATCCAATTTCTTACCGACACGGTGGTGGATGACGTTCTAGATGTGAAAAAGAATGAGGTCACCGCCCTACGCCTGCGCAACGTGAAGACCGGCAAGAATTGGGAATTCCCCAGCAACGCTATGTTCCTGGGAATCGGACATATCCCTAACACCAGGGTATTTGCCGGGCAACTGGAGATGGATGCTGAGGGATATCTGAAGACCACCAATCACGTATTCACTCGCGTTGCCGGCGTATTTGCCTGCGGTGACGTCCAGGACCGTCGCTACCGACAGGCGATCACGGCGGCCGGAAGCGGGTGCATGGCAGCCCTCGAAGTGGAGAAGTTCCTCGAGCAACATTAGCATTAAAGAGCAGCTTCACAATTGGTCTTCCTGCCTGGCGTGGCTCGACTCAGAGCCGGGCCGTCTGGGCCGGCAATAGTAAGGGGGTGTGTGATACAAAGAACGTTCATGCTGCCGACTTCTGGCTGTCTGGACTTTTCCGCGTGTTGAGGGCCCTGCTTATCTCTCTGTCGGAAAGCCACTTCTTGCGGACGCTTGCGGAAGAGTCCAGCCTCGGCCGTCGCGTTTCCACTCGTTTTGTTGCCGGAACGGAGATAGAGGACGTACTGCGGGCAACCGAGCTCATTAATCAGAAGGGTGCTACTGTTTCCATCGACAATTTAGGAGAGAACGTCAGCCAGGCCGAGCAAGCCCGGGCCAGTGCGCAAATCTACCATAGTCTTCTGGACACCCTGTCAAGCCGCGGCCTTCAGGCCAACATCAGCCTTAAGCTCACCCACATGGGCCTTGACGTGGATGAAGCTTTGGCCTACCAGCTCGTCAGCGGACTGGTTGCCAAGGCAGCCACTCTGAAAAATTTTGTGCGAGTGGACATGGAGGGATCGGCGTACACCCAGCGTACGCTTGATTTCGTTCGCCAAATGCATCGCGTGCCTGGCCATCAGGGGGCGGTAGGGACGGTCATTCAGTCATATTTATATCGCAGCGAAAACGACGTCAAGAACCTTGTGGCCGCCGGCATTCGCATCCGCTTGTGCAAGGGTGCCTACAAGGAGCCGCCAGAGATTGCCTTTCAAAGAAAGGCCGATGTGGATGCCAACTATGTCCAGCTGATGAAAATTCTCTTGACCAGCGGAATCTTTCATGGCCTGGCGACCCACGACGAGCGCATCATTAACCAGGCCAAACGATTTGCCACGCAACAGAAAATCGGGCCCGAATCGTTCGAATTTCAGATGCTCCACGGCATTCGCCGAGACCTGCAGCAGAGGCTAGTACACCAAGGTTGGCGCATGCGAGTCTACATTCCTTTCGGGACTGAGTGGTATCCCTATTTCATGCGGCGTCTTGCCGAGCGCCCAGCCAATGTCTTTTTTATGCTGCGAAATCTTCTGCGAGCCTAAGACGAGAGAGACACAACGCGCTGCCGGCGATGCGATACTAAACCCAGGTTCATGTCCGCGGGCAGGACCAACACACAGCACGCGCACAAACCGACAGGCCTTATCTTGGCTGGTTGCTATTGGCGGGAGCAAGCGGCAATTGCGTAATGCCGTTCAGCATATTGCGTTCTTGCGGAGTAAACATGTTGCGAAAGCGGGGGGAATTCAAGGTCTCGCGTCTTTCCTCTGCTGGCATTTGGCGCAGATTTCGGATGGCGTTTTCCACCATCTCGCGACGACCGGGCGGAAGCTTCTGCATATTTTGGTAGAGACCCCGGGCGGTTTGCTTCTGCTCGGGCGTCAGATGCTCCCAAGTCTCCATGCGGTTCAAAATGCGATTTTGCTGTTGTGGCGGAAGGCTGCTGAAACGCTGCAAGCGTTGCCGCAACTGTTGCTGACGCTGTGGCGAGAGCTTCCGGAACTGGGGATCACTTTGAAGCGCCCTTTCCTGCTGGTCAGGCGAAACATTGCGGTAGTGACTCAGCCAGTTGCCAGAGTGCCCCGGACGAGGAACATTGTCCGGAGGCCGGGGCACCTCTCGTGATTCCGGCTGCGGCCCGAGTTCCCTCTGAGAGCGCTCGCGAGGTTCGCGAGCAGGCCCAAGTTCGCGAGCAGGCCCGGATTCGCGGCTGCGTCCATAAACCGGATGTTCCCCACGGCCTGGGTTTTCATAAGCCCGATTCTGCGCGGGGCGAGGTCCCGGGCGTTCCTGCCGCGCCGGTGCTTCCCGCGCCGCCCGCTGCCCGCCGCTCGGATGCGGACGCTGGCCCTCGAGAAAGGACGTGCTTGCCAGCACCAGTGCACCCGTCAGCAGCAATTCTTTCAAGATTTTCTTTTTTTCCAGCATTCTAAGTTCAGCACAGCGCATCAGGGATTTGCATTCACATCCTGCTGCACGGCCAAATCGTCGAGTACATCGAAATTGGACAACAAGTCATGATTTCGATCGAGAGTCTGCAAATCGCCCACCGGCGTACCAGGTTGAGCCGTAACATAAACCGGAGCTTCCGCCACTTGCTGGCCTCCGAAATCGCCGCGGAACCAAGTCAAGCCGGCAACCAGCAGCAGGGTCGTTGCCAGCGCCAGGGCAGGTTTGCGCATCCATCTCCAGAATCCTCCAGCCGCCGCTTTGGTCTTCTCCTCGCGGACCCGTGCCTTAAGTCGAGTATCAAAATACGGCGAGACCTCTGGCGCCTGCCATTGATCCAGCAGGGCCATGGTCTTACGCAACTCTTCAAGTTTGCCACCGCACTCCATGCAGGTGCGCAGGTGCTCTCCGGCTTCCCTGGAAGCCTCGGCCAGTCCGAGAGCCAGATCCGGCATCAATTCGCGAACCTCTCTGCACTTCATAACACTACCCGCCTTCAGATAAATTCCTTCAACTGCTCCCGCAAAGTCTCATAGGCGCGGTAAAGCAGTGACTTGGTGGCTGATTCAGACAACTTCAAAACTTCTGCAATCTGACGATAATCGAGCTGCTGGTACTTGTGCATAATGACAGCCATACGCTGCCGCTCGGGGAGTTGTTCGACCTTCTCCCGAATCGCCTTAAGCCGCTCTCGGCGGACCATGTTCTCTTCCACCGAGAGCGAACGGTCGGGAACGTCCATCGTCGTTCCGGTCTCCTCGTCTGCTTGATCCAGGCTGACGGTGTTCTCTGGACGCTCATGCCGCGTATCACGCGCATGATTCACCGCCAGATTGCTCGCAATTCGATACAAAAAGGTCGTAAATTTGGCCGTAGCCTCATAGCTAGACCGCGACCGGTAAAGTCGCAAGAAAACCTCCTGCGCCAGGTCCTCCGCGACCGCGGCATTATGCGTCATGCGATACATAAAGCCCATCATGGCGCGCCGGTATTTCCGGACCAGATAGTCGAACGCCGTATCGTCGCCCGCCTTGACGCGCAACATGATGTCGGCATCGGTCGCCTCCTCAGCTCGAGACGAGGAGAGCGCGCCGGTTAGGTCGAGCAGCCCACCATCTAGCGCAATGCTACTCACACCTGTATCAACCCCTTCCGGGACAGAAAGTTGCGGTTCCAAGCCGGGCTCCGAATTGCCGGAACTCCTTTCCTTCTTATTGAATACAGGCCTTCCGGTGGGGATAATGGGCTTGTCCATGGCAGGTACTTTGGTAACAAGCTACTCTGGGCGCTTATCGACAGGCTAGCACGCTTTCGGAGGAGAGCAATAGGGCC
>JAFATF010000681.1 GCA_019244045.1 Acidobacteriota bacterium
AACAGTAGCGCTGGAATTCTTAGCTGCATGGAATGGCTCCAACGGAGGATTTTCAAAAAGTGCGAAGCGCGCGGAAATTCAGAATGGCAGCAAGAGTACTCAACCCGGTAAATTTGTCAATCGGCGGAATCCCTTAACCAGCGTAAGGATAGGGCAAGGCGCGTCAACGCTGGCAGTATTGGCCTTCATATCGTAGTTTTATTTTGGTCCTTTCGTAACGTTAGTGATAGGCCCGACGGTTGAACGTGGCCGCGACGAGCGTATCGCAAGGTGTTAACAGCTCCTCTCCAGCGCCATTTTGCTCGGCCCCCGCTGCTGCGGTCCAGGTCTGTCGAATATCTCTCCGGCTACAACTAAAAAAAGCCGCCGACGTGGTCGGCGGCTCTAGATCGTCTCGAGCATTGCTAAAGCGTTAAGTCATCACCTTGGGTTGTCATGGTCTCGATGTTGCTCGGGATTTCGCCATTGTTCACCACGATCACCGTGCTGGAATCCGGCTTCATACGCTTCGCGATCGGAGTCATTCTTCCATTTCCTGTTCTTATGCTTGTGGTGCTGCCCGTCCTTCCAGCCTCGCTTATAGTTGGGGTTGGCGTAGAACCGGCTTTCGTCCCGGTTCTGGTCTCGATTACGGTCCCTGTCCTGATCTCGATCCCGGTCCCTGTCCTGATCTCGCTGACGTTCCTGCTGGTTACCACGAACGTGGCCTTGCGCCGCAGCGGCCACGCCGCAGCAGCTAAACGCTAGAACCAGAGCCAAAAGTCCTCTTCGCAATTTCATTTATCCTCCATTCAACAGTACATGTATATGCCACTGAGATGCACAAAACAGCTCCTTTGATCCTGCAATCGGAAGTGAGTACTGTGGTTGTCCCGTCCAATGTATTTATTACTGCCGCTCACCCGTTGGCCCAACATGTTCTTCGTCTAGCATTGCGATTGACAACCCTGATGTTTTCGACTGAATCGACCGTCAAACTCGCCCGGAGCGCCCCTTGGCGTCATTCTTGCCTTATTCGTTCTTCTCACTTCGGCAATGATCCCGTACAGTCCAACGGCAGTCACAACGAGTGGCAGCACACACCGGAGTTGATGGCGCCATCAACCTGTGCGGTGGGGGCAGATGGTATCAAGCTGCGCGGATATCCTCTCCATAAAACGCGCACACCGCAATGGTAGAAGCCATCCGTGAAATCGGGACCTTTCCGAGCATGGACTGAGCGACCCCGCGCGTTTGATTTTCCCACATTGCTCGATTGAATTTTCCAGCAACCCCTCCCGCGATTGAGCAGCGCCGGGAAAGAGCGGCTGCCGAGTTTTTGAATCGCAACCTCCCACAACACGCGAGACTGTGGATGACAGTAGCAAAGAACGGCAGAATGCCGTTAACCGTCTCTGCACAACTGAGGAAAGCTTTTGACGCGGCAGCATAGAGGCGAGTCGCTCTGCGTCAGCGCCTCTGACTGTTGATATCCAAGCTTTGCGGGACAAGTTGGTAATCGCTCTGCTGCTTTGCAGCGGCTCGAGAAACAAGCTACTGTTTTATGAAAATTCCTGACGAATTCTGGAATTGAACTCTTTACTGATACTTCCCGCGTTGTGTGATCGGGAAGGTCCACCTTCTTGTGTCGTTTTCAAACTCGACCTCGGAATTCGTGAAATACCCATGGTCCAGTCTCTCTTGCGCTGACCACGTGCGCTATCGTGCTGCCGTTTCGTCCACGAACTCGAATCGCGAGTCGCAACTCTTTCCATCCGGTTTCGTACTCTTAGATTTGCCCCTGCACTCGGGCATCGGCCGATTATTGGAAATCCAAGAAGCTGGGCAACATCGGAATTTACGCTCATTGGTACAACGCCTTTCGAGCTGCGGATGCACGCTGCGTGCTCCGTAATCGCTGCATGCTGATTGCCAGCCCGGCCCACGAGCATGCAGGCGAGCAACAATCCCAAGAGTACAGCCTTAGGGTGTGAGTAGGGGACTTCTTTAGAATGGCCACAGCGGGCACACGCCACCCTTCCACTGTGCATCCGTGAGCGAGGCTTCGAAAATCTGGTCAACCGCACTGTTAACCTCTTGCTCGGAAGGGTCGACTTCAACCCCACATCCACAGTTCATCGAGTTACCCAGGTTAGCTGCAACGGGCAGGATGAGGTCTTACATTGAAGCGAGCATCATAAGCTAGGTCTGCGGGTGCGCTCTGATATAACAATCGAGATTTATGTGGATGAGGCCGAGTAGTATGCTTTCGCGA
>JAFATF010000059.1 GCA_019244045.1 Acidobacteriota bacterium
CCCCGGGGAAATTTTGGGAAAGCCCCGGAGCGGTTGCTAAAATCATTGGCTATAACGAGCAATATTTCCATTATAAGCCAAAAGGAGACCGGCCGCAACAGCCGCGCCGCGCCGGAGGCATTGGCTATAATGGATAGTTATAGCCAACTGGGTATAAGACATCGCTAGCGCCAGCCGCTACGGACGGCGCGCTCCGGGTCAAACGGCCGTAGCCAAGGTGGCGATGCCCCAGGCGACGAGCACAGAGCCGGTCACTTGGCTAATTCGCCTGCCCCACGGCAGGGTCTTCTCGATCAGCACCAGCAGCGCGATGCCGGCGATCCAGGCGAGGTTCATGATCCCACCGACGAACAGAAGCGCCATCAGCATCCAGCAGCAGCCGAGACAGAACAACCCATGCTCGATGCCGCTCGCCATCGCGCCGCGGGCGCCGGTGCGCCAATGGAACAGAAGGAAGTCGAGCGGGGAGCGGCAGTGTCGCAGGCACGCCTCCTTTAGCGGCGTCCATTGATACACGCCAGCGGCGACGAGCACGCTGCCGGCGAGCACGATATTGCCGAAGGCCATCGTCTTTAAAAGCAACCCGGCCTCGTCGAGGGCCCATTGCAAGGCCGTCGCCGCAGCAGCAAAGGCGAGCCAGACGGCGAAATAGCCGAACACGAACAACGCCGTGTTCGCGCGCACAGCACCGCCCGCGGCAGCGCGCTTGCGGGCGACGTTAGCGATGAGCAGTGTTACGGGCGCGACGCTCGGCAGCATCATCGCCAGCATCATCACCGCCCACATGAGGAAGATGACGAGGCCATAGCCAAGGCTCCATTCGGGCGGCATGGCCATCATCTTGCCGCCACCCATGTCCATCCTCTCCATCCCGATACTGGCGCCAAGCAGGAGATAGGTCCAGGCGAGCAGAACGACAGACGCCAGACTGCCGAGAACGACGGCGCGGTCGTGGCGCAACGCAGCGAGGAACCAACGGGCGGTCATGACGAGTATCTGGCGCTTGGCTGTTGGCTATCAGGACGGCCGGCCGCGCTAATGTCCGTCAGGCGGCGACCCCTTCAGGCGTCTGCACCACCGTGGCGAGCGAGCCATGTCCCTGCGGCACGGTGAACTTGATTTCGCCGGTGCTGGCGATGCGCGCACTGCATACCTCGGCGCTGCGGTGTTCGAAACCTTCCGGCATCACGATCTGGATACGGTGTGGCGTGCCGGTCACCGGGTTGCGGATCGGCTCGTTTTCGGTCTCGATCACCCCCGGGATCGATATCTTGGCGCGTCGGCCCGACAGATCGAACTGGAACTGGATTGGCACAAAGATCGGGTCGAGCATCTTCGTCACGATCAGACTGAAGATGTGAAAGATGGTACCCTCGGCCGAATTCTGCCCGGACAGGATACCGAACAGGGCCTCGCGCTGCGCCGGCGTCGCCCGCTCGTCAATGATCGCTTGAAGGGTTCCGTTGCCCTCATGTAGCGGGCCGGGAAAATCGACGGTGGCGCAGAAATTTAGCCCGTCGAGCCGCACATCGCCGAAATGCCCATCCGTGATGTGCATGCCGACCACCCCCTTGCAGTCGCCATTCGTTGGCCGGGCATTGAAGTCGCATGGGCAGCCGAAGGCGCAGTTGCAGTTCTTTATCCACTCGCCTTTGAGCCGCCAGTCCACACGCGCCATGGCTTGCTCTCCCTCAATCTAACTGGAATTGACCGCGGCCGATCGGCAGTCCGGCCATCTTCCATTCCGGAAACCCGTCCTCCAGCCGCCGCACCTGATAACCACGGCGACGCAGCAGCGCGACCGCCTCGAACGAGAGTACGCACCAGGGGCCGCGACAGTATGCGACGATTTCCCGATCCGCCGGGAGCTCCACCAAACGGCGTTCCAACTGTGCCAAAGGAATGTTGAACGCATCGGGCAAGTGCCCGTACGCGAACTCGTCCTCCGGACGGACATCCAGGACAGTCGCCGTTCCGGAGCGTAGTCGGTCGAGCAATTCATCGCGCGATACCGGCTCGAACTCGTCACGCGCCCGGAAATAGCTTGCCACCACTCGCGCGATCTCGGCGCTGTTGCGTTCGCCGACCCGGCTGAGCGCGAGCAGCAGCCCGACAACCACGTCGTCACCAGCCAGCCGATAGTAGACGCGCTTGCCATCGCGCCTTCCCTCGACGAGCGCGGCGCGGCGGAGAAGCTGCAAGTGCCGCGACGTGTTGGCGAGAGTCAGGTTGGCCCGCGCTGCTAAATCCTCGACGCTGCGTTCGCCCTGCCCGAGATGTTCGAGCAGTTCGAGACGATGCGTATGGCCGAGCGCCTGCGCGATCTGAGCGAGACTGGCGAATACGTGCTGCTTCGGACCCACCCTTGACATCATGCTGCGGTTAAGGATCAATCGTCAGAGTGATTGAATAAGTGCTGACGGTCAAGGACACAAAAGCCGTGACGAACCTGGCCTCGGGCCAGCTCGCGGATGGTTTGTCGCCGTCCGCCTGAACGAGGAGCAGGCACGATGACTGCAGGCGATCGGAACGCTAGTATAATGTTGTCGCAAATCCGGTCGACCGCGGCGAGGCTGCATTATGCTTGGATCATCGTAGCCATCACCTTTGCGGTGGTGGTCGTGACCGCTGGCGTGCGCGCGACGCCGAGTGTCCTAATCGTCCCGCTTGAACAGGAATTCCACTGGTCGCGGGCAACGATCTCCTTCGCCGTCGGCATCAACCTGCTACTCTACGGAGCAATCGGTCCATTCGCTGCGGCGGTGATGGATCGCTTCGGGGCGCGCCGCACGATGCTCCTGGCCCTGGCGGCCACCGCCGCGGGCGTCGCGCTGACCCCGGCAATGCGCGAGCCTTGGCAGCTGGTCCTGCTGTGGGGCGTCGTCATTGGCCTGTCGACCGGCTTTATCGGTGCTTACTTGGCGGCCTTCATTGCTGCGCGCTGGTTCCGCGAGCGCGAGGGGCTCGTCGTCGGCATCTTGACTGCGGCCAATGCTGCCGGTCAGCTTGTCTTCCTGCCGACGATGGCAGCACTCGCCACCCATGCCGGCTGGCGAATGATGTCCCTGGTCTTGGCGGGGACCGTCGTCGCCTTCCTGCCGCTGCTCGCTCTGTTGATGCGAGACCGGCCGGAGGATCTCGGCCTTGTGCGGTACGGCGAAGATTCCCGATCGAGGGCTACCGCTGCGCCTGACGGAAATCCGGTCGCGGTAGCTTTCCGCGCGCTTGCAACCGGCGTGCGTTCGCGCGACTTCTGGCTGATAGCCGGCGGCTATTTCGTCTGCGGCGCCACAACGAATGGTCTGATCGGGACCCATCTGATCGCGGCCTGCGTCGATCACGGATTCAGCGAGGTTGCCGGCGCGGGCCTGCTCGCCGCGACTGGGATTTTCGCATTGCTGGGCGGGACGATCGCGGGCTGGCTCAGCGACCGCTGGGACAACCGGCTTTTGTTATTCTCGTATTACGGATTGCGCGGCCTGGCGCTGCTCTATCTGCCCTTCGCCTTCAACATGCCGTTTTACGCCCTGTCGGTTTTCAGCGTCGTTTATGGACTGGATTGGATCGCCAGCGCACCGCCGACGGTGCGCCTGCTGATCGGTGTCGTCGGTACCGAGAGGATCGGGATCATGGTCGCCTGGATCACCGTAATCCACCAGATCGGCAGCGCTTCGGCGGCCTATTTCGCCGGCCTTCTGCGCATCGATTTCGGCACCTATTTCGAGGCCTTCATCATGGCCGGGATCTTATTGATCGCTGCGGCCGTGATGGTGTTGTTCATCGGCGCGGGTCATAGCGGGCAGGAGCGGGAGATCGCGCCGGCGGCAGCGGTCTGACTGGGGCCGGCGAGGGTCGGTCGCTACGTGCCGCGGCCCGCCGGCATTGCGGCCCCGATCGGCCGCCACACCTTCCACGCAACTAGGACCGCCGCCTACCTTGCCAATGGCGGCGCATGAGAGCCTACGCACCACCAAGCTTTACGATCGGACGAAAAAGCGGCTCACCCAAGATGAGGTCGAGAGAATCAGATTGTGACATGTCCGCCTCGTCAAACCCCAGCGCAAGGCCCTCGGCGGTCGGCATGCGTTGCCACCAGCCGGACATGTTTTTCCTGCAAAGGCCCCCGTTCCTGCTATCACGTTAAATAACAGTCGTGTCAGCGGCGTAAATAACAGTCGTATCACCTACGGCGCAGGGACGCATCTAAGTTTTGCCGCGGGCGTGCAACGCGCAGGCTCCTCTTGGGAGGCGAGCTACCATGTTCATCAGGAGATCGCGTCTAAGGGCTTTCATGCTGGAGCGGATGATCCGCTTCCAAGTCACCATCTCGATTCTGTTCATGGCTGTCATCCTGCCCGTTCTAACTGTGATCCTTTCCTACAGCTACGAAGAGAATTCCAAGAATTTGATCAAACTATCGAACGACTATATTGACCACGCCAGGGACGACAGTGTCGCGACCGCCAGGAACCTACTGGACCCTGTTGCCGGCACGATGCGTATCGTCGCAGAGGTCGCCAGTGCGAACCCGAACTATTTCCGCGAGGAGCAGAGCCGAAATCTGCTGTTTCAGGTGCTGACCTCGGCGGAGCAGATCGATGCGATCTACACCAGCTTCGAGGACGGCTACCATCGCGTGGTCACGCGGATCGACGCGGACCGAAGGCGCAGCGATCCGCGCATACCGGCTGCGGCCAACTGGCATTCCAGCTACATCGACAGCTTCGCGGCAGGGTCCGCGCGCCAGCGCCATCGCAGCTTTTTCGCAACCTGGCCGATCGTCATTGCGCAATATGCCGATGATACCAAACTCGATATCCGGACTTTGCCGCATTACGAAGCCGCCAAGCGAACCCATGCTCTGGCGATTGCCGATCCGTCGATCAATCCGGATACCGGCTTTCCTGTGATATCGCTCGGCTATCCGATCATTGCCGGCGATAAGTTCATCGGCTTCATCGGCACCAACATCACTTTTAAAATCCTCTCAGCCTATCTCGCGTCGCACCGGATCAGCCCTCACAGCACAACACTTATCATCGATCAGTCGGGACGAATCATCGCCCATCCGGTGCCGGGACAGGGCGTGCGCAAGGTTAATGGCAAACTGGTGCTAGCGACCACGGCCGATCTTGCCGATCCCGCGATAGAAAGAGCCGTCGAGCTGCATCGTGCCGCGAACTCCAACCGAGTACAGTTCAACTCCGACGGCCAACAGGATATAGGCGTGTTCGGGCCGTTTCCCGCCAACTTCAGGATACCGTGGGAGGTGCTCATCGTCGCGCCGCTCGATGACTTCATTGGACCGCTTAAAAAGACGAACCAACGCATCGGACTGCTCATCCTGGCGCTGATCGCGGCCGAGGTGCCGCTAATTCTTGTTGTAGCGAAACGTATCGCCCGGCCGATCGAGGCGGTGACTCGCGAAATGCAGCAAATACAAGCCTTGAATTTTGCTCACACCCAGCCGCAAGACTCGTTCATCCGCGAAATCCATCTGTTGCAGCAAGCAGTGAACCTGATGAGCAATTCACTGCGTTCGTTCGCGGCTTTCGTTCCGATCGGTATCGTTCGTCAACTGGTGGAAAGCGGCAGACCGCTGACACTAAGCGGCGAATCTCGCTTTCTGACCATCTTCTTCTCGGACTTGGAGAACTTCTCCACTGTGTCGGAGCACCTGCCTCCCCAGCAGCTCATGCGCCAGGTATCCTCGTATTTCGAAGTTGTGTCCGGCGCGCTCACCGCGGAGTCCGCCACGATTGACAAGTATATCGGCGACTCGGTGATGGCGTTCTGGGGCGCGCCGAGCCCGGTGGAGGATCACATCTATCATGCCTGTGTCGGCGCCCTCAGGGCAGCGTATCGGGTCAGGCGACTGAACGAACAGTGGGCTCGGGACGGGCTACCACAGATGCGCATGCGGGTCGGCCTCCATTGCGACAATGTTGTCGTGGGCAATGTCGGTTCGGCAGACCGGTTGAGCTATACGATCATGGGCGACGGCGTGAACGTCGCCGCTCGCCTCGAAGGGCTCAACAAGACATTCCACACCGCCATTTGCATCAGTGACAGCGTGTATAATGCGGTCATCGACCGTATTATTGCCCGCGAGCTTCAGCTTGTGTCGGTCAAAGGACGCCAGAGCAAAATCATGGTGTACGAGCTGATCGGTATCCGTAATTCGACTGACCCCGAATTGTCCGCCGAACTGGAGCAGGTGGCGTGATGGACGGAGAAAGCCCGCACGTCGACTCCAGTCGACGTCGGCCGCCCGCCTCCCCCTTGGGACAATGCAGAGGTCGAGGCGGTGCTTGCGAACATGTGAGCGCCGGCTTGAGACGATGCTACCGGCCGAAAGCGGTCTCAGCCTGGTACTTGGCTACGAAATCGCGCAGGGCCTCGAGCAGCATGTCCTGCTGCGATCGGCGCAGGTCTACACGAAGCTTCTGGAAGGCGATTAGGGTCGGGTCGGCCGGGTCGAAATACCCGCCGATATGCAGCTTGGCAACCCGGCTAGGCTTCGTGCCCTGCCCGCGCTGCGGACGTGCCTCTTCCGCCACAGCCGGCTCCGACTCCGCCACGGCGGGCCGCTCTTCGCGTGCGGGGGTGAGTAGGGAGCGTCTAGCCATGCGACATAACCTTTGCATCCTGCACATCATCAGGTGTGCACACCTGCAATTGTGCAAGAACCCAATTCTGCAATTGTGATATTTCCTTGGCGGCCTTGCTGCGCGGCTCGGTTTCGAGCACGGCTTTCCCGAGTGGCCAGGCGGCGCGGAAGGCGCTGCGCTCGCGCAAGGTCGCGGGAGCAACGGAAAGCCCCGTCGTATCGGCCACGATCGCGCGGGCATCATCGAGCAAGGTCGTGGCGCCGTGCGGAGCGGCATTGAAAACGACAAAGGCTGGCACGCGCGCCGATTTGACGAGCTGAGCAGTGCGGCGGATGGCGTCGAGATCCACCAGGCTCGGCCGGCACGGGATCAGCACCAGGTCAGCCGCTTCCGCCGCGGTCAACGCTTGCGGCCCGGCCGCCGGCGGCGTGTCAATGATGCAAAGGGCAAAGCCCTCGTGCTGAGCGGCCTTGATCGCATTGGGGAGGCGCCGCTCGGTCAGGAACTCGATATGCGGGCTTTCAGCCTTACGGCGGTCAGACCAGACCGTGGCACTTTCCTGGGCGTCCAGGTCGAAGAGGGCGGTTTTGATGCCGGCCGCTTCGGCCGCAACTGCGAGGTTGACTGCGACCGTCGTTTTGCCGGCTCCGCCTTTCTGAGCAATGATCGCGATGGTCTTCACATTTGCATCCGTTCACACATGCACTTTTGAAGGTGTGCACAGCATTACTGTATGGTTTTGTCAAGATTGAGGTAAGTGCCAAAGCGAAGGGAGCACAATATCCTTGATCGTTGTGGCCCGCCTGATACTACATACTACATTGTGATGCGCCCGTATCGCGCTCGGCGGCATTGCGGTAGACTGCTCGGCTCGCTCACCCCCATTGCAAGCGAATCGAGTATCCCTCATGCGCGTGTCGCTCAACGTCATCGGTTCAGCAGTTAGCGCCCCTTTGGGTAAAATCGCCCGTTCTTTGTTCAGAGCTGGAAGGGCCTGTTCTTCGTTCTTTGATAGTGTTTGCATTGACAAGAGCTTTTTTGTGTGGGGCATGCACTCCGCAGCAAGAAGCTGTTTCTTTCTTCGGCTGCGGGCCATTTCTTCATCCCGGGCTTAACGATGGATCGCGCGCGCAGAGGCCGTTAAGGATGGCCGCAGGCCACGCCGTAGGCGGCGCGTATCATTCTTGACGGCCGCGAGTGCGGTGGCAGGCTCGATCACGTCGGGCTCGGCTTGGTGCGGCAATCGAGGCACCAAACCGTTCGACTCGTTCTCGACGGCACGGTCGTGGGGTTCGCCTTGACTTGACGAGAAGATGACCAGCCTCTCCGTGCAGATGGCACTGGGGCGTTCGGCCATTGGTTATAATGGATAGTTATAGACAGTCTATGTCAACTATCAGTATCCTACAGGACACTCTTATCGCCCAGTCTATTCAGTTTTCCCCATCCTGCTCACTCCGGCCATAAACAAGCTCTCTCAGGTTGATCTTCGATTATAGCTATTTTTACTCGCGACAAAGCTCACTCACAGCTATTCGGCTGTAGTTTCTCTCCTTATTTATCCCATGCCTTTATGCCCGGTATATCTCGCCTGACCTAAGCATCCCGTAGACAATGCAGGCAGTCCGCTTCATAACACATTTGAGTGCGTGATGTTTGGTCTTGCCCTCAGCAAGCTTTTTTTCGTAGTATTCCTTCGCCTTCGGGTTCCAACGGATCTGCATTAGAGCGGCAAGGTAAAATGCGCTATTGAGTTTCCGGTTCCCGCCATAGTCCTTTGCGTGTCTCCGGGTTCTGCCACTTGATTTCTCCCGCGGCGCAATCCCTGCGTAGCGGATAAAGCCGTCTACGTTTTGGAAGCGCTCGATGCCACCACAGTGAGCGACAATCCGGGCCGAAAGTTTAACTCCGATGCCTTTAATCGTTGGCAAATTTTTCCCTTGCTTTTCAATAAGCAGTTCCAGCTGTTTCTCATATTTGTGCCGGGTTTTCTCAACGGCGCGGAGTTCCCTTGCCCGCTGGGAAATCAGGAAACCCAATATCTTCCTCTCTTCCGGTAGCATGCTTAAGGCATACTCGCACCTGAGCTGGTGTAGCTGGTTTTGGAGAGCCACTCCGTGGGCAGTAATCTGTTCGAAAAACCATACCGTTTTCCGAAGGATCAGCATTTGGCTCGAAAGATCGTGCTGAGTAATTCTGGGAAGCTCTGATAATTTCCGCGTCAGGACCTCGGCGATAAGTTTTGCATCCCGCGGATCTGATTTGTCTGGTTTTGTGCCAAATGTCCGCCGCTGTTTGGTATACAAGGGATTAACCTCATATACCTGTGTGTATTGTTTCAAAAGGTTTGCAAGGAGAGCATGCCGGCTATTTCCGCCGCCCTCAACCCCCACCACAACCTTCTCCGGATCGGTCTCAATGGTTTGGAGCCACACAAGAAAGTCAGTGATGCCTTCCCGGCTATTGGGGAATGTCAAAAGGCTCTTCTCATCTTCAAACCGGTTAATCGCAATGGCTGTATGCACTGTCGGGTGGCAGTCAATGCCAATAAAGGTTGCCGTATTTAACCACTGTTTATCCATTCTATTTTCACCCCCCTTCTTGCCAAAGCGTGGCAATCCAATTAAGATACAAAACGTAAAGCAACATGCTTCTGTCAAAAAGCATCTGTGGCGGAAGATCCACCACGTGCAACAGTCTATTGAGTTTGTCTTTACGTCTCAAGAAAACGGGTGGGTAGGAGTCTATAACGAGTCGTATCTGAGGACAGTCAGTCGAAGGCCAATGAAACCTTATCCCACCCGTATCTTGATATTATACGAGGCAGAGTATCCCTCCGAAGCCTGCATACTATGGGTGAAAGATACTAAGGGAATATTAATACAGAAGCCAATGGGGAGAATGTCAGCAGATGGCGGCGAACGAGAGTCCGCGCACGACCATCGTGGATCCTTTCAAATAGGCGCCCGCGCTGTACTCAAATAGCCTCTTCCGGGCTGGCTACCCTGACCGCCTTCCCGTTTCGGTTCATCAGCGAGGCGATCGGGCAGGAAAGCTGGGCGCGACCCTTGACCCGACTTAAACAGTGCGAGACCGCAACCAATCGAAATTGCTGCCATAATCCGGCGCGCACGGCGTCTGTAGTGCCACACCGCTTGCGCCACGAAAAAACCTGTGGAGTCAGCAGTTTAACAGCGGTTGAAAATAGAGAAAACCAGCCTTTGGTATTACAAAAGGGCTGAAGCATGTTTTTTCCAAATTTATCAAGTGCTTGCACTCCAGAACTGTAGAAGACGGGTCTGGCGGGAACGCCCGTGCCTGGAGTAATTTGGCCATAAGCGTACCGTCTGGCTTGGTACCTTTCGGCCGCAGTGCTGTTTGACGGTCTCCCCCGGACGCGCCAGAATTAAAGAGGTTCCTCTTCAACCCGCAAGGGCATCACTCCTGGCCAGATCAATGCCCCAAAGTAAACATCGCCGAAAAGGCAAGGACCGCCCGCGTGCGCAACCTGTTCGGTACCTCGATGAAATCTGGGTGAAGCCTTCCAGCGAGTGGGATCCTGAAAAGGCAGCTCCTATCCTGCGGAGTCTTCACAGGATGTTCGGCGCGGAACCACCGGGCGGCTGGTCGCTAATCCAGCTCCTTCAAGCGTGCAAGGATGCCGGCTTTACGTAGGCCGCGTGTGCGCCGGATTGATCGCACGATTAGGACGTTGACCAAGCCAGTCGAACAAATGATGCCACGCGAGTGCGCTGTTTGACGCTCGCGGAAGTTCCGCATTTGGAACCTTCGGGGGGTCCAGGTGGCCAATTTGGCCAGGTGAGAAGCTTGGGAAAGATGACCCCGATCAGACAAGAGTTGGCCACGGCGATCCGGCACCGGGACGCAGCGAAGGCGGAGCTTGACCGGTTCGACGAGCAGCTGGCATCGATGCGGTGGCGCAAGAGCGAGGCGCAGGCGCGGCTGGATGCCATCAAGGCTGACCGGGTGGTGCTGGTCGACAAGTATATGGATGACCGCGGTCTCTGTTTGCCGGCCGGCATCAATGGCTATCATACGGGTGTCGAGCGGGCGCGGGAGGAGGTCGATTTTCTCGACCGGGCGATTGTCCGGCTCATGGATATCCGTGACGAGGCTGTGCGGGTCCATGAGCTGGCGCAAGCCGAATGCTGCCAACTGCGCAATCTGATCCTGAGTGCGGTTTTTGACGCTGAGATTGCCGAACCGCTGCGCCAGATCCGCGCGAAAGAGTTAAACCTATGGCAAATCGGCAACGATATTAGCTTTTTGCGAATTTTGTCGGGCGCTGGAGCTACTCCAGAGGCTTACCCGATCAATCTCGATGCGGCTGCTCTCCTCCAGATCGTGCCGGAGGCGGCGCGGACGATGCAGGAGCCGCCAGTGGTTGATGCCGATCGGAAAGAGCGGGTGGCCGCCAGATGGCTGTCGCTAGCGACGAGGCTGATGGTCGACGCTGGGGCCGAGCTTGACAAGAATGATGAGCCCGTCCGGGCCCCGTAGGGGCTGTAGAGTGCGATGGACGATTTGAAACCCCTGCGAGCTCCGGCGCGCGACGGTAGTATGACCGGACAGGCGACGATCTTTTGCTGGCATCTTTCTCTCGTTGAACACCCAAATTTCGGAAAGGTGACCGGCAATGAATCACAACCGATTTTTTCGATTCAACTTTTAATTCATTATGTTAGCGAATATGGGCAATTGAAAGCCGCGGACCCAAGCGGCTGGACAGCGTCACTAGGCTGGGCTAGTGAGGGCTGCTATGGCGAAGATCGTCCTCACCCAGATCGGCCGGGCTACGCCTTAAGGGAATTTGCTATGCACATCATCTGGACGATCATCATTGGGTTCATCGCAGGTGTGATCGCGAAGTTCATCACGCCTGGCAAGAACGAACCGTCCGGATTCATCCTCACGACAATTCTCGGGATAGTAGGAGCTTTTTTAGCCACTTACCTAGGCCAAGCGATAGGCTGGTATCGTGCGGACCAAGGCGCCGGCCTAATTGGAGCAGTGGTCGGCGCGGTAATTGTCTTATTGATTTGGGGGTTCATCGCTGGCCGCCGCAGCCCGTCCCCTTAACGAACCCAGTTTCGCGGTTGGAAATTTCGTCTTGATCTCCACAGCGAAGGCTCGATCGTCGCGGCCTTAGGAACGCGCAAAGTCCGTTTCCGTCGGGAGGCGGCCTTGTGGCGTATGTTTATCAATGGCGTCGGGGAGTTCGCGGGACAATCTCGCGAGCAGCTCTTCCCGCGACAATCCTGTTTGTTTTGAAGGTTTCTAACACCTCGGGGCCGATCGCCTGTTCGAGCTGAGACGGCGTGACGGGTTTGTTGGGGCCCGTTCCGACCCAGGACTCCGTAGTTTCGCCATGGCCGCTCTGCTTAAAGCGATCCACGAGCTCGCCGAGTCCACCGCTCAGGAGCCCGCCGGCACTGGCACCGCCGAGGCTCTCACTCAGCTGGCCGAGAAAGCCGCCGATGCTACTTTGCCCGGTGCCTCCGGACCTATTTTGTCCCATTCCGCCAAGTATTTCGGCGATCTTGTCCCTATGCTGATAGCCCGCGACCGCAAGCAGGCCCAGAAGGGCCGTCATGGATGGGAATCCGCGGCTCATTGCGTTGCTCCTTTGCTGATCATGGGAAAAAGGGACCCGAGAAGTAGGTTCCTACGCGTACGCCCAGGTAGCGCGTGCGCATCCCGGCCTCGGGACATTGATCACGACCCACGGTCGTGCGAGGTCGCGAAGCGCCGGAATTGTGAAGCAGGACCCGTCGTTCTCTTCTTAACCCATAAACTGGGACCACGGACATGAGTAGGCGTTTACCAACCCTGATGTCGGCGGCGGTGTTACTGGCATCTTCGGGTGTTCCGTCGTTGGCTGACCATCACGGCGGTGGCGGTGGCTGGCATGCCGGTGGGGGTAATTGGCACGGCGGTGGCGGTGGCTGGCACGGCGGCGGTGGTAATTGGCACGGCGGCGGTGGTAATTGGCACGGCAGCGGCTGGCATCATGGTGGTCACGGGGGCGGTTGGGGAGTTGGACCCGCGATAGGTCTCGGTCTTGGCCTTGGGCTACTCGGGGGAGCGCTAGCAACGGCCCCCTATTACACTGGCTATAGTTATGGTTATGCCCCGTATGCAGGTACACCCGGACCTACTATTTGGTATTGGTGCGATCCCTATCAGGGATATTACCCTGCAGTACCCCAATGCCCGGTCCCATGGCGACAAGTTGTTCAGTAACGAGCAGGGTATGCCATTGGAAAAACTTTGACTTCGATGAGGAAAATGACAATTATTTCAGTCAGTGATACTCATGGGTATGATGTTCTCAGCCCGGGTACACACTTCCTGAGTAGGAAATGAGCATAACACGAATACCCAGAAGATCAAAGATTTTAAAATAATGTGTTACTTATAATACTGTCTCAACCATTTCCTTGCAGAGGTTTGTCCGGGCGAAATACACGTGTTCTAATTGGCTCCTGCATATGGGAGTCGGAGGTACCCCGGTGTGCAACCAAGATTGAGAGCTTGGCGGGGTTGGCGGCGTTAACTATATGGTCAGCTCGGCGGACGCGAACGGAATCCTGATCATACCGCACCTATAGACATGAAGTATCCCAAACGTCAAATGCACAGGTATACTTCTACCTATAGGTTTGTGCGAATGGATGGGACGACACGCGATTGGTGCCCTAGGCAAAATTCTATCCTTTAATGACCATCAATTTGATGGTCGTTAAAGGGAACAACTCTGCGACGCGGATAAACTCGCCTAGGCCACTCGACAGCCTATTGTACTTGGCTCGGAGGATCGGACTACCCTTATTTTTGCCCGCTCCCAAAGGTGATTTCAAGCGGCAGCACAATTGGACCACCCTCACCTTCTGCACCCTCGAAGTCACGTCGGACATCCTTTCGGACCAGGCGACGCACCTCTGTAGGTAGAGCAATATACTCTTGACCCATATATCCAATCCCTTGCTCGATGGGATCGAAAAAGGCGTCAAATGACGGAAAGGGAAATTGGCGCACCTCTCTTGTCGTCGCGATTTCTCGAAAACCTACCGCCTTAAACAGGGCCCGGAGGTGCCGTTCGTCACCCAGCGAAAAATGATGTGCCTCGGCCGCTGCTCTGGGCGGCATATGTCGCACGATAGCAGCGCGGACTCGTCCATGAATGGAGCGCTCGGGAGCGGTGTTTACGGAAACAGCGGCTCGGCCTCCCTCCTTCAGAACGCGGTAGAACTCTGACAGCCCTTTCGCATGATCAGGGAACATCATCAACCCCATACTGCACAAAACTACATCGAAGCTCGCATCAGGGAGGGTCAGCGCCTGACCGTTCTCGACGGCAAAGGAGATGTTGGGCAGACTGCTGAGCCGTTTACGGGCTTGGTCGAGCATCGGAAGCGAGATATCCGCTGCCACCACAAATCCTGATGGCCCGACCGCCTCGCTAGCAGCCTCAGCGGCATTGCCGGTTCCGGTGGCGACATCCAGCACTCGTTGACCAGGAGCGAGCCGGGCCAGTCTCAACAGGGTTGGAACGAACTCGCGTGAAGCAAATCCAAAGATCTGGTCATATCCAGCCGCCCCTAAATCGTAAAACTGATTAGACATATTTCTCTCCGTCGCCTTTGAGCAGCGCAAGCGAGGCCACGGGTTCGTGTGTCGGTTTGCTTGCGGCAATTTTCGGTCATTTAGGCCCCTTGCTCACGGGTCTCACCCACACCGGTACTATTCTGAGTCGAACGACTTTTCGTGAGCGCCGCGATCATCCCCGTACCGATCTTTCAGATTTTCTGCGGACGAGCTCAGCGGCTGCTAAGCACGCTGACATCATCCGGGTTTATCAGATCGGGGGCGGTCCAGCCGTCGAGGTCGTATTCGGCCATACAGGATTGGGCAAAGCTCTTCCAGCGCTCATATTGACCCGAGGCGAGCGCCCCCAGCAGCGCAAAGCGGCGGATCTCCTCGTGGCTGCCGGAGTAATTGAGCTCGTACAATTCGTGGCGGCCGCCGAACTCGCTGCCGACCGCATCCCACAACAATTTCATCAATTTGACCCGCTCGACCGCCGTCGCCCCGCCCGAGCCGCGGACGTAAAGATCGAGATATTTGCGCAATTCCGGCGTCTTAAAGTCGCGGGCGTGCGAGTTTAGGTAAATCAGGCTGCTGGCGACGGTCTTTTCGATCTGATGCTTGACCTGAAGGTACGCCTCCGGCCCTAGCACGTGATAGGCCGTTCCCGCAGAGGCATTCGGCAGCACAAAGCCGTCAGTCCAGGGATCTGGACCTTTCGCCATTGCATCGGACAGCGCCCACATCGTGTTGCGCCAAGTGATGACCTCGCCGATATTGGCCTCGACGCCGCGAAACCCGCGAGTACCCGCCATCTCGGTTGCCTGGATCAACAGCCCAGTGATGAAGTCGAGCTTGACGGCGAGGCGCGTGCAGCCCTGCAATTGAAAGCGCGGGACAAATCCGCTTTTCGGGAAGAAGCTGTTGGCCTTATCTATGTCGCCATAGACAAAGACGTTTTCCCAGGGGACGAACACCTCGTCCATAATGAAAATGGCGTCGTTCTCGTCGAGCCGGCTCGACAACGGATAGTCGAACGGGCTGCCGAGCACGGCGGCGCGATGTTCGTTCGACACTCGGCAAATGAATTTGACGCCCGACGTATTGGTCGGGATCATAAATGCAAGGGCAAAATGTTTGTCCTGGATCGGCAGCAGCCCGACATGGGCGACAAAGGTGAAATGCGTCAACACCGACCCGGTTGCGACAACCTTGGCGCCTGTAACGTAAATCCCGGCATCGGTCTCGCGCGTCGCGTGCGCGTAAATGTCGGTCGGGCCGCCGGGTGCGCCCGGCGCCATGTTGCGGTCGACCGGCGGGTTGATGATCGCATGGTTGACGAATGGCACCCGCTCTTGCGCATACCGGTACCAATGTCGGGCGTTTTCTTGATAGGGCTCATAAAATTCGGCATTAGCACCGAGCGTCGCAAGAAACGCCGCTTTGTAGTCGGGAGACCGGCCGAGCCAGCCGTAAGTCAAGCGCGACCACGCCGCGATCGCCTCGCGCGCCGCGACGAGGTCTTCGGCCGAGCGCGGTGCAACGAAATAACGATGGGTGAACCCGCCCCATTCGGTCGGGCAGCTCAGGACACGCTTATCTTCGGCGTGGTCGCGGTGCAGCGCGTCGTAGAGCCGCGCCACCATTCGCGCCGAATTGCGAAAGGCCGGGTGCGCGGCGATGTTTTTGACCCGCTCGCCGTAAATCCACACCTCCCTGCCATCGTTGAGGCTGTCGAGAAATTCCTGGCCGGTATAGGGGAGTGATGTCGCCATTTCGTCTGGTCTCCCTGCATCAGGCGGCTCGGCCGCGCGCGGTGCGCTCAAAATGCCCGCCTCATCGGGGGAATGCGGATTCTTAACTCAAAAGCGCCGGCTCAGAGCAACACATCGAGCGGCCCCGGCGACCCACGCCATGGTCGCGGCAGGTGCAATCAGCATCTCGGCAGATCCGGCCGGCGCCGCCCGCAGCTCTTTGCGCCAGCGATAGATTTGGCCCGGGCGGACATCGGCCCGATAGGCCACGGCGCTGACAACAGCGCCCGGCGCCAAACTCTCCGCAACGATTGCTCGCTTCTGCTTCTCGGTCAACGTCGCTGTCGCTCTGCGCCGGTGACAGCAGGCTCAGCTTTGAGCGATCGGGTACTTGGCGAAGATCGCCTCGGTCCATTTGAACGCCTTGTCGGCGGCCGCCTCGGGCGAGAGCCCGTGCTGGATCACATCGGCCCAAGCGGCCCCCCACACATGCTGATTCTGCACTTCGGCCCAGGCCGGGTTGTAGACCCAGTATTGCGGCAGCGTGGGTCCCATCACCGCCTGCTCAATATAAGCCTTGCGATGCGGGTCGGCGGACCACCACGGGTCGGCCTTAACGATCGACGGCATTGGCGGTGTGTTGCGACCGAGCCCGACCTTTAGGTATTCTCCATTGACCTTCGGCTGGCTCAAATATTTGAGAAAATCCTTGGCTGCGGCAATGTTTTTCGCACCCTTCGGGATCAGCGCGCAGCCGAACAAGGCTTGGCTCGGCACCGGCTTGCCGTCGTTCGACAGCGGCAACCCCATGGTCACGATATCGTCGTAATCCTGCTTGTCGGCGAACATCGCGACCTCGGTCGAGATCGTGCCGTCGAGGTCCATCACGATCTGTTTCGAATGGAACGCGTTGTTGTCGTCGGCATCGTTCCAGTTGATAGCGCCCGACGGCACAAAGCCTTCCTTGTAGGCGGTGGTCGGATAAACTAACGTCTTGAGCACTGCTTCGCGCACCTTCGGATCATCGGCGTGCATCCGGCCATCCTTGGTGACAAGGTCCTGACCGCCATAAGCAATAACAAAATAGGCGAACAGGGCGTTGGGATCATTGCCCTGAGTGGTCAACTGAAAGCCGAGACCGTAAATATGCCGCATTCCCTGGTTCCGTAACTTCTTTTGCACATCTTTGAAGAAATCGTAATAGGCGTCCCAGGTCTTTGGCAGGTCCGACATTTGGTAGCCGGCTTTTTCGACCAATGGCCGCCAGACATGGTTTGCGAAAACCGCCTGTGCGAGCGGCACGCCATAAATGCTGCGTCTTTTTTCAACGCCGTTATAGCAGTTGACCGAGCTCAGCGCCGTGTCCGTATACAGCTCCCGTTGGGGTTCGACCACGTCGCTAACATCAACCAGCTTGTCGGCCCAGGCCTGCAACCCGACCAGCTCGTTTGGCGTACTGGGATATATGTCGGGCACCACCCCGCTCGTTACCGCTGAGATGATCTTCTGACGCAGCGGCGCATAAGGGACAATCGTGTAATCGATCGTGTTGCCGCTCGCTTTTTCGTAATCATCGACAATTTTCTTAAAGGCGATATCCTCTTCATGGGCGAAGCCTTGGGTCCACCAGACAGTCGCGGTCGTGGCCGCAGCGTTAGCGATATAAGGCCGCGCCAGAGCGGCACCCGCCGCGATGGCGAGCGAACTGCGTAACATCGACCGCCTGCTCAGACCGATCATTTGCTCTTCCTTCCTGTCCTTGCCTGTACGAGTAGGCTCACGCACTTACCGAAGTACCGGATGCCTATCCCCGCTTGCGGGTGAACTTTCCCAGAGCAGCATCAATTGTTTTCAGTGATACACCGAAATGTTCTGCAGCCTCCCGGGCTGTCAGACCATACAGGTAAAGGGTCCGCATTTGCTTTTTTTGCATCGGGGTGAGCTCCGGTTCAGCTGATGCCGGCGCAACTGGCACGGAAGCGGTGGTCGAACGCGGTTGAGGCGAACGGAGCCGGTGTCTTATTTCTGCAGGAGAGGGCATTTCCGCAGGAGACGGCGGTGTTTTGTGTCGTGTCCGGAAGAGTGCCTCAGCGGCCTGGCGGGGGTTTTGTGGGACCGATAACGAGTGCTGTTTCCGCTGGGGTGGATCCTGCCAGCCGTTGGGCTGTCGCGTGCTGTACATCAGTTTCCTCAAAAAAGGCCTCTCCCCCAGGGGTCCATTCCGGGAAAGGGAACGGTGCTCACGGTTTACGGAGGGCATCCGTGAGCTGGTGATCGAACGCGATCGGAAAGAGCCCGTGCTCTTCCCTAGGGTTGATCGGGCATTTCCCGGATGATGTCCTACCGGTGCTCCGAGACAATACGTGCAACCACATATGCGAAGAGTGGGTGAATGCGGGTTCAACCGGGGGATTGAGACCAAAACCCGCTGTCACACCTTCCGGCCAACTGGGATCAGTGCCAGGTCTCAATATCCCGTAGGTTTTCGGGAAGATTCTGCGATGCCTCCTGTACAGGTCAGTCCCTCAGGCTTTCCGTCAGAAATCGGTGGGCGATTGCAGCGTGCATCGCGATACCAACGGCCATCGCATCTTCGTTGAGTATCATGCGGTTGGAGTGACACGATGCGACATGATCGTGGTCGGCGTGCCCATCCGGGAAGACGCCGAGGAACATCATGCAGCCCGGCATCCGCTGCAACACGTAGGAGAAATCCTCGGCCCCCATAACAGGCGCCGGCATATTGATGTAATTGTCCGGGCCGACCAGCTCTGTCGCGACACCGCGCGCGAAATCGACAAAGCTCGCATCGTTAACCGTCACCGGATAGCCACGTCTGATCTCGACTTGGGCCTCGCAGAGATGCGCTGCGGCGATACTTGTCGCAAGCCGCTGGAGACCCTGATGCGCATTCTCACGCGCGGCCTCGGAGATCGTGCGCAAGGTGCCAAGCATCTCCACCGTCTCTGGGATGATGTTGCTGGCAGTGCCGCCGCTAATCTTGCCGCAGGTCAAGACGATCGGATCAAACACATTGGTTCGACGGGTAACCATCGCGTGAAGCGCGACCCCGATCTCACAGGCGACCGGTACCGGGTCGACTGCCAAATGCGGCATTGAGGCGTGACCGCCGCGTCCCTTGACTCGGATCGTCCAGGTATCGACTGCGGCCAAGAGCGGACCCGGCCTGCCGGCAATCGCGCCGGCCTTAAAGTTGGGAAAGATGTGCAGCGCAAAGGCGGCATCGGGCTTGGGATCGGTGTCGAGTAAGCCGTCCTCGATCATGTGTCGGGCGCCCGCATGTCCCTCCTCGCCTGGCTGGAACATGAATTTGACGGTGCCGGGCAGCTCATCGCGGTGGCGATGCAGCAGGTGCACGGCCTGCACCAGCATGGCGGTGTGAGAATCATGGCCGCAAGCATGCATCCGGCCGGGGATCTCGCTGGCGAAATCGAGCCCGGTCTCCTCAGTCATCAGCAAGGCGTCCATGTCGCCGCGCAACAGGATCGTGCGGCCATTCTGTGAACCAGGCTTGGCACCGCTCAGCGAAACCACAAGACCGGACGTCGACTTCCCGCGAACGATCCCAACATCGAGCCCGCGCAACTTGTCGAGCACCGCCTCAGTCGTCAGCGGCAGATCGAGCCCGAGCTCGGGTTTGGAATGAATGCGCCGGCGCAAGGCGACCGCGGCCGGTAAGAGTTCCCGCGCTTCGTCCAAAAAGCGGTTCACGGTCGTGAAATCAGCCATTCGTCCAGTCCCTTCAAATCAGGCCCGTCCCAAGAGAACAGCGCAAGCGGCGAGCATCAACAAGCGATAAGGCGCAAGGAACCAGCAAACTTTCCCGGGTTAACGAATTCCTCTGAGATGATTGCCGATGCCAAGGCCAATCCTCCGATGACGGCACCGGCCTATTCTACGCGCCGTTCGACGAAGGCGAGACAGATCGGGCTCAGCCGCCCACGGTCTCCAATCGAGCTGTTGCCGGCAAAATAGCCACTGGCGCGCCGGGCATTGGCTATAATAGATAGTTATAGCCAATGGGAAGAATAGGAAATACCGTGATAATAGGCTTTGGACAAAGCAGCTTGAGAGTCCAACGGAACGGCTTCCTAATTTGGATATAAGCAGGAAGTGATTATCACCCGACGACGGTTAATTCGCGCAATAACTTCGGAACGATAGTGGCAGTGTCGAGGAGGCCTTCTTCGTGAAGCTGACGGGTTGCACGATCATAATCATCGGGTGTCCACGGGCGTGACGTCCCAACAATTTTCCTGAGCCGTTCCTCGATTAATGTCTCGGCCGCGCCCAGGATTTCATGAGCGCGCGCGCTCCCCCAAATTACCGGTGCTGGCCTGGTCATGGACAGTCTTCTCTTTCCATGACGGCGATGTTTGCTTTTAGGCATG
>JAFATF010000064.1 GCA_019244045.1 Acidobacteriota bacterium
ATACGCTGCATTTTTCAAACGGCGACGTCAAGATTCGCGAGATCGTGAAATACGAGAACTACAAGCAGTTTGGATCAAAGTCGAGAATTACCTATCAGGGACAAGAGGTTCCCCGCGGTTCCGGGCAGCCGGGGCAAGCGCCGCCGCCAAAATAATCTGTCATCAGCTGGCTTAGTCCTTACCTACGATACCGCCGGCGCGCGCGCTGGGGCAAGGCAGACCCGCTTCATTCGAAGTCGTAGCGGGCCTTCCAGGAGCGTGCATAAGTGTTTTTAAGGGGGGGAGCTTGCGGCCAGTAGGGATGGACTGGGGCGGACAACCATCAATAGAACAAATACTTCCTCCACTTATCGTCCGAGCGGCCCATTAAGCGCATGATGTGGCGGCTGGTGTGGAGATTGAAAGCACGCGGCTCCCGCATCAGGTGCATGCTGGCTTCACCGGGGAATTGATTTCCTTTGCGCCGATTGCAGGAATGGCAGCAGGCGACAAGATTTTCCCAAGTGGATGCCCCGCCACGCGAGCGGGGAACGACATGGTCGAGCGTCAACTCGCTCGAGGGCAAGACCTCTCCACAATACTGGCATGTATTGCGATCACGCAGAAGGATATTCTTGCGCGACAGGGCGCGGCTCTGGTGTGGAATTCGGCGGTATTCTAGGAGGCGAATGACCGAAGGAATACGGAAAGCCAACCGGGCGGCGTGCAGATAGTGGCCGTTTTCCTCTTCCGCCATAGCAATGCCCTTCAATACCAGAACTATAGCGCGGCGCGCAGCGCAAACGTTGATCGGTTCATAGGAGGCGTTGAGAACCAGCACCGGCGCGTGCAGGGATGAATAATGGTCATCCTGCGGCACCCCGGGGCTCTCGCTATGCGCCCGCCGTGCCAAGTTCGTCGAATTGTGGACCTTTCCTGACATGGCGTTCTTCATCTGTGCGCAAGCGTCACCAATCGCCGGGTCTGGTTGCACGCCGGCGCTGGCCAGGACGAACCCCGGTTCCGGTCAGATGGGGCGAGCCGCACCGAGCGGCCAAATGAAATTTGCACTGAACGGCTGCCGCCCACTGCATGTTCGGCGGGCAAGAGGGTTGAGAACAGGCTTCCTGCCGCTCCGGTCAGGCACGAGAAACGAACGGCCTCAACTGTGGAAATGCCGGCGGCAAAGTGGGCTCGCGCGAGCTCCCCGCTACTGCTGAAGACGACCCTCCAGGAATGGCGTGCGCCTTGGCGGCGCAGACCGGAAGCACCTCACTCAGTATAGCGGCCAGCTACCTGGGGTGCAATTGGTCACGAGCGGCCGTCAGTGCAGGGTGAGGCACCGGCTCTTTGCCCTCTCGCTGGCGCAGAACAACGGCCTGGGGAGTATCCGGATGATTCGGCCGAGTCACTAGACGACGTACTTGTAATACGGCGGTTGCGCGTGGTAACGTGCGCCTTCTCTTATATTTAGTTCGCCCGTTATTCCCGTCTGTGAGAGGTTCCTCCCATGACCACCGAAACAGTTTCCCTTACGCAGCCGGTCAAAGGGCACCAGCCCTTCGTGCCAGCCAAGATGGAAATGCGAGAATTCACCTTTCGCGCCGTCCTGCTGGGCATGCTGATGACCGGCATTTTGGGGGCGGCGAATGCCTACTTGGGCTTACGTGCCGGAATGACCATAGCCGCCACCTACCCGGCGGCGGTGATCGGCATGGCCGTCCTCCGGCTGATGAAAGGCTCGATTCTCGAGGAAAATATTGCGCGAACGGTGGGCGCGATTGGCGAGTCGGTGGCTGCCGGTGCCGTATTTACCATTCCGGCGTTCGTGCTCGCCGGACTCTGGCCGGCTCTGGGGACGGCGAGGTATTGGCCATCAGTTGCCCTTATGGTGCTCGGAGGTTTACTGGGAATCCTTTTTGTGACTCTCCTGCGCCGCGTGATGGTCGAAGACCCGGAACTCCCCTTTCCCGAGTCTGTAGCCGCGTCGGAAATCCATAAAGCCGGACAACAGGGGGCGCGCTCAGCGAAGATCCTGTTTGCCAATATGGGTGGCGGCGCACTGCTTTATTTCCTCTCCCAGGTAAATCTGTTCTGGTACACGCGCGAGATCACGGTAAGCATTCCCAAAATGCCCGGCGGGTTGCGGCTCGGTCGCGCCGCCAGCGCACCCATGCTCTCCACTGGGGGAATGAGCACCTTCAACTCGCCGGCGGTCAGTCCAGCCTATCTGGGCGTGGGATACATCATTGGGCCACGTCTGGCGGCCTTGAACTTTGCTGGCGGTGTCCTCGCCTGGGGCTTGCTGGTTCCGCTTTTGATTTACTTTTTGGGCCCCCAACTGCCTGCGATGCCAACTGGGGCAAACCCGGCCGAATACTGGAGCGGCGTCGCCTTTAGCGTGTGGTTTTCGATTGTGCGGCCCATCGCAGTCGGCGGCATGCTCGTAGGATCAGGGTTCACCCTGTTCCGCATGCGGCGGCAATTGGCCGCCGGCATGGCGAGAGCGATTTCCGATTTAAAAAAATCAGCAGAGGCGCGAGCCGCCACCGAACGATACGATCGTGATCTCAGCATGAAGGCCGTATTCGCCGGGGTTGGTTTGGTTTTCCTGGCCATGGTCGGGCTGTATTACTACTTTATTTCCGGCGCCCACAATCTCACGGGCCATAAAGCGATTGCCGGTGCCCTGGTCGCGGCAGCCGTTATGGTGGTGCTCGGATTCTTCTTCGCTGCGGTTTCGGGAAACCTGGTGGGAATGATTGGATCCTCCAATAACCCGGTCTCCGGCTTGACGCTGTGCACGTTGGTGGTGGCCGCACTGCTCATGGTGGCGCTAGGAGTGTCTGGCGTTGGCGGCGTGGCCGCCGTGCTGGGCGTAGCTGCCGTAGTGTGCGTTTCCTCAGCGGTCGCCGGCGAAATGCTACAGGACCTCAAGGCAGGTCATATCCTTGGCGGGACCCCATCCAAAATGCAAATTGGAGATATTTTTGGCACGATCGTGGCCTCGCTGGTCCTGTTCTTTCCGCTCATGATACTTGACAAGGCCTATCATTTCGGCAGCGCTGCTCTGCCCGCGCCGCAAGCGGGATTGATGGCCATGCTGGCTCAGGGCATCGTCGGTGGCAATATGGCCTGGCCACTGGTGGTGGTGGGGATCTTCATGGGTTTTGCCATGATCATGGTGGAAGTGAAGAGCCCGATGCTGTTCTCCGTGGGCATGTACTTGCCTCTGGAGACCACTTCGGCAATCTTCGTGGGCGGCATCGTGCGTTGGTTCACGGACAAGATGCGTGATCGCCGTGGCTACAATGAGGCGCAGAAAGCGCGCGTGGATAACGCCGGAGTATTGACCGCTTCCGGGCTCATTGCCGGCGAGGCGCTCTGTGGACTGGTGATTGCCGCCGTCGTAGGTAGTAATCACAAGCTCTGGCATATTGCCTCGGGTGACGCCTGGTTTAGTGGATTGGGCGGTCTAGCGCTCCTCATCTTGCTCATGATGAAAGTTCCACTTGCCAACGCCGGTCGGCCGGAGGATCCCGCACCGCCCACGGCCATCATGTGATGCTCCCTCGCTCGATGCTCGATGCCAAAGCCGGATCCTTCTCGCCGACCGGCACAAGCCATGTGGCTGTCGCCTTAACGGTTGGCAAGCGGCATTCTCGAGGCTGATTTCGAGTTTTTCATTTTTTATGTCGGTTGCAGAAAACATAGAAAAGATACGCGGGCAGATGGCCGAGGCGGCGCGCAAGGCTGGCCGCAGAGCTGACGCGATCTCGCTGATGGCCGTCACCAAGACCTTTGGTCCGGAGCTGATCCGCCAGGCTTACGACGCGGGCCTGCGCCTCTTCGGAGAGAATCGTGTACAGGAGTTTCAAAGCAAGCTCGGCCAGCTCGAAGACATGAGCAATGCCGAATGGCACATGATCGGGCACCTACAAGGCAACAAGACGAATAAGGCGGCTGAGTTGTTCTCTTGCGTCGACTCGGTCGACTCCTTGCGCGTGGCAGAACGGCTCAATCGAGCGGGCGGAGAACGGGGAAAACGGCTGAAGGTTCTGCTTGAAATCAACGTGGGAGAAGAGGCGGCTAAAAGCGGCTTGCGTCCGGATGCGCAAGAACTCTGGCAGATCCTGGCGTCCGCTGCCGAATGGCCGCACCTCGAAATTGAGGGTCTAATGACCGTGCCCCCGTTTTTGAATCATCCCGAGGCAGCTCGGCCCCACTTTCGCCGACTCCGCCAGCTGCGCGATCTGATCCGTGCCCGAAATTTACAAGCGGTTAGCATGGAGGTGCTTTCCATGGGAATGTCGCATGATTTTGAGGTCGCAATTGAGGAGGGCTCTACCCGTGTGCGGCTGGGGACAGCGATTTTCGGGGCCAGAGAAGCCCGCGCGGTTTAACTTTGGCCGCCCCGGGGTACCCACGGTAGCGGCCAGTGGGGTGGCAAAGAAATCTGGGGTCCTGGGAACTCGCTTAAGCTGCCATCTAGCAACAGCTTAGTGTGCCTGATTTTCGCCCCGGCGGTGCCATATTCTTGCTCACGACTGCCCTGCTGCCGCGTCCAAGTCTATGCAAACCGGAGAGCGAGGCTAGGCAAAAGGGTTTGCAGGGAAGAGACGACGACAATGCCGGCCGGTGCGTGGGTTCTACCCATAGGCGGGAATTCCAGTTCG
>JAFATF010000194.1 GCA_019244045.1 Acidobacteriota bacterium
CACCAGCAGCACCTTGGCAAATTCGCCCTCCAAGAGGTTCCAGACCGGCCGCCAATACTGGCCCGTCGATTCCATGGCAATCTCGGTCACCTTACAGTTCTTCAACCAGGCCCGCAACTGCTTCAGATCGCGGGTAAAGGTGCGGAATTTGCGTTTCTTGACTCCCTGGTGCGCTTGACCCACGGGAGGCAACACGCATACCACGACGTTGTTGTTGTGCACGTCGATGCCGCAGCACCGACGATGGCTCTCTTTCTTCTCTTTCACAAAGGCTCCTCTCGATCGCCGAGCGAAGGACGCCTGGAGAGAAATGACATTGCTACGCGTGTTCATCCGCCGGTGGGCGGAGACAACAATGCTTGGTTCCAGTAAGCGCGCCCCGGACCAGATTCACCGACGGGCTCTAGAAAGCACCAGAACTGAAGACCGGCCTAGAATCGCTGGGGATCTCCCTTCAGAGTGGCAAACCTGTCAAGCAGGCCCCCATTTTCATCCATCTCGGTCGCCGCCGCGCAGCGGCGGCGTTGCGGGTGAACTAAACCGCTTCGCGGTAACCCCCCTTGGTGTGTGGAACTGTTGAAGCTGACGGCGAAGGGGGGGTTACCGCGAAGCGGTTTAGTTCAACGAAAGATCGGAGTTACTCATGGATCGGAGATGAGTTGAGGATTCCGATTGGATGTTGGAGAACGATGGCAGCGGTCGCACGCTAGGGAGGCGAGGGGATCTGATCCACCAGTTTCGGGGACTGGTGTGGCGCGAGGCTCCTTGAAACACTAGATCAGGTTGTTCCTCAAGACGACCCATCCAACTTGCAAGGAGCCATCGCATGACACCCCTACGTCAACGCATGACCGAGGATATGCAACTGCGCCACCTCGGCCCCGAGACCCAGCGGTCCTACCTGCATTACATCACCGGGCTGGCCCGATTCTACCAGACCAGCCCCGATCAACTCAGCCTGGAGGAGCTTCGCGAATATCAGCTCTATATGATTAACGAGCGCCGGTTCTCGCCCGAATCGGTCAACTGCTTTGTCTCGGCCGCGAAGTTTCTCTACAACGTCACTCTGGAAGCACCCTGGCCCGACGACGCCCTGCCCCGCTGCCGTGTTCCCCAAAAGCTGCCCGTGGTGCTCAGCCCCGCCGAGGTCCACGAGTTGTTTCAGCATGTCTGCTCCATTCGCTACCGCGCCGCGCTGATGACGGCTTATGGCGCGGGCCTGCGCGTCAGCGAAGTGGTGGCCTTACAGGTCGGCGACATCGATTCCAAACGGATGCTCATCCGCGTGCGCCAAGGCAAAGGCAAGAAAGATCGTTACGCCATGCTCTCGCCCCGTCTCCTGGTGATCCTACGCGCGTGGTGGCGCGCCGGGCACCCCATCGGTCGCCCCTGCGCCACTTCTCCCCAGGACTGGCTGTTTCCCGGATGGCGCAAGGGACGCCACATGGGTGTCGCCGCCCTACAACGCGCCTGCCAGGAGGCCACCCGCGCCGCCGGGCTGAGCAAGCGCGTCTCCGTGCACACCCTACGCCACAGCTTCGCCACCCACCTACTGGAGAACGGCACCGATACCCGCGTCATCCAAGTCCTGCTGGGCCACTCCCGCATTGAGACCACTGCGCGCTACACAGCCGTCTCTCCCCAGACCATCGCCCAGGCCCGCAGTCCCCTGGAGCGGCTCGGCCAACCGCCACGCCAGATCCCTCGCGCCAAGGCTTCGCCCAAGGCCTGAGCGGTGCCCGAGCCAGCCATCGAGCTGGCCCACATCCTTCGACTCCACGGCCCTGCTTACCGGAAGGCCCACTGTCTGCCCCTGCATCAGCTCCAACTGATGCAGGCCATTGAAACCTGCCGAACTCCGGCCTTGGGCGGGGTAATCGAATGGTGTGAGCGCTGCCAGCTTGCCCACATCCAATACCATTCCTGCCGCAACCGGCACTGCCCCAAGTGCCAGGGCGCGGCCCGCCAGAAATGGCTGCAGCAACGCCGCGCCGAACTGTTGCCGGCGGTGTATTTCCACGTCGTCTTCACTCTGCCCGCGCAACTGGCGGCCCTGGCGTTCTATAACAAAAAGCTGCTCTACGATCTGTTGTTCCGCATCACCAGCGAGACGCTGCTGACCATCGCCGGCGACCCGGCCCGCCGGGGCGTGGAATTGGGCTTCTTTGCGGTGCTGCATAGCTGGGGGCAGAATCTGCATTTTCACCCCCACCTGCATTGCGTCATCCCCGGCGGCGGCCTCAACTCCGGCCGCCGCCGCTTTATTCACGCTCGCCGTCAATACCTGCTGCCTGTCAAGGTCCTCAGCGCCTACTTCCGCAGACGCTTTCTGGAGGAGTTGGAAAAGCTCTATGCCGCAGGCCGCCTGCACTTCTTCGGCGACCTGGAGCCGCTGCGCGATCCGGCCGCCTTCGCCCGCTACCTGGACCCCTTGCGACACGCCAAGTGGGTCGTGTATGCCAAGCCTCCCTTCGGAGGACCGCTGCAAGTGTTGGAGTACCTCGGCCGCTATACCCATCGCGTGGCCATTTCCAACCGCCGCCTGTTGAAACTCCAACAGGGCCAGGTTTCCTTTGAGTGGAAGGATTACCGCGCCAAGTCACCGCATCCGCAGAGTAAGGTCATGACCTTGGCCGCCGAGGAGTTTATCCGCCGTTTCCTGCAACACTCCCTTCCCAGCGGCTTGCAGCGCATCCGTTACTACGGTTTTCTGGCGAATTGTCATCGCTCCGCCCGGCTGGAGCTGTGCCGCCAATTGCTGGCCACTCCCTCCTCCGCCCTGCTCCCTCACGTTCCCCTTGTGCCGCCCGAGCCCCAGCCACGCTCCTGCCCGTTGTGCGGCCGAGTCCTCGTCCGGACAGCCTTCTGGCCAGCTCGAAAACTGGATAGTTCCTGATGGCCGCCCCTTCCCACACAAACTACATCCCCTCTGCCTTATGCGGCAGGGCAGCGCAGCCGTGTGTCTGCAAACGGCTATGGGCGCTTATCGAAGCGCTCTCCAACCCCTCTCACTCTCTTTTACCGATCCCGTCGACCTCCCCTTACCTCTTCCAGCCGCCCCGCACGCCATCAACAGCCCCTTACCGCGGCCGCCAAACCCCATCTCCTGGGATTCGACCGCTAATCGCGCCCGAACAAAACCCATTTGCAAGCCACCTTCAGTTTGCGGTTTAGTTCACCGCACGGTTTACTCGATCCGGCGGCGAAGGGGCATCCTCTAGTCCCCAGCCTCCTCTCGCCGCCGGACCGAGCAAACCTTAACGGTGACAACCTTCCATGAAGCTTTTCTCGCGCGTTTTCTACCACTTCCCTCTCTAAGGCGACGGGGATTTCCCCGCGGCATGGTTCATTATGGGCAGGCAGGTAAGCGTCGCGGGGACCTCCTCACCGGGGATCGCGGCCACCATCCAGAAATCCTAGGCTGCTGGATGACGGTCTGCCGAAGTGGGCTTTCGGCTGGTATCGAAGACAACGCAGCGCTCATTCCCGGAGTTGAGGGTAACTAGACCGGGCCCAGGTCGGGGTTACGGCCAAGAAGGGGCTCCTTCGCATAATAAAGCGCCCA
>JAFATF010000312.1 GCA_019244045.1 Acidobacteriota bacterium
GACAGTGGTTACTGAGCTGCCGTGGCGCGCCGTGCACTGAAGTTGATCCAATTGAAGCGTGTAAGGAAAAAGTATTTGTCCGAGCTGTGTGCGCTACTTTCGCCGCGCGGCAACACTTTTGCAAAGTTACCGCAGCTACCCTGATACTACTAATCGGAATGCGAACATTTGCTTCCGCCCTACGGGTATGCAGGAAGCGGCAGTATTCCCGAGATGTCTCTTCACCGAATGGGAGGAACCAGGTCGTTGATAATGGCGCGCACTTTGTGCATTGAGCAAGACGAAATCGACCAGGTGCCGAAATCATTCCGAGTTATGGGGAGTCAGAATTCCGGGAAACCAATGCACCGCGTTGTCGTGGTAGAGCTTGCGAATAACTTCCGGCGGCAATCCAAGACCCCCCGTCTTATGCCCCTCGTACTCGAAAATATCGCGGGTGGCAAAATAACGCCAGTCGCGCGCATATTGATCTTGCCACTCGTTAATTACGTCGGGCGCAGCCTCGTCTTTTGCAAAGCCCAGATCGGTACCGTAAATAATGCGCTCCTGGTATTTCAGGATGAAGGCACGCACCTTGTCGCTTGGCATGACCACTAAATGGATGACGCGCGCCGCGGTGTCCACAGCGAAATTGGGATACCGGTCCAGCCGCTCAGCTAGACCCCGGAGGTCATCTTCCATGCTACCCAAATGTGCGCCCACCACGCGTAGCTTCGGATTTTGTGCCACTACGTGGTCGCGTGCAGCGAGAATTTGCTGTTTTTTGGGCGCCTCCGGCTTCGCGTACATGTACCAAACGGGGTGTTCTTTGTAGTAGGAGTAATCTAAGCCATTCGGATTCAGAGCCCGCCAGGCTTCATCGGGTTCCGCCTGATGCGCGATAAGGGTACGGTTGTGCCTTGAAATATCGCGGTAGATAGGCTCCAACTTTGGGTCATCGGACAGAACATAGCGACCATTCTGGTCCCTCAGCTCCATGCCGATGTTTTTCCAAATCTTTACCGCGATTGCGCCATGTGAGAAATCCTGATTCAACCCGCGCATGGTTAACATGGCAAAATCCGGGTTGTTGAATTGAAAGGGATCGAAACTGGTGCACAGCACGGCATATCCGTGGCGTTCACGAATCATCCGCTGAGCATCTTGGCGCTGAGAATTCAGTTCTTTGCGATAGGCGTCATGATCGTCGACGAGCAGAATGTCGAGAATATGCATGTGGAGGCGATCAAGCATGGCGTAAAAAGCTGGATCCCCCTTGGCCACGTGAGTATGAATGTCGACCGGCTCCAGGGCAGCGAGCGCGCGCAAATCAACTCCGCTTTCTTGCTCACCGGCGGAGTGTTCGGGCGGTGATGCTGCCATCGCGGAGAAACAAACCGCCAGTAGGAAGATTGTTCGCGCCCGCGTAGGCATTGAAAGTCCCTCCTCAGCGAAGAGCTGCGGCCCCGTACCGCCAATTCACGGTTGACAAAGCCTTTCGATATTAATACATTGTGGCGTTTTGTGCATTCTTGTGTTCGTTTAAGATCGAATTTTGGCGGAGTTTCCTTTCACAATCTGCGGAGGTTCAAAATTGCGATTCTTCGATCCCACCGGTCTGGGTAAGTTGGGCTGCGAGATTAGCTCTCGAACTTGCTGTTTAGCTATCGTCTCTGTTGTTTCCTGTTTCCTTTACCAGGCGCGGGCGGCGGAAACAGAACTGCGGAACGAAGCATTACGAGTTAGGATCGGCGCTGACGGTTCATACCTGCTCGCTGCCGGCAATAAGCCGCCCATAATTCGAGCTTCGGTCGGGGCGGAAGTGGACCATCACTGGCTCAAGTCGGCAGAGTATCCCAAGCACGATCTCGCAGAGTCAGAGTTCGATGGCACGCTCGGCCACGGACGTCAGGCGACGCTCACCTTCGCTGGCCTTTCCAATCAACCCGACCTGCTGTACACGATCCGTCTCTACACCTCCCGGCCGTTCGGTGAAATACGAGTTCAGGTTCAAAATCACACCGGACGGACTTTTGAAGTTCAAAGTCTCCGCAGCGTCGATGCGTTGGGCACCGCAATCCTTGATCTGCAGGGCAACCCGAGCGCGGACCGCGTGCTTTCCGACAGCTTCAGCGAAGATTGGCCGCCCCTGCGAATCTATGATCTGGGCCAGGCCCCCAGTGGCCTGCACCTCGCTGTCGGCAGTCAAATGATTTACAACCAGGAGAGTAAGGACAGCCTGTTCCTTGGCGCGCTCAGCGCCGACCGCCTGCTCACAGTCCTTCATCTGCGGGCCAGATCGGGAGCCACGGCTCCGGCGATTTCTGCCTTTACCGTCGATTGTACGGGAACGACGGAAATCATGGCGACCAACGAAGAGTCAGGTGTGCGCCAAGGCCCCAAAGACAACCTTGTCGAGCTGAACCTGCCGGTAAATGATGGAGAAAGTCTGTCCTCGGAACCACTGATGTTTTCCGCCGGACCCGATTACCACGCGCAGCTCGAGAACTACGGCGTGGCCATTCGGCAACTGCATCACATACACGTTGCCGAAGACAACCTGCTGGGATGGTGGAGCTGGACGGCGTTTTACATGAAAATCACCGCCGGCAACACCTTCACCAATGCACTCTGGTTAGCACAACACCTGAAAGATCTCGGCTACAACTGGTTCCACTTCGACTTCGGTTATGGCTACGCGCGCGGCGACTACGCCACTCCGAACGCCACCAAGTTTCCTCAGGGAATGCAGCCGCTGACCCAACGCATCGCACAGCTGGGCCTGAACATCGGTATTTGGACGGCTCCGTTCGAGGTCGGCGAGTTTGGTTCGATTTATCAGAACCATAAAGGGTGGCTGGTCAGTAACTCGAGAGGCGAGCCGATTCAGGTAACGACCGATGAAGAAGTACGCTCCGAGAGAGTCTTTGCGCTGGATTGTACGAATCCAGCGGCGCAGGAGTTCCTTCGGGAGACTTATCGCACCTTAGTTCGTGAGTGGCAAGTCAAGTACATCAAACTTGACTTCATGGATACGACGGCAGTCGAAGGGTACTTTTATCGCCCGCACACGACCGCTCTCGAAAACATTCGAATTGGTCTTCAGGTCATTCGGGATGCTGTCGGTGAGACGGTACTTCTCGACAAAGATGGCAGCCCCATGCTCACCCCGGTGGGAATCGTTGACGAGGGGCGCGTGTCACAGGATACGGGTCACACTTTCGAGCGCAGCAAGGAGGCTGCTCCCGGGATTGCAGCGCGCTACTATATGCACAGAAATTTCTTCCTCAATGACCCGGATGCTTTTACCGTGTCGCGCCAGCAAATCGAAGAGCGAAAAATTCAGGCTCCGCTCACTCTTGACGAAGCCAGAGTATCGATCGCCCTTGCGGCCGTTTCTGGTGGAATGTACGAGATCGGCGATGATCTGCCGACATTGGGGGCTGATCCTGATCGCCTTGCATTGGTTGCCAATACCGATCTTATGAGAATGGCGAAGCTTGGGCGCGCGGCGCTTCCCATCGATCTATTAAGTTACCGCGCAGACGATGAGCAGCCAAGTATATTTCTTCTCAAAGAGGATGCACGGCAATCAGTTCTTGCGGTCTTCAACTGGACGGCCAAACCAAGTTCGCACCAGTTCTCCTTTGCCGACTTGAAGCTGGCGGCAAGACGGCCATATCGTTTCACCGACATTTTCGATCAGCAGGCGTTGCCGGCAAATGGCGATTCGATTAGCCTGGCACAGCCGGGCCATTCCGTCCGGCTACTCAAGATCATCGATGAGTCCGTTCCTGCTGTGCCTCCTTCTGTCAGCATACAGGCGCCAAATCATGCGAAAGTCGGTGAAACCATCAGATTCGCAATCACAGCCGATGCCACCGGGGTACCGGCGCTAAGCTCCCGCTGGGATTTTGGCGATGGCACAACCGAACAGGGCCGCCAGGTGGTTCACTGCTACACCAAGGCGGGAAACTATAGCGTGCACCTGAGCGCCGAGGGAGTCGAGGGAGTTCCGGCGGAAAAGCAAGCATCGATTACGGTGAGCGGCACTGCGGAAATCGGTCCGCCAATCCGTTACCAAGAGCAGGAAAAAAATAACTCTCGATAATAAGCTCATGTGGCGCGCGCCCAGGGAACGTGTTCGGTGCACTGGCCACAGGCTTCCAGGATCGACCTCGGCGGTCGTCAAACACTTGAAATGACGGAATTCTTACATTTTCTTCAATTCATCACTGCTCCGTTGCCGGGCTATGGGGAGGCTCCTACTCGGTCGAAGCTGGCGAGGACAGCTCGGATTAGCGCGACCATGGTAACTTTTTGCACCTTTGTCAACTTTCCTGTTCGTGAATGATCGATTTATAGTCGCTCGACGGCCCTGGTTTTCACCTTTTCACGTACAATGTGCTCGCCGATGCTCGCCGAAGAAAGACGTTTCCAAATCCGGGAAATTCTGATCGCTCGCCGCACCATCTCTGCGTCAGAGCTTTGTGATCGATTGAAGGTGACGGCGGCTACCATCCGTCGCGATTTGGGCGCTCTCGAGCAGCAGGGCGTACTAGTACGCTCACACGGTGGCGCGGTTTCTCGGATGTCGAGCACGAACTTTCAGCCCACTTACGATGCGCTGCTGCGAAGCCAGAACGAAGAAAAACGGCAGATCGCACGGGCCGCCGAGCAGTTCGTTCTTGATGGCGACACGCTTTTTCTTGAAAGCAGCACAACCGTTTTTGAACTTGCCCGGCGGCTGATTCATCGCCACCGGCTCACGCTCGTCACGAACTCTCCAACCATCGTCTGCGAACTACAGCGCAGTGCGGGGGTCACGGTCATGTGCACCGGCGGCGACTTGCAAAAGGACACCTTCTATCTTTCCGGCGAGTGGGCTCAGCGTGCCCTGTCGGAAATACGGTTGGATAAGGCGATTTTGGGGGTTAGCGCGATCGACCCCAAATACGGCGTTTCTACTGCCCATCATGCGGAAGCTCAGATCACCAGAATGGTTTCAAAAGCCGCCAAAACGCGTATCGCACTTGCCGATCACACCAAGTTTGGCAGACAGCGCTTTGCCTTTGTGGGCCCGGTCACCGACATCCACATTTTGATAACTGATTCCGGCACGGAGCCGAAGTATATTGAGGAACTTCGCGAGGCCGGCTTACAGGTGATCGTTGCCGAACCTGCGCGCAGTAAAAGCAACGATTCACACACATTCAAGCAAAAAAGTTGACAATCGCTCATGTGCAGACTAACGTAGCCTGCTGACCATCCGCCAGGTGCCTGTGAGCGATTACGGAAAGAAGATACGGTTGTCGCGCATCACGGGCGGCCCGGGGCAGCGCGCGCTGATCGTCGCCTTCGATCATGCCCTGGTCTTAGGTCCGATTCCAGGAACAGAAGATCCCTTAACCCAAGTTAGCCGTTTCGCACAGGCGAGAGTCAACGCCATTCTGTTGCATCTCGGTCTAATGCGCCGATGTGCCGAAACGTGCTGCGAAAATCGTCTTCCTCCCCTACTTGCGCGTATCGATTGGACAAGCATGTGGTCTGTTCGCGTCCATGGTGGCGGTGCCCTGTGCAGTTCCTTATTGGCCCACCCTGAAGATGCACTGCATCTCGGCGCGGATGCGGTGGTCACCTACCTCACTATGGGGACGGGTGACTCTGAATTCGAGAGCCGGGAGATTGCACGCAATGCGGAGGTTGCGCGGGAATGTGAGCGGGTCGGCATGCCGCTGATCATTGAATCTCTAGCTCGTGGACCGCGCATTGAGACTCCTGGAGTTCCCGAGTGGCTCAGACTGCACACCAGGATCGCTGCCGAATTGGGCGCTGACGCCGTAAAGACAGACTACACTGGCGATCCTGGCTCTATGCGATCCATTATCAAAGAATGTCCCGTTCCCATTTTTGTTCTGGGCGGGAGTCGCCAAGGCTCAGATGAAGATGCGCTGGAAATCGTACGCGGAGCGACCCTAGCTGGCGCGGCGGGCGTTATTCTCGGACGAAAGGTTTTTCAGGCGGCCGACATGCAGTTGTTCCTGCGGCGAGCCCGGTCGTTGCTTGATGGAGCCGAAATCTTGTCCCCACAAACATCATGACGCAGCGCGAGCAAACTGCATCGAGCTTTCGTAGGATATTTTGCTGACCATTCGGGTATAGAACCCCCATTTCCGAGGTGCATGTCGACATCTTTCGAGGGGCGGGGACATTTGTAATTTTGGCTCTCGGCAGTGACTCGGTATCAACCCACCGTGAAAGGCACGATGGCCGATGATTGGTCCGCGCGCGGCGCGCCCGAACACCTCCGACTTTAGCGTACGCTGCCGAGGGCAACCAGTGGTGTGCAATGACGGCTCACAACTTTAAGTTTTGGCCGCTTTGCGCCGGTGACCAAGGTCACCCCGGGCAGGCGCCAAGTGGACTTGCTCGCGTTAATTTTGCGAAACGCGATTGTGTGCAGAAACCTTTTCTTCGTAAGAAATAGGGTGTATGAGTCTGCTGGTGGTGGATATCGGATCGAGCAGTTGCAAGGCCATCGTGTTTACCTCAACAGGGCAGGTCCTTGCACAGGCATCAGCGGAATATTCTCCTGAATTCCCACGTCCCTCTTTTGCCGAAATGCACCCGCAGAAATTCTGCAACGCGGTCCGCTCCTGTTGCCATAATGCGGCGAAGAATTTGCGCGACCCGGTGCAGGCACTCTGTGTGAGCTCCCACGGAGAGACGTTTGTGGCCATTGACTCGGCGGGGCAGCCCATCACCCAGGCCATTCTCAATCAAGATAATCGTGCCGTTTTCGAATCAGCCTGGTGCGAGAGAACCATTGGCCGCGACCGCTTGTTTCAAATTACAGGGCTCTCCTGCCACCCCATGTACCCTATTCCGAAGATTCTGTGGCTGCGAAAGAACCAGCCTAGAGTTTTTGCGTCGACCAAATGCTTTACTTCACTGATCGGTTATCTACTTCATAGCATGCAGCTCCCGCCGTACGTGGATTATTCCCTGGCATCGCGTTACCTAGCATTTGATGTCCGCCGGAGGACGTGGTCGGACGAGATTCTGGCGGCGACCGAACTGGATCCGGCCATTCTGCCTTCACCCGTTCCGGCTGGCACGGTTGCGGGGAAACTAAATTCAGACATCGCGAGTCAATTTGGCATTCCTGCCGGAACTCCAATTGTGCTTGGGGGACATGACCAGCCCTGCGGCGCGCTGGGAACGGGGGTCATTGAACCCGGTCGGATCACGGACTCGATGGGCACGTATGAATGCCTGCTCGCTGCATCCGATGCTCCGCTACTCTCGGAGAAGGCCCTCAAGGCCTCTCTCAACTCGTATTGCCATGTCGTTCCAGACAAGTTCATAACCCTGGCTTACTTTCCCTCAGGCATTATGGTGAAGTGGTTTCACGATTTGCTCTATGTCAACGCAGGGCCGCGAAATTCCTCCGAACCTACGGGCCCTGATCCCGAGTGCGAGTACGCGTTGCTGGAAGCCCATATGCCGGAAGGCCCTACCGGGCTTTGTATCACCCCCCATTTGATCGGCACTTGTACTCCTGAGTTCAACCCGCGAGTGCGAGCGGTCATCGGTGGCCTTGGACCTGGGACCAAGCGCGCGCATTTGTACAAAGGCATTCTCGAGGGAGTTGCCTGCGAACTCTCGATTGTCGCCGAAGCCCTGGCTGACGCCGTCGGAGACTTTCGCGACATCTACGCGACGGGCGGAGGCACACGCTCAGCGGGGGGACTTGAATTGCGTGCCGCGCTTACCGGGCGGCGCCTGCACATCATGCGTAGTCAGGAGGCGGTTTGTCTTGGAACCGCGATCCTCGCGGGGGTTGCCACCGGGGAGTACAGCGACATTCAAGAAGGCATCACAGCTCTGGTGGACGAGAGAACAACCCTATTTCCCAACATGCAATTGGCCGCCGCTTACCGAGAGCAAATGAAACGTTACCGGCAGCTAAGATCTGCCGCGGTGCAACAGGCCTCCTGGCAGGCATGTGAGGAGGAAAATTGATTCAGCCGACGGTTGGCTTCATCGTTTACGGCGTGCACAAGGATGGGCTTAAAGATCCGCAGGGTTCTTCTTTTATCGACAATGCAGTCGTAAAGCGCTCGAAGCAGGCACTAGCTCGTGCTGGAATGCGGATCATCGAACATGGATATGTGCTTGCGAGCAAAGAAGAGGCGCGCAACGCTCTCAGAAGAATGAAAGCCGACGATCGGGTTGACATGCTTGTCCTCTTCTCCGGGACCTGGGTGTGGGCGGCGCATTTGATCGGGGCAGTTCGTGACTTTGCCGCTAGCGGCAAGGCTGTCCTGCTGTGGACGCATCCTGGTTCGCAAGGCTGGCGACCAGTGGGCGGATTGGTAATGCACGGTGCACTGCTAGAAATCGGGGTACCGCACAAATTTATTTACGGCGGAGCTGATGATCCAGAAACCATTCTCAAGATCGCGAGCTACGGGCGAGCCGCTCATTTGAAGAATCTGCTGAACATGTCGACCCTCGGCAGTTTCGGGGGACGTGGTATGGGCCAGACCTGCGGGGTGGCGGATCCTTCTCAATGGATGCGCATGTTCGGCATTGACATCGACTCCCGGGATACCACGGAGCTGATCCGGATGGCGGAGGCAGTTTCGGAGAAGAAAATTCGAGCGCTCGAACCTCGCCTAAAGAAGTTGTTTGGCTCGCTTCCCCAGAAAAGCGTTGTCACTGAACGCTCAATGCGACTTTATGTTGCGCTTAAGCTAATCATTGAAAAGGAAGGTTTCGATTTCTATACCATCCAGTCGTTCCCGGGCTTGGCGGATGATTACGCGGCCACCTGCTTTGCACAAAGCATGATGCTCGAAGATGGTTTTGCCACTTCCACTCTGGGCGATTTCAATACCGCACTTACGGTTTGGCTGTTGACGCAGCTTAGTCACGAGCGGGTCTATTACGGCGACCTTCAGCATCTCAATATGCAGAAAAAGGAGATCAAGATCATCGGGGATGGGGCATGTCCCCCTTCGCTTGCAAGCAAGCTTGGTCCGGCGGGTTTTTCCCAGCACGGCATTCCGACTGAGGGCGAGGCGGGCGGGCTTTCGGTCAAGCTCATTTGTAAAGTTGGAGACGGGGTGCTGGCACGGCTGGGCCGTGTGATGGGTGAATTTGAAATGGTGATTGCTCGTGTTACCGTATTCGAGCCGCCAAAAAACCTAGTTCGAGAGCGGCTGAACGAGTGCGGCATTCCGTTTTGGCCGCACGGTTTCGTTACGGCCCATTGCGATATGGACAAAATGCTCGAGAGCTGGACAAACGAGTACGCTTGCCTGGGCTACGGCCCTGATTTGTATCCGGCGCTGATCGATTTTTGCGAGCTAACCGGAATCAAAGCCGTACTGCCGTGAATGCTATGAAAACTCCAGTCGTTAGGATGGAACGCTGATATTTTGCACGCTCGCAGATGGTCAGGCGGCGAAGGAAGTTGAACTCAAGTATATCGAGGTGATTGTTGTCCAATCCGACATCCAAATACGGAGAGCAGCCGCAAGCCTCCGGCGCACACTCGCTCGCCGAAATTCTTTCCCAGCCACGGTGCTGGGCCGATTGCCTGCAGCTCCTCGAATCGCAAGGCACGGTTCGCGAAATTAGCCGATGTTTTAAAAGCGCCCGGGAGTGGATTTTTGTCGGTTGCGGGTCAAGTTACTATATTGCCCTTGCGGCTGCGGCAAGTTGGACCCTGATCACCGGAACCAGAGCACGGGCATTGCCCGCTTCCGAACTGTTGCTCTTTCCTGAATTAGCCTTCGACGGCGCGACGGCCTTTGTTCCCGTGCTGATCTCGCGTTCTGGCCAGACCTCGGAGGTCCTACGAGCGGCGCGGTTCCTGAAGGAGAAGCAAATTGCCTTTGTCGCGATTTCCTGCGCTCCAGGACAGACGCTCGAAACAATGGCGGGCGTCTCCCTTGTGCTACCCGAAGCCGATGAGCAAAGCACGGTGATGACGCGTTCATTCACCTCAATGCTGTTGGCGCTTCAGTATTTGGCTGCAGCGCTCGCAGGAAACGGTGGCCTTCTAAAAGGTTTTCAGGCGCTGCCGGCCGCAGCCGAGAAGGTATTGCAGGACCTGCCGATCAAAGTGCGCGAATTTGTCCATCGCAACTTCTTCGAGGACTATGTATGCCTGGGCCAGGGCCCCTATTTCGGTCTAGCGTGTGAATCGGCCCTGAAGGTCATGGAAATGTCTCGCACCTATGCGCAGTCATTCCACACGCTTGAATTTCGACATGGTCCTAAGTCGATCATAAGCCGCGCCACCATCGTTAGCCTGCTGCTTTCGGAGGCGAACCACGATGTCGAAGTCGAGGTGCTCGAAGAAATGAAAGATCTGGGAGCAAGGATTGTGGTTGTGGCAAAGCGCATGACGGATCGGGCGCACGTTGTGGCCGACCTGGCTTTTGAACTCGCTTGCGATCTCCCGGAACCTTCCTGCCTGACGCCATTCGTCTTTGCCGCCCAATTATTGGGCTTCTACACGGCGCTGCAAAAGGGTCTTGACCCCGACCGGCCGCCTAACTTAACCCGAGTGGTTCTTCTCTCGGAGGCAGCGGGACACCCGGAATTTGCCGATGAGAAATGAGCGGCCCGAGAACGCCTAAGTACCATGGCCCCGCCGCTGATTCTAGTCGGTCGCGCGCGAACTCCTCACCCCTGTCATGGTGGATGAGATCGGGCGGGCAAATTTGACGGTGGCTGCCTACGGCACGCTGCACCTTGAACCTTGTTGGCGCTACGGAATACGGCGGCGTATCGACCGGGAATCGTGCCCGACCGAGGTGCTCCGTGGAGTTCTCTGATCACCAGCAACTCTTCGCCGTCCCAAGTTGAGGTAAGTTCCGCGGCCCATTTCATGAATGCGCCTAGGGTCTCGGTCATTCTCCATCTTGATCGCCGAAAGACGACCTTCAGCCTTGTTATTGCGCGCGGTAAAGCACGCACGTTCAAACACCCAGAAAGCTCGATATCGCTCAAATCTGAACTAGTTCTTGACAAAACGCGCACAAGCTAACTATATTCGCGCACACTTAGGAGTTGTGGGAGTCAGCACCAGGTCGGCTCTTTTAGATCTCCTCCCGGAGGGCTTATGAAAAGCAGACTTGCTCTAGCTCTGCTATCGAGTCTCGGCATTACTCTGGCCGCTTGGGCGCAGGTTGATACTGCCACTGTGACCGGCACGGTGCGCGACTCAAGTGGAGCGGTACTGCCGAACGTTACCGTGACAGCTACCGAGATGAACACCGGTACCAAAACCAGCGCGCAGAGCGGCAATGACGGCAACTACGTGATCACCCCAGTGAAGATTGGGAGATATGCTGTTTCTGCAGAAGCAAGCGGATTTCAAACAGAAACTCGGCGGGACATCATTCTCGATGTTCAGCAGAACCTGCGACTTGATTTTCAGCTGCGCGTGGGTTCCGTTGCCCAGACCACCGAAGTCACTAGCGAAGCCCCAGCTCTCGACACAGAAACGGCCTCTCTGGGCGACGTGGTAGCCGCGCAGCAAGTGGAGGAATTGCCATTAAACGGGCGACGCTACACAGATCTGGCCGAGTTGACGACCGGGGTAGCCAAGGTCATCGAGGGACCGGTGAATGGAGGCAGCACTCCTACCAACGGAAACGCGGGCGGAAGCTTTGCTGTCAACGGAACCCGAGGAGACCAGAACAACTTTATCCTCGACGGCATTGACAACAACTCGAACGACAATGGAGACGTAGCCGTCCTTAGCAGTGTTGACGCCATTGCCGAATTCAAGATTCAAACCTCGAACTACTCCCCCGAGTTTGGACGTAGTGGCGGCGCTGTCATCAACGCGACCACTAAGTCCGGCACGAATAGCTTCCACGGAGAGGCGTGGGAGTTCCTGCGCAATCAGGCGCTGGATGCGCGTGGCTATTTTGAATCACCCAACGACCGAAAGGCGCCCTACAAACAGAATCAGTTTGGCGCGACCCTGGGGGGACCGATCAAGCGCGACAAGGTTTTTTTCTTTCTGGATTACGAGGGCACGCGCATTCACCAGGCGCAAACCGATATTGTCACGGTGCCCACCGTGGCAGGGCCGGGCACATCGAACGAGCGAGTGGGAGATTTTAGCGGCATCTTGGGTCCGCAGTCCACCACGTGCGGCGTGAACGGAACCTCGCCTTGTTTCGATGCGTTGGGCCGTCCCGTTTTCATCAACGAAATTTATGATCCCGCGACCACCCGTACCGTGAACGGCTCAGTGGTGCGTGACGCTTTTGGATTCGACCCCATTACAGGGCTGCCTATACCGGGAAAGGCCAACATAATCCCCATCGGTCGCCTGAGCGCCGTCGGGATGAACTATGCCGCCCTATATCCGGCGCCCAATCAACCTGGAACGGCCAACAACTACCTGGTCAATGCCCCTGGTTACGATCAAATCAATCAGATGGATGCGCGGGTTGACGAAAATCTGACGAAGAACATGCAGCTTTTCGAAAGATTTTCACTGACTGAGGACTCTCGTTTTCAGGCGCCGGTCTTTTCAGGAATTGCCGACGGCGGAAACTACAACACTGGCAATCGGCCTCTAAATGCAGAAGGCTTGGTTCTCGGGTTGACCGATACTATCAGCCCGAACATCGTGAACGCGGCGCGGATTGGATTCAACCGCGTCCATTATATCTCCAACTCTCCTTCATATGGACAGAAATATCCGGCACTAGGATTGCAGGTGCCTGGCGTGCCCAACGATCCGTTTACCAACGGCCTGACGTGGTTTGCACCCAGTGCGTACCACGGGCTCGGCGAGCCCTTGTTTACGCCGACTCGCAGCACAACCCAAGACATTCAGCTCAATGACACGCTTAGTTTTGTCCGTGGAAAGCACTTGATCAAGCTGGGACCGCAGCTTCGATTTGATCAGTTCAATCTGTTGCAGGTCGGCCAGCCGCGCGGCAACCTGACGTTCAGCGGACAATTTACCTCGGACGCGGGTTCGGTGGCCGATGGCAGCGGCAATGGCCTGGCCGACATGCTCTTGGGGATCCCGGTAACATCGATCATTTCCACTGTCACGTACTTCGGGAACCGCCAGCACACCTACGGCGGGTTCGTGGAAGATCAATACAAAGCTACCTCTCAACTGTCCTTCGATCTGGGTTTGCGCTACGACTATGCCACGCCACTCTATGAGGCTCACAATCACGAAAGCAATTTCGACTACGCCAAGGGGATGATTGTCCCTGCCGGCACGCCGGGTTACCCCGAAAAATTGGCTACGCCCCACAAAGACAACTTTGCGCCACGTATTGGATTGGCCTATAGCCCGTTCCGGTCCAAGCCGTTCGTCGTGCGCGCGGGCTACGGACGCTTCTTTGTCTTTTACGAAATTCGCACCGGTGATCCTTTACAGCTCGACTACAACCTGCCATTTTTCTTTGAGCCTACGTTTAAAAGCGATGGGATCACCCCTTCGCAAGTCACCCTCACGACTGGATTTCCACCTCTCAACCCCGGCAATGCGCAATTCGCTGGTGTAACCAGCCAGGATTGGAACCCGGAAACGCCCGTCTATGACCAGTGGAATCTTAATCTCGAATACCAGTTGCCGGGACAGATTGTCATCAGCCCGGCATACGTAGGGACCAAGGGCACGCACCTGCAGGTGCTGCGTGATCTCAATCAGATTCCTACCCCACAACCTACCTACAATCCGTCGTTGCAGCCCTACCCCCAATTTGGAACTTTTACCTCTATCTTGAACCGTGGCAATTCCACCTATCATGCACTTCAAGTCAAGGCCGAAAAGCGGACCAGCCATGGTCTTTACTTTCTGAGCGCGTTCACGTTCGGCAAGGCCATTAACGACCAGCCGGAGATTTGCTGCAATTCCCCGTGGCCCGAGAACAGCTACAACATCCCGGCCGAAAAAGGCCTGGCTGACTTCGATAACCGCGAACGGTGGATGAACAGCGTCGACTACGAACTGCCTGTAGGCAAAGGGCGACCATTTTTGAACCAGGGGGGCGTACTGGACGCCATCCTCGGCGGATGGCATGTAGGAGGAATTATTGCGCTGCGTTCAGGATTCCCCTTTTCGCCGCAAATCGGATTTGACCCAAGTAATACAGGCTCGCCGGGCCTGCAACGCTCGAATCAAATTGGCAATGGCCGTCTCTCCGATGCCACTCCGAGCCTTTGGTTCAACGTAAACGACTTTCCCGTTCCCAACTGCCCTAACGGCTGCTTTGGAAACGCGCGCAAGAACAGTCTGGAAGGACCGGGAGGCAAGACAGTGGATTTGTCTTTGCGCAAGTTTTTTAGGTTTACCGAACAGCTCAATCTTGAGTTTCGTGCGGAGTTCTTCAATGCTTTCAACCATCCCGTCTTTTCGCAGCCGGATGCTTTCATCACCGATGGACCCGGTGCTGCAGGGGTGATCACGTCAACGGTGATACCCCAGAGACAGGTTCAGTTTGCTCTGAAGTTGCATTTCTAGTTG
>JAFATF010000315.1 GCA_019244045.1 Acidobacteriota bacterium
TCAAGCAGTTCGTCGGCGGTCGCGACCGCATGGAGATTTTCTATTTGGTATGGCTGGGCTTTGTGGCGCGAGGGCAACGCGTGCCCGAGTCCCGCAAGCGTTTCCCGGAAATCGCGCGCTTTTTGCTTGCGTCGCTTTCGCGACCAAAAGCCAAACTACGGATGCACCGCCGAGCTCGAGAACTCAGAAAAAATCCAGCGAAACGAGTGCAAGACTGAAAGGCAGGATGTGCGGCGATCGCTGAAGTGGATTGCATTGGCATTACCCGGCGCATTGCTGGCAGCGGCTGTGGGTGTCACAGTCGCGATCGCTGGCATGAAACTCCCGGGGTCGGAAATTACACCGGCAGGGTACCGTCAGACTACTTCGGTGTACGTCAAGATGCGCGACGGGATCGAGATCGCCGTGACCATTCTCCTTCCGCCTGATTTAAAACCGGGAGAGCGGGTGCCGGCCTTGATGCGGACTACTCGCTATTGGCGTGGATCGCAGATAGGGTGGGGATTGCGCATGATGTTGGCGTTGCGCTTCGTGAATGCGTCGAACCTCGTGGACCAGCAAGGAACGTACTTCACCAGGCGGCATTTTGCAGTACTGGTAGCGGACGCGCGAGGGAGCGGGGCATCAGGTGGGAAGCGACTGGTGGAATACTCGCCTGCCGAGGTAACGGATATGGGCGAAGTTGCCGCGTGGGCGGCGCACCAACCCTGGTCCAATGGGCGCATTGGAACCTTCGGAGTGTCTTATGACGGCAACACAGCCGAACTGGCGGCGGCGGCTAATCAGCCTGCAATTGTTGCTGTAATGCCGCTCTACGATGACTTCGATTCGCAAGCGCTGATCCAGCCGGGCGGAATTGCGCTCCGCAGATTTATCGAACAATGGAGCAAGCTGGTGGCAGCGTTGGATCGCGATGACGTGTGTGGTGCCGATGAGGTGAAAGGATGGGACTGCTGGAAGGACCGTCAGATGACACCGGGGGTGCTGCCTGTTGACGCCGACCGGAATGGCGAACATCTCGCGCAACTCGTGAGAGAGCATCACAACACGAATGTGGGGAAGGCAGTGGGGAAAGCTGAGTTCCGCGATGATCTGCTGTCCACAGAAAGCGGCGATATTCGATTTTCCGATATAAGTCCGTACGGGCTGCGCAAGCGCATCGAAGCGTCAAATGTGCCGATGATGGTGTGGTGCGGCTGGTTGGACGCCGATTCCTGTCAAGGTGCGCTGATACGGTATCGCACGTTTTCAAACCCGCAACAGGTAGTGATCGGACCGCTCTCTCACGGGGGCAGCTTCAACGTAGATCCATTTGCAGAGAAGCACCTGCCGCCGGTGCCGTTGCAAGAAGAGCAGTTCGATAAGGAGGCAGACTTCTTCGACCGGACGCTTCGGAGCAAAACTAACGCAACGATCGCATCTTTCATCCAGTACTACACGATGGGTGAGGGGAAATGGCACACGACGAAAGTGTGGCCGCCAGAAGGATTGTCGAGCGAGCGGCTGTATTTCGGCGAAGGAAAGACCTTGACGTCGAATGCGCCTGCGCAGCTGCGAGGCAAAGACTCTTACGCCGTGGACTTTACGGCATCAAGCGGCACGCAAACGCGTTGGCACACGCAGTTAGGTGGCGGAGATGTCGTGTATCCGGATCGCGCGACAGAGGACAAGAAACTTCTTACGTACACGAGTGCTCCACTTGGGGCCGACGTTGAAATTACGGGCTCGCCGGTGCTGACGCTCGAGATAGCTTCTACCACGACCGACGGAGCAATTCATGCCTACTTGGAAGATTTGGCGCCGACAGGGCGAGTGACCTATCTGGATGAAGGAATATTGCGCGTCATTCATCGAAAGGAGGTGGATCCGAGAAGTTTGCCGTATGAGCTGCTCGGTCCAGCGCACAGTTTTCAGCGGGCAGACGCAGAACCGATGAGACCCGGTGAGGTCGCTAGGATTCGCTTTTCACTGTTTCCTACATCGGTGTTGTTGCGGGAGGGACACTCGATTCGTGTCGCTCTTGCGGGCGCGGATGCGAGCTTGTTCCAGAGATATCCTGCCTGGGGCACACCTACGTGGACCATATATCGGGAGAATGGACGATCATCATCTCTGGAATTCCTCGTGAAGAATCGCTAGCGTGTTTCTCCGCGCGGTCTTAGACTGTTGAATCGTATTCAGACATTCGTCACGCAAGCGGCATTGAAGCTCAGCGTACCCGTTGGCATGAGAGACAAGTGCACCGCTAAGCACCTTGCGGAACAAACATTTAGGTAACTCAGTCTTCATCCGTGACGTCATCCTATTACACTCAACCAGCAGCGGAGATTATGAATGTAATCGGTCGGGTCACGGTGCGGCCGCAAACTAAGATTCAGGATAGCACCTTTCGCATCAGTGACGCACGATTCAGTGCGCTCGATCCCGCGGGTGCAAGCCGTCATCACGCTGAGAAGCCTGCGTTGGCGACATTTGGTGTACCTACTGCCAGTCTATGAGTCTATGCGCGCATAGGCTTCCGAGTAACTGGTTTCCTGGGAGTCCGTTGCACCTGTTAGAAAATCGACTTCCCATTCTCACTACTCCTTGGAGCGCTTTGGTGGCGGCATCGCAATTTCCTGTTGTGGTCAGCCCGGAAACGCTGGATGGTTGCCCTAAGGTTTACTGTGCACCGTGCGATCGCAACATGGTCATGGGGAAGCCCTGAGCGCGTGTTTTCTGAAAACTCAGTTGTCACCAAACTGCAATTGCAACTCGTCGCTTCTAACAACGGCTACGCTGAGACCGCGTCCAGTTCCATAATGAAGAACAGCAACTAATCGCGTTGCTTCGCTACTCAGTCGAGGGCAACGGGAGACACAGTTATGTGGTTGCAACCGAAGAGGCAAGCGGAAGGGCCTTGTCCTCAGGGGTCACTCAAAACCGGCCATTAGGGGTCACTTCAAAACCGGCCATTAAAAGACGCTAATCCGGACATTGACACCGGCGAAGGGCTGCTTAGCCTTCGACGGCATGAGTAATGTCTTGAGCGAGCAAGCAAAACAGCAGGTAATTGCCCTGGGGCGGCTGGGATGGTCCTT
>JAFATF010000698.1 GCA_019244045.1 Acidobacteriota bacterium
CAACTACCTGACTTGCTACATTGCGATGGAGAACTTGCTGTCGCAACACTATGACGCAGCCTTCGGCTTTCCCTCGCTTCCCTTCGCCGTTCGTTCCGGACTGAAGATCACCCTCGGAGGCGAGTCATGGCATCGGAAGTAACGTGTTCCGGCACGCGCCTGGACTCTGCTCTAGGTTCTCAGATGGCCAGGTAGGCTTCTCGGAAGCCCCTCGGTGCCGGGAATTGTGTCCTAGGAGCGAGCGACTTCCAGTAAGCGTCACCGTAAATTACCCCGAGCTGCGCGAGAGCAACAACGATGAATGGTCATCAAGCGAACCAAAGCCGATGACGCTCGAGCGGCGCCCAGGGAAATCCGTGTGGCGCCTGGATGTTCTTGCCCATGTGCACAAACTATGCGCCCCTTGCCTCATCTAACGCTCCCTTGTGGACGGGCCGCGCGCGCCAAGTCGCCGCAGGTGGTGGCGCCTCGTCGGCATCTTTGTCGGCGCGCTGGCGGCACTCTGGGCGATTTCCTTGCCGGTAATTTCCCGATGGGGCTTTGGATCGGAAAAGGTCGCCAGAGACTTGGCCGAGGCCACTGCGGGTAAGGTCCGATTCCGCTCCTTCCGGAATGTCTACTTTCCGCATCCCGGCTGCGTTGCGGAAGGAGTAATCATCCAACGCCAACCAGGTGAAGATCCTCCCCTTATCTCCATTCGTCGTCTAACACTGATCGGCAGTGTTCTCGGAATCTACAAGAACCATGTTTCGCTGATCCAGGCCGAGGGCCTTGAGGTCACGCCTGCCGGTCGGGGCTGGCCAAAGAGCACGAACAAGTCCGCGATCGTCATCGAGCGCCTGGTGGCGAACGATGCTTTACTCAGGGTGCTGCACGATGATCATAAGCATGCATTAAATTTCAAGGTCCATCAGTTCACGCTTGAGCAGATTGGTGGCGACGGCCCTATGCCGTTTCGAGTGGAATTATCCAATCCCCTGCCGCCCGGTGAGATTGCGGCTTCCGGCAAATTAGGACCATGGCTGAGCGAAGCACGCGAGAACATTCCCATTGCGGGCTCTTATTTGTTTCGCCGCGCCGACCTGAGCGCCATCGGAGGAATAGGCGGGCTGCTTTGGTCGAATGGAAAATTCCAGGGGATGATTCGCCAGCTGCATGTCGAAGGCACTACGGAAACACCGGAATTTGAGGTGATCCGGACCCACCATCGCTTTCCGCTCAAGACCAAGTTTGATGCGGAGGTGAATGCCATCAACGCCGACGTAATTTTGCGACGCATTGAGGCAACACTCGGGAGAACCAATCTGGTCGCCCAGGGAACTGTGGTACCCGACCAGCAGCACCGGCGAACCGCCACGCTCGATTTTCTTGCCCATGACGGCCGCATTCAGGACATTCTATTTCCCTTTGTGGGGGGAGCGCGTTCTCCCCTCACCGGGGTTAGCAATTGCCGGGGACGTGTTGTGTTGCCAGCCGGAGGCGAGCCTTTTGTGCGCAAGGTTAGTCTGGACGCGGATTTCGGCATCGCCGAGGCGCGTTTGACAAACCCGGAAACGCAGGGGAAATTGAATCAGGCGAGTGAGCGCGCCCGCGGCAACCCCGATGCTGATAGCTCACAGAATGTGCTTTCCGAGCTCAGCGGACATGTCGCGCTGAAGAAGGGGGTCGCGAGTTTCTCGCAGCTTTCATTCCAGGTGCCGGGCGCGCGCGCCTCCATGCAGGGAACATTCAATGTCATCAACCAGCGCATCAACCTGCGTGGCGTGCTCGAATTGGACGCCAAGATTTCCGATACTACCTCCGGCTTTAAGGGCTTTGTCCTGAAGGCGATCAGCCCTTTTGTCACTAAGAATAAGCCGCGCCAGCCGCTGCCCGTGTCGGTGACGGGGACGTACGATCATCCTGACTATTCCGTCAGTCTCAGTAAAGGCGCTCCACATCGCCACGGCATGTAGAACCCTAACTACCTGGGCGCAGGCTCCACAAGATCTGCCGGGCGAGGCCGAGCAGCATTTGCACATCGGCCGGCGGGAGGTTGATGCGGTGAACCAGGCGACGCAGTTTTTGCTCGCGGGATCGAGCCGACCCGGTGCTCACAAAACCACTTTCCGTTGCGCAGGCAAGGAGAAGCTGCGTAAGCCGTTCGAGATCTCCGGCCGTGGCAACTTCGACTCTGATGTTCGACCTCTCGGGCTGAGCTGCCCGCACCATTTCGTAAAGCGTGACCGCCACTGCCTGCGCCAGATTCATGGATAGGTGTTGCGCACGGGTAGGGATGTGTAGCAGCCAATGGCAATGGCTGAGGTCCTGATTGGAAAGGCCTGTCTTTTCCGATCCGAACAATATGGCCACGCGATCAAACCTAAGATGGTGGCGGATGAGCTGCGCGCCGTGGGCCAGCGTTCGTACCGGGTGTTGGAGCTGCCGTTTCCCAATTGCACTGGTTCCGACCACGAGCCTGCAGTCGCTGACGGCGGCCGCGATGCTGGGACATTCCTCCGCCGCTTCGAGCAATTCGCGAGCTCCCATGGCAGAGCGGGCTTCACGAAACGCGACTTCATAAGGTTCGACGACGCGCAGGCGATCGAATCCGAAGTTGCTCATGGCCCGCGCTGCGGCTCCAAGATTGAGCGGATTGCGTGTTTCGACCAGAACGACGGCGAGGCGATCACGCTGGCGGCGGGAGAGCACGTCTCACTTTAACAGCGACGCGTGGATTTCGTTTCAATCAGCCGAGGTCGCAACTTGGGTCGTTTATTGCTCCAGGAACATGAAGCCGCGCCGCTCTCGCGGCTGTCATGGAACTCCATCTGCTTGACTGCCCCCGCCCTGTTCAAGGCAGAGGGCAATCGCGGCGTGCAGTTTGCGCAGATCGCCGCGGTCGAGCGCAACAAAGCGAAATGGCTGCAACCCTAGGGGAGCCGGTACGCAGGGCATCAGCATCTCGGCCAGCCCCAGCACCGCCCCACTTGCGGTAGGAAAGAACAGCTCCACAATTGCGCCGGGACTCAGGGGCCTTAACACTCTCAGCAAGCCGCCGGTCACCGACACAGTTTGCAGCCGAGCCGATGACCGTTGTCCATCTTGGAGGCGGATTGTGGCCGACGGCATGCCCGGAAGCTGAACCCGGACAGGACGCGGCCGCGCCGGCGTGGGGGAGAACATCATCGGCCCACTATGATACGAGTCTGCGGCTGAGGGGAGATTACGAAGGAACCTGTACGGCTCGGCAGCGAAGCTTACTGGCTACGAGAGCGAGTTAGCCAGCGTAGGCGTAAGGCAGCGGCGCATTCTTGTACTTCCTGTAGCCCAGTGGAGTAAGGCGAATCACGCCACGAATCTTCTCCTCGACCAGTCCCTCATTTCTCAACTCTGCGACGGCAAGACGAGCGGAGGAAGAGTCGACGGTTTGCCGGGATAAAGTGATGAATTGATCCGGGTCCTGCTCGTAGCGGAGGACGAGTGTCACCAAAAGGCCATCACGGATATTCTGCACGGACATGAAGCGATGTTATGCGGGTGAACAGGTACGGGCTATGGCCCTTCCGTGCCGGTCGCGATCACGTGGGTCCATAGGCAAAATGAACCTTGGTAATCCTGTTCCGATTTCGCAGGGTCAAACCGAACGGCTCTTACTTGCCCTGTCTGTCTTGGCCCCGCAGCTCCATGCTCTCTGCCCTGTCGAGCCGGTGAGACGGTCGTGACTCGAGCTTCTCGGGCAGCGTATTCGGGACCGAGAAGGACCACACCAAGGTGCAAGCGGCGGCTCACCGCTCAACCATCACCTACCCATCGGCTGAGCTCACTTACTGCCTGTGATCGGCGCTTTGCCGCTGGTCATTGTCGCATACCGCTGGCCGGTGCTCTGCGCGTTCCCCCCCCAATCGGACACCTATAGGTATCTCCCTATCGAGAAATCCAGGAGCTCGCCAGGCACACTGTCCTGGCTGCCTCCGAAAAGGCGCTCAGGTATGCGCACTTCCTGGAATCCGGCTTTGCCTTTCTACTTGCACCCACCAGCGAAGGGGTAGCGTAGAAGGCATGGCTGGGGAGGGGCCATCGGCGCGCCCCTGCATTGGCATATCAAAAAGGGCCCTCTGCGGTCGTCATTCAGGTCGCGGCATGGTTCACCGCATCACCGACAAGAATTTCGAGCGGGTGCTGCCGAGCACGGCCTTTTTGCTTGGCCCCATGAGGCGCTTTGTATTATTCGAGCGCATGCAAGCCGCTCACGCCTCCGCCTGCAATCGGTTGCACAATCGCGAACAGCGGCTGGATGGCTGCTTATGACCCAAGATTGCGTGGACTCTGAATTCGAGATGACACGAGAATTTCAGGCCCAGCCGTTGGAAAGGGCCGGCGCAGTGTCAGCCAGACTGTTAGTTAATCCAATGCAAAAGGCTGCGGCCGTCCTAGCCCCCGGCCGGATGCGAATTCTGAATCGCCAAATTCTCAGTTGTCCTGCGAGAGTTACGCCAGTGACGGCGGGTCCATCGCGAACGGGTTTAGCAAACAACCAAAGCAGCGGGCGCGGGCACTCGGGCCCGCGCCCCAGGAAAACAGCTGACTGCCTCCGCCCTAAGACGCTCCGTTCGATGAATGCAGCACGCGGAAGGTACTCGCGCCGCTTGACCATACCAGGACCAGCGCATCCCGTCCCGTGGCAACACTTGCAAGCTGCTGCTCAACGTCGGCGGCGGAATGGACCGCATGGCGGTTCACCTCCACGATGACGTCACCACTGCGCAGGCCAGCGTCGTCAGCGGAGCTTCCTGGCTGTACGCGCTCGACCACCGCACCTTTGATATCCGATGGCGCCTGGAGCTGCTGACGAATTTCGGGCGTGAGGTCCTGTAGCCCCAGACCCCAACGTGGCCTGCCCGCAGCGGCACTCGCGCTCTCGTCATCAGCGCGCGCTCGCATAGCTTCAAGAGTCACTGGCAGCTCGAGCGTCTTTCCATCGCGAAGCAGTTCGAGCTGTATTACCCTGCCGGGCCGCTTTTGGCCGACTTCCACCTGCAGGTCACCGGCACCGGTGACCTTTTGGCTGTCAATTCCACGGATAACGTCCCCCACCTTGATACCCGCCTTCGCAGCCGGCGAGTTCGATTCGACCTGGTCGACCACCGCCCCGCTACTGTCGGGAACATGGAAGAACTGCGCGTTCTCGGGCGTAACGTCGGTAATTCCGATTCCCATGTATCCGCGAACCACCTCGCCGTCTCGGACCAAGGCCTCAACCGTGGGCCGGACGATCTGCGATGGAATCGCAAAACCCATGCCGGAAAATGCTCCCGACGGCGAGAGCAGGAAAGTATTGATTCCCACCAGTTCGCCGCGAGCGTTGACCAAGGCGCCCCCGGAATTGCCCTGGTTAATCGCCGCGTCGGTTTGAATGTACTCGCCTGGTTTGCGGCGATCTTCCGCATCAGGGTTGGGGCGATTGAGAGCGCTGACGATCCCCCGAGTTACCGTGAAACGAAGTCCAAAAGGATTGCCGAAGGCAAGAACCGTCTGGCCCGGATGCAGGGCCTTGGAGTCCCCCCAGGGGACATTGGGGAGATTCGTACCGTCAACTTTGATCACCGCCACGTCGGTTAATCGATCGGCGCCGACGAGCTTGGCCGACAACACGCGGCGATCGCTTAGGGTAACTCGCATTTCAACAGCACCGTCGATGACATGGTTGTTGGTGACAATGTAGCCATCGGGCGAGATCAGAACGCCGCTACCGATTCCGTGTTCGATCTGGGACTCGGGATGCCTATTTCCTCCGAAACCGAAACCCGGACCAAAAAAGCGTTCCATGGGCCCGGGCAGCTGCTCGTCCATGCCTGCCGGCGTCGATTTATTACGCGAGGTGACGGCGACGTTTACCACCGCGGGGGTAACACGCGCGGCCAGGGTTTCCATGGCGTGGTCGAGTGATAGCAGCGCCCCTACGCTGTTGTCATCAAGCGGCGAGGCTGTTGGCGCCACGGCTGGGGCCTTGGCAAATGCCGGCTTTGCCGCCTCGTAGGTTAAGACTGTACCCGCCAGCGCGAGCGCGATGGCCGGAGCCACCAGGCAACGCCCGCGGAAGCAGGTAATTTTAAGTAGCCAGGTACGCATTTGTGTTTCTCTCCTTTGGTAACTAATTAATTAGTTACAGACCATAAAAATTTTTGACTCTGCATCAAATCGCGCGTAGCCGAAGCCCGGACTCCCCGGCCAGGAACATGGTCACGCGCCAGACCTTTATGGTCCAGACGACATGGCCAGTTGAATCCGTACCTGCGTTCCTCATCACAAGCCAAACACTTTCAACCGGCATCGGCGATGCTGGTGAGCTCTCCGCGGCCGACAGCAGCTGCTGCCGCTCATGTCGAGGCATGAATTTTTCCGCAACGATATGAGGATGCGACCGCTGCTTGAAACGGGCAGCCGTCAGAGTCGATCCCCCCAGGGCGCGTGTTGTGCTGCGCATCGTCGGCTGCACCGGTCGACGTGTAAAAGCAGCTGCGGCGCCCGCAGCCGGTGCCACACTCGCAAGCGAGCTCACGGCTGTGGGGTGAGTCGGAGAGGCTTGAAACCCAACGAGCGTCGGCGAACGCACCAGGGCCACCAGGCATAGCCCAGTTAAAGCCACCACGGTAGCTAAAGCAGCTCTTGAAACGCGAGTGCTGCGCGGGCGCCTTGAATCCATAATTTGGCTTATCCGCAGCGATATCTGGCGCACGCCCTGCACAGCCGCTTGCGCCAAAGCTAGGCTGCGCCGCAACAAGCTTTTTTCCGCGACCTCCAGTAGGCAGCGCGCGTACGCCTGCGCATTATGTGTGGCCGTCAAGACCGCATCATCACAGGCGAGTTCGCGTTCCAGTGCCAGGCGCCGGTCCAGCCACCACAGGGCCGGATGAAAGAAGAAGAGGGCACGCAGGATTTTCTGAAACAAGTTGATCCAATCGTCGTAGCGGCACAAGTGGGCAAGCTCATGCAGAAGCACCGCCGCTAGTTTCGCAGATGAAAGCTCCCTCAATGCCCATTGCGGGAGGATAACAGCTGGTCTGAGAAATCCCATGGCCATGGGCACGGGCACAGTGTCCGAGACGAGCAGCGATACCCGCCGATGGCAACCTAAGCGAGTGATGATTTCGGCCGCGCTGCTGTCCAGCCTCGACACGTCAATGGGAGTCGAAGCGTTTCGCAGCTTGCGAATGCGCCAGAGTCCCATGGCCAAGCGTAGCAGTCCCGCTGCTGCCACCACAAACCAGGCCAGCAAAATCGCCAGCGCCCAGGTTTCAGGAATCACAATGGGGATCAAGCGCGCTTGTCGGGCCACCGAGCCACCGCCGATCGACACAGCGGCCACCGAGAGACCCGGAACGCCGATCAACACGGACAACCAAACAGCGGCGCGCGTTCCTGCATTGGCGCGCACCAGAAGGCGAAGCAAGCCCCAGGCCAGGATTGTCAAGGCTAGGCTGGCGATTACAGCATTAGGCATCCGCTCGGCGACGATCTTTGCTACGGCATCGAGCGCAGGGATCATCTTTATTTGCTCCCGTCCAGCAACTGCCGCAAACGATCGAGTTCCTCCTGATCGACGCCGCGATTCTCGAGTATGTTCAGCACGAGCAGTTCATCGGAATTGCCAAAGAAACGGCCGACCAGGTGCCGAATTTCCGAGCGCGTGGCCGCCTGACGATCCAGCAGCGCCGCATACACATGGGCCCGGCCACCTTTCACGTGCTTCACATAACCTTTCTTCTCGAGAATACGGATGGTCGTCAGAATAGAGTTGTAAGCCAAAAGGGGCCTAGCCGGCAAAGCATCGAGTACCTGTTGCACGGTCGAGGGCCCTTTTCGCCATAGCACCTCCATCAGGCGCAGTTCGGCTTCGGTTAGCGTGACAGACTTTCGCGGGGGCAAAGCACCCTCTCCTTGTCCTTAGGATTCGACGAACCAGATGATCATTTGTCAACTAAATATTTAGTTGCACCGGCGGCGAGTTTAGTTGCTCCTCGACGACTGGGGCTGGCGTGCAGCTGAAGAACAAAGGTCCACACGGATTCAATAGGGTTGCCGAGGTCCGCTCTAACTGCAACCGCGCCTTGGGTGAAGCTTACAGCTGCAGCTCGAGCCGACAGTCCAGTGCGATGCAGGAGTACGACGGCCGTGTACGCCATTAGACAAGACGGATGTCGGTAGCCCGTTTGCGCTTGACATCAGTTCCTAAGCTCACCGATAATCCACAAATTATTTATGCACACGAAGCGATTTAGCTCCGCCTTTGAGTACCGCTATTGACAAGTAGCGGCTCGGGTGAGGCGTGTGCATGAAGATGCTATCGTAAGTAACGCCACACGGTAAGTTCGGCGAGCCGCAACTCCAGCGAGTTGCGGCTTTTGCTTGCGCGCAGCAATCAGGTACTTGGGACAGTCATCAGTTTGATCGCAAAGAGAAGAGGGAGTTGAAATCATGATCATCAATATGAACGAGGGAGCCACGGAGGACGAAATCCAGCACGTGATCGAGCGAGTCAGGGAAGCTGGCTTTCAGGCACACGTGACGCGAGGCACGGAACGTTGCATTGTCGCAGCCGTAGGCAGTGGAGGTAAGCGGCATGAGCTGGAAGCGCTGGCGGCGGCCGGCGGCGTAGCCGAGGTAGTTCCGATTGCCCAACCTTTTAAATTGGTGAGCCGCCAAGTAAAACCTCATCGCAGCGTGATCGAGGTAGGTGATGTCAAGATCGGCGATGGCAGCTTTGCCGTAATCGCTGGGCCGTGTTCGGTGGAATCGCGCCAGCAGATATTTTCTACAGCGCAGGCCGTCAAAGCTGCCGGAGCCAGGCTGCTTCGCGGCGGCGCCTACAAGCCGCGAACCTCGCCTTATGATTTTCAGGGTTTGGGCGTCGAGGCTCTGCGCCTGCTGAGTGAGGTTCGCAAACAGGTGGGCTTGCCGGTAGTCACCGAGGTGATGAGCACCGAAGACGCCGAGCTCATTGCGGAGCACGCCGATATGCTGCAGGTGGGCGCGCGAAACATGCAGAATTTCGCGCTGCTGCGCAGGCTGGCAACCGTCAGCAAGCCGGTTCTGCTTAAACGTGGCCCCTCGGCCACCGTCAAAGAATGGCTCTTGGCAGCCGAGTACTTGCTGGCTGGCGGCAACCCCAAGGTCGTACTCTGCGAACGTGGCATCAAGACGTTTGAGACTGAGACGCGCAACACTCTGGACTTGGCCGCGGTTGCCTTGGCGCGTGAACTGTCGCATTTGCCCGTCATGGTTGACCCGTCTCACGGGACCGGTCGCCGGACTCTCATTGCGCCCACTTCACGCGCGGCCGCTGCTCTGGGGGCCGACGGAATTATCGTGGAAGTACATCCCTGTCCCGAGAGAGCGCTGTCGGATGGAGCGCAATCGCTCGACTTCAGGGGTTTCCGCGACCTCATGCAGAGCTTGGCCGAACCTATGAGAGCCGTTTCGATACCCCAGCTCCGCATGGACAAAGCCGCGGCCAAAAGTTAATCGGGCGGGACAGACTAGGCGGCAAGACGGCGGAGCGCGGTGCGCAACTTCTCTCCCAGGCCGGGCTGAGCAATCGGCACACTGGCTTCCCAGGGCTCGTCCACGCCCATCAGGGCTAAGACGCCACCCGCTAAGGCTGCATTCTTCATGAAATTGATCAGATTATTATTGCGCTCATTCGGGTCTTGGTTGCGCCAGAAATCATGCATCACGGGAGAGACTGCAAGCAGGAAGCCGAGGATTGCGAGAGCTCCCAGTTTTGGTTTCAGGCCGAGCAATACGCTGCTGCCTCCGATA
>JAFATF010000701.1 GCA_019244045.1 Acidobacteriota bacterium
GATCCCAACCCATCCGAGCGGATTAATCAGCTCCTGCTGCAATGGAACGATGGTGATGTGGAAGCTCGCGACTCATTGGTTCCCCTGGTCTACGACGAACTCCGACGTTTGGCAGCTTCTTATCTGCGGCGCGAAAGAGTGGATCACACCCTGCAGCCGACCGCGTTAGTCCACGAAGCATACCTGCGGTTATCACAGCAGGAGAAGGTACAGTGGCAAGACAAGCACCATTTTTTTGGTGTAATTGCGCAGCTCATGCGCAGGATCTTGGTAGATTCGGCGCGACGACGACTAGGGGCGAAACGCGGGAGTGGCGGCGCCAAGGTTCCGTTGACCGAAGCTTTTGCGATGTCAAAGCAGCGACCGGCAGACCTCGTCGCCTTGGATGATGCATTGAAGCGCCTCTCGGAAATCGACAACCGGCAAAGCCAAGTGATCGAACTGCGAGTCTTTGGGGGGCTCGAGATTGGCGAAGTTGCCGAGGTACTTAAGATCTCGTCAGCTACTGTGAAACGTGATTGGATAATGGGAAAGGGTTGGCTACTGCGAGAGATTGGAAGGGCGAATCCGTCTTGAACACCAACTGGGAGCAAGTTAAAGAACTGGTAAATTCTGCATTAGATCGCTCGCCAGAGGAGCGGGAGTCGTTTCTTCGCCAAGCATGCGGCACCGACGCTTCCTTGCTGCTCGAAGTCGAGTCCCTGCTCTCCTCCTATGAGTCAGAAACGAGCTCTGCGCTACCCGGGTCAGGACTCACCGGTGCGGGCGGCTTTGCAAGCGAGAAGATCGGGCCTTACGATGTCATCCGGCAAATCGGCTCCGGCGGAATGGGCACTGTGTACCTCGCCATGCGCTCCGATGATGCTTTTAGAAAGAGAGTGGCCATCAAAGTTGTCGCGCCGTCGGTGGATGCGCAAGATGTGTCCCGCCGTTTTCAACGTGAGCGCCAGATTCTAGCCGCCCTTGATTACCCCTGCATCGCTCGCCTCTTCGATGGGGGCACGACAAAAGCCGGCCTTCCCTACTTTGTAATGGAGTACGTGGAAGGCGTTCGGATTGATCAGTACTGCGATCGCCACAGGCTATCGATAGCTGAACGAATCAAGCTGTTCCGGCAGGTTTGTTCTGCGGTCCAGTACGTGCACCAAAATCTTATCGTTCATCGCGATCTGAAGCCGGGAAACATTCTGGTGACCGCAGATGGTGTTCCGAAGCTTCTGGATTTTGGCATTGCCAAGGTGTTGAAGCCTGAGCTATTTGCGAATTCCGCAGACGTTACGCGAGCGGATTTTCAAGTCATGACGCCATTTTATGCCAGCCCGGAGCAGGTTCGGGGCGATCCGATCAATGTTTCGAGCGATGTGTATTCCCTTGGCGTAATCCTCTTCGAGATATTGACCTCGCGGCGGCCATACCGGCTGCGGAAGAATTCGCAGCACGAAATTCTCACTGCGATCTGTAATCAGGAGCCTGAAAAACCAAGCACGGCGATAAGCCGGATGCAATCGGACTTTGATCAGGAACGAAATCCGTCAGAGACCCTGGAATCATTAGCGAAGGTACGCGCAACCATTCCGCAAAAGCTGCAGCGTCAGCTCCGAGGGGAGCTCGACAACATCGTATTAAAGACCTTGCGGAAGGAGCCGCAGCATCGATATGCCTCGGTGGAGCAGTTTTCAGAGGATCTCAGGCGTTATCTGGAGGGCCTTCCAGTCAGGGCATATCGAGACACGTGGAGCTATCGGAGCAGCAAGTTTATTATCCGCCACAAAGGGGTCGTAGCGGCTGCAACACTCGTTTTTGTATCCCTCCTGGCCGGAGTTTTGGGAACCGCCTGGCAGGCAAGCATTGCACGCGAGCGACGCGCCGAGGCACAGCGTAATTTCAATGACGTTCGGCGCTTGGCGACCTCCTTCTTGTTTGAAATTCATACTGCCATTCAGGACTTGCCTGGATCCACTCCAGCGCGCCAGCTGGTTGTACAAAGAGCTTTGGAGTATCTGCGGCGGTTGTCGCAAGAATCGCATAACGATCCAGGGCTGCAACGGGAATTGGCAGAAGCATATTTGAAGGTCGGGGATGTTCAGGGGAATCCCTATTCCTCCAATCTGGGGGATGCCGCGGGAGCTGCCGCCAGCTACACCAAGGCTCTGGCAATCAGCAATTCGTTGCTCGCGAGCAATCCACAAGACAACGTTGCCCGTTTATATCTGGCCCGAAGCTATAAGCTGCTTGGGCAGGTTTTACCGGTTCTCGGGCGGCCTACCGAAGCAGCGGCGAATTTGCGCTCTGCGGCAGATCTTTTCGAGAGACTCGCAAAAGCTGATCCCAACAATCAAGATCTGCAGAATGAGTTGGCTCAATGTTATCAGGTGCTCGGAGACACTCTGGGACACGGAGGCATGCAGAATCTAGGCGACCCCTCGGGCGCACTGGCCGCCTACCAGAGGGCGTTGGCCATCAATGAGCAACTAGCTGCCAGTCACCCCGAAGACCAGAGCGCACGAAACGGGATTCCGTTTTTGCAGATTCGCATCGGCGATCTTGAACATGATGCGGACCACCTGGCCATCAGTTTGAATTACTACCGGCAGGCGTTGGAGGCGCTCGCTGACCACTCAAATTCAACTAAACCGGAAGACCAATGGCTGCTCGCGCTAGCCTATCGCAAGGTCGGAGTTGTTCAAGACAACATGGGAAGCAACTCCCAGGCATTGAAGAGCTATCTGAAGGCGGCTGACATCGACCAACAGCAAGTAAATGTTGACCCGCTGAATGTCCGAGCCAGCATGAGTTTGGCGATTTCGCTAAGATATGCCGGCGAGCTCATGGAAAAAACCGGCAACCTACAAGCGGCCATTGGCTACAACCGCCGCATCATTCAGATATTCGAGAAATTATCGGCGGCAAACTCTAACAATATCGTACTTCGGGGGCGTTATGCAGAAATATTGATCGCGACCGGAGGAGAGCTGGCGACAACGCATCAGATGCCAGAGGGACGGCGGATGAGCAGCCGTGGGCTCGCTCTGGATCGTCAGTTGGCGAAGCGTGAAGATGTGACATCCGATGATCTAGCTCAGTACGCACTTGACTTTCTTACTTGCGAGCCCGCTGATCTGAGGGACTCGGCGGCGGCGAAACGGTTCGCCGAACAGTCAGTCGCTAAAGCGGAAAATAGTTATAACTTGGACGTTCTGGCTCAGGCCTATTTTCAGAACGGCAACCGTTCTCAGGCGATAGCAACCGAAGAAAAGGCACTCAGCCAAATTCCGCCCACTCCCTCCGGAGCATCGGTTTCTCCGTTGCGGAATAAAATCGAAGCTCGACTTGCCAGCTTTCGAGCGGCATCGTCTCCTGCAAACTTAAGCGCCGCCACTTCGACGCGTTAGCTCAAACTTCCTATAATCCGACCCCTGGTCGCCTACTCCCAAACTTTGTTCGTGCTACTTTGATCCGCTTGGTCCGCGTTTTGCGCGATGAATAACGATCGCAGCTGTTATGCCGAACGACGGCATGGAGGATACTATGCGCAAATTTGGTTACGTGCTCTTCATGATGGGCATTGTGGTCGAGGTATTGATACTAGTAATTACCTTCGCCAGCGCAGATCCGGTCTCACACGTGAGCCTTAGCTATGGCATCTACATGATCATCGCTGGCTGGCAGCTCATGCGTCATGCAAGAGGAACCGCACAGCAGAGGGAAAATACCGTTTCGAATGGGCAGGATTATGTTTCATTGGCGGTGCACGCGGAAGATTTTTCTCGTGATATGCCAGTCACCTCGGAGCTCTCGGAGCTTCTCCAGAAGCGGATGCGGCGGTTACAAAAGGTGCGACTGATCACGATGATCACCGCCGGTTTGTTCGGGGCTGTATTGGTGGTCGGGATTAGCCTTGCGGCTCGAGCAGCGAACGCATTGATCATTATGCCGTGTGCAGCCGGAGGAGGGTTACTCCTAAGCGGCATCATTGGGGCAACGATGTCTTTCGAGGGCATGCGTTTGCGGCGGGACTCACGTGAGCTTACCTATTTGCGAAGCACGGGACCAGTTAAGCTCGT
>JAFATF010000007.1 GCA_019244045.1 Acidobacteriota bacterium
CTATGCAAGAGCTTGCACATCCCGGGACACTTGGTCGCCGCCGCAAACCGGGGGGAAATCCGGCGGGCGAGGAACGAAGACGAGGTTAAGCCGCAAGCACACGCACGCTTCTAAATACAGGGTCGCCCGCCGCCGAGCGCAAAGAAGTTAGCCGGCTTTTGTCGTAAGCATTCGAATGGCACAAGATTTTTCCTGGCCGCAGTTTACCGGACTCGCAGCAAAGATTACGTTGCTCCTGCCAGGCGGTTTCAACTCGCGCCCGATCGCCCATAGGCGGCTCGTTTGGGCAGAATTTCCGACCTGCCGTCTTGTGCGGCCGCAGCGGCCTGGGGTCGCTCGCGATTACCCTAAGCAGACTATCAGGAAGCGAGTTAGCGGGACATCGAAACCGGTGCGGTCAAGCGGAAGATGAGTCGACGCTCCGCTCCGAATTGGATCTTCTTCTGCGTAGCCAAGGGTTTCAGATTGCTCGCTGGCAATTCTCCATTCTTCTCTCCACCCTGGCTTATCGCCAACCCGGCTTTTGCGAACAGGCTAGAGCTTTCAATTTCAATTTTCTTGCCGCCCAGATTGATCGAGGTAAGTTTTAGCTCGAGATAAGCGGGCTGGTTGAAAGTTGCCGAGCGATTCAAGCCGACGACTTCTCCGGTTACAGGAGTCCCGGCGGGCGCGATGCTGGTGCCCAGGACCGAGATGGGTTCATCGAGAACCGCCCGGAAAGAGTCCCCTGAATGCGCTGTCGCGCTCGAAAGTGAGGACTTCAGGCGAATGGTAACCGGGGTGCCCGCGGGAACATTCCGGGCGGGGGGTACAAGCGAGGAAGTAGGAGTTATGCCGCCCACGGCCGGCGACCGGTCAAAGGGTAGTTTGGGCTCGTCTTCCGCCGGCCTGGTCTTCTGATCCGACGCTTCTGAGGGCGGCTGGCGGATACACCCGGGCGACAGCAAGACGGCGAGCAGCGAGCAAACCGAAAGTGTGGCGCCCAGGTGCATGGGATTTGGCCATTTTAATGAAGGCGCGATCCGTGCCAAATACTCCCGCCTGAGCTGGCAAGGGTTTATTGCCAGAAAGATCAGGCTGTATGTATTTCTTTCTTTCCAGTGCCGCAGCACGGCCATGAATTCGAGACTAGCAGAAGAGAGCGCCGGACAGGTATTAGTCGGAGTGATGCACAAGCCGGAGGAACCAGTTCCCAGGAGCCTGCCTGGTCTCGGCCGAATCCTCCTGCGGCTTTTCGGGTCCGGCAAGCAGGCCCTGCGCCGTGGTAGCGAACAAGCGGCCGTTGAGGGCGGTAATACTCTGGAGGCCGAAGCCGGGATTGTCGAGGCAGCGCCAATTTTGACCTTTGTCGGCGCTCTCAAACACGAGGCCGGAAGTATTGCCGTAGGCGAGCAGTCTTTTCCCAATACTATCGAAAGCGATCGATCCAATTTCGCGCGGGGGCAGTCCATTGATAAGGTGTTGCCAACTCCTGCCACCATCGACGCTGCGAAACATTCCATCCCGAGTTGCAACGAAGATGCGTGAATCGGGCAAAATCGTCAGGTCATAGATGATCGTCTTGGGCGAGGGCAGTTGCGTTTGATTCCAGACAGTTCCTCCATCCAGGGAAACCAGCAGCTTCCCCAGCGTGGCCGCCGCCACAAGTTCCCTTTCCGCTTTGATGGCGATAAATTCCCTTTCTCCGCGTAAGGGGCCACCCGACCAGATCCTGCCCTGGTCGGAACTGGAATACACCCCGGCGGAGGTTGCCGCCAGCCAGCGGTTGGGGGCAATCTCAATGGCGTTGATGCGCGTGTCCAGAACCGTGCGGGTAGGATGATGGGTCAGAACCCAGCGCGTCACCCCGTTTACTTGTATGAGGCGCGGAGTCCCCTGTTCATTTACCACCGCATTGCTGGAGCGCCAAGCGTCAGCTTTGGCGGGCAAGAGAAAAATGCCATGATCGGTCCCCGCCACCCAAGTTCCGCCCATCGCCTGTTCGAGTGCCAGCACGGCATGACCGTTGAGACCTTCGCTCGCCTGACGCCAATGCTCGCCACCGTCTCCCGACACGTAGACTCCAGTGTCGCAGGCAACGTAGAGAAACCGGGGATCGGAGCGGTCGGAGCGAACGGCGCTGACCCGAAAAGTAGCACGCGGACCGAAAGCCGTCCAACGATTACCGCAAAATGCAGGCAGGGGGAGCGTGACTAGGGTGATGGCAATCAGTAATTTGCGCGGTCCCGCGAATTCTGCCCGATAGCTCACGCGCCGACTGCCCCTGAAGGTAACTGGTCCCCCAACGACAGGGTTAGATCAGAGTGCCAGCCGAGAGCGCGACGCGGCAAGTTACCGAAGATGCCAAAGAAGAGGCCGGTTGGACCAGTAATAATCCGCACCGGCCGGCCACCAGCATTTCTGGTACCAAGTCATTGCTTCGTCGCAGGCCTCCTTTTTCGCCTGCGGGGAGCGGTCTTTTTCGCCGGTGCCGCTTCGGCTTCTCGGCCTCCGATAAGGCTGAGCGAATCGGCGGCATTAAATGGGAATTGCTTGACGGATGTTTGTCCGGTAGTCGTCAGCGTAATATCGACACGACGGTTGCTGGCGAGGATGATAGTCCGCATGTTGCGCAGAATTCTCTGGCGCTCGCCCGGCGTTAAGTCAGGGTTCTGCTCGAGCGAGGTCCGCACCTCTTCGGGACTCAGGTTTTGCTGGGCGCCCATAGCTTTGACGTCAATATGGTCGGCAGGAACGCCGTTCTCGACGAGGAAGGTCTTGGTGCGTTCAACCCGGCGTTCGGAGAGCGCTTGGTTGTATGCGGCCGAGCCGCGCCGATCGGCGTGACCCTCCAGAATCAAATGGGCATCCGGCTTACCTTTTAGATACTGAACGAAATCGGTGGCCAAAGCGAGCAGGGTCTTCTGCTGGCTGGGGAGAAGACCACCCTGGGGATTGGTCGGCCTCGGCTGTGCGGTTGGGAAGTAGATACTGTGACCCAGGCTCAGCCGCGATTCGATTTGTTGGAACTCCTTGGAGGGCGCTGGTTGGGTAACGGTGACCTGAGCCGAAGTCGATCCCGTTAGCCCGCGGGAATCCGTACAGGTGGCATTGACGCTAATCGTACCGGCGGGCGCTTCCGCCGTGCTCAAGGTCGCTGTATTGCCGGTCCCGGAGATGCTGCCCGCGCTCGAATTCCATCCCGCCACATTGACCGGTACGTTGTCTGGACTCTTACAGTCGCAGCTAACGGTGGCTGATTGACCGGCCTCGACCGAAGGGGGATTGACCGTACAATTCATGGTAGGCGGATTCTTCGGCGGCTCTTTCACGGTGAAGTTCGCGGTGCACGTCGCTTCATTATTCTTTTTCGCGCGTGGATCGGTAATGTGAGCTGTGGCCGTGTAGCTCCCACCGGCCACGCCGTTGGTATCTACCGAAGCGGTCGCATCTTTGGCGGTAACTTTGCCGCCGGTGGTAGTCCAACTGTAGTTGACCGTGTGCTTAGGATTGAAATTACTAGGCGAGGCGGTGAGCGTGATAGGTTCGCCTACCATGACCTCGCTGGGTTGGGCCGCGCAGCTGGCCGAGGGCGGCGTCAGTGCCTCACCGCCGCCAAAGTTGAAGACCACTCCACTGCGCAAACGCACGCCGCCAAAGCTCGGGCGGCGCAGATCAGGCTGATCCGCCGGCACCAAGTTGGCAAAATTCTGGCGCGCCCACTGGTAATCGGCTTCGAGCAAGCGAAGGCTGAAATAGCGCATTATTTTCAGATCCATGCCGCCGCCCAGGATGGCTCCAACCCCGCGGTGATTTCCAAACGGCGTATTGAGCTGGTTGAGGCTGACCAGGGTATGAACAAAATAGTTCATGTTTTCCGAGCGCAAGGTGAAACGCGGGCCCAAGGAGTAGGTGTTGATGTTGAAGCCTTGCTTCCAATCTCCGCCGTAGTCTCCCTCGAAGGCGAAATTGGGATGAAAGTTGTAACCGAACGCGAGGCCAAAACCTTGTGTCATGTCGGGCAACTTTTGCCCCTGCACGGGATTGCTGGTGCCAAGGAGAGGGACCTTGCCTCCGGGGCTGAGCCACTGATAACCGGCGAACAAGTCCGCTCGGGGAGGGTTTTGCTCCTGTGCCAGCGAAGGCGGCGCCAGACAAGCCATGAGCCATAACCCACATAGGAGCGCGGACGCGACGCGGCGCAGAAGTGACATGGTTCCTCCGAAACTTGCCTACAATTTTCTGACTTCCTAACGTGCCATGAAATGGAAGCAGAATTCTAACCCACACAGATGGGCCAGCGGAACGTGATAATGCTGGCGATGATTAGATAGTCGGAACCCTCAAAATAAGGAGAATCTGAAACGACGTATCGCGCGTCCGGCGTATTTTTGCCTTACCACAGTATTTGCCCCGACCCTCGAGACCGGCGTGGCCTTCTGACTTGCCGGAAAGCGCGTCCAGCCTGAATAATGGCAGAGGTTGCTTATGAGCCAAGAGAAGGTCCTGATCGTCGAAGACGAGGAGAACGAGCGTAACGGCCTGGCCGAGCTCGTCTCCCGCTGGGGCTACCTGACGGAGACTGCCAGCGATGGAGTGGAAGCGCTCGAGAAGGTGATCAGTTGGTCGCCCTCGATTGTGATCACCGATTTGAAAATGCCGCGCATGGGCGGAATGGAGTTAATCGAGCGGCTGGAATCGCAACCCCAGACTATGGCGGTAGTGGTGGTCACGGCGCAAGGAACGATTGACAGCGCCGTGCAGGCGATGCGCATGGGTGCCTACGACTACATTACCAAACCGATCGACTTTAACCGGCTGAGGACCATCCTGCAGAACGCGTCGGAGCGTCACGAAGACAAGCTCGAGAAAGAGGTCATGCGCCGCAAGCTGCGCGACGCCGGCTCGCTGGGCTCGCTGGTGGGCAGTTCACGCAAGATGCAGGAAATCTTCCGGCTGATTGAAATGGTCGCGCCGAGTACCGCGTCGGTGCTGATCACGGGTGCAAGCGGAACCGGCAAGGAACTGGTGGCCAGAACCATTCACGATCTGAGCCCGCGTAAGAATCGGCCCTTTATCGCCATTAACTGTGCTGCCATACCGGAGACGCTGATCGAGAGCGAGATTTTTGGCCATGAGAAGGGCGCTTTCACAGGCGCACTCGAGCGACGCACCGGCTGCTTCGAATTGGCGGAAGGGGGTACTTTGCTGCTCGATGAAATTGGAGAGATGCCGGTGGCCACGCAGGCAAAGCTGTTGCGCGTGCTCGAGGACCGCAAATTGCGCCGCCTGGGCAGCAAAGTGGAGACGGTGGTGGATGTGCGCGTACTGGCCGCCACCAATAAAGTTCCCGAAGAAGCGGTCGCCAAAGGGGAGCTTCGCAATGACTTGTATTACCGCCTCAATGTTTTCAACATTCACATGCCGCTTCTGCGCGACCACAAAGAAGACCTGCAACAACTCGCCCAGTCGCTGCTCGGGGAAATGAGCCAAAAGCACGGGCGCAAGGTGTCCACGATCAGCGATGCAGTGTTGCACATATTTCAGAATTACTCCTGGCCGGGCAATGTTCGCGAGTTGCGTAATACGCTGGAGCGGGCGGTCATCGTGTGCGAGGGGCCGGTCATTGAAAGCCGTCACCTGCCGCCCGGTTTTGGCCAGGCGGCGGCTCACCCGGCCGCGATGGATCCTGATGCTGTCCGCTTAGGCGTGGGCACAACTGTAGAAGAGGCCGAAAGGTTGCTCATTCTCAAGACCTTGCAGGCGACCGGCAATAACAAAACGCGCGCTGCAGAAATTCTCGGCATCAGCCTCAAAACCCTGCATAATAAGCTCAAAGAGTATGGCAGTGCGCAGGCCGACGCCGCTGTGGGAAAGGACGAGTAGAACCATCCCACACGCGCCTATGGCGTCAGGGGCCACCAGCGGTCGCTTTACCGTCTAATGCATGCGCCGGAAAACCAAAATCGTATTGGGCATCACCTTGATGGTGTTCATCCTGGTGGCCTCGTTTTCCTACATCTACATCTCGGAACTTTTGCGCCAGAGAGTCACCTCCGCCTATGAGACCGCATCCTTGCTGGCTCAGCAGCTGGCCTACGCTGCCTACAATGCGCAGCCTGATTTGAGCAGCACGCGCATCGATACCGATGACCCCAAGGCGGTTCGCAGCGCGGTCGCCGAGGCCCTCGCCGAAGACGTCAATCTCAACAACATGATGGAGTCGGTGGTCAGCAACTGGCCCATCATCTACGACGCCGCCATTGTGGATATGCAAGGTCGGGTGCTGCTGCACGCCAACCCCGAACTGGTCGAAAAACTGATACCGGCGCGGCCCGATTTTGCCTTCGTGCGCGATGCGCGCTTCCGCCGGCAGCTCAAAATCGTTTATAGCCCGGCCGCCGTTTACGAGGTGCACAGCGATCTGATGTTGAACGGAGCGCCGTTCGGCAGTGTGCGGGTAGGGGTCTCGACCGTGTTCCTCAAGAATGAGGTAACACCGCGACTGCGCCATGCGGTCATCTTTTCATCGATTGCGCTCTTACTCTCCCTGATTTTGGCGGCGGGACTTTCCCACCTGGCGCTGGGCCCGCTCGAACGAATTAGCAAAAGCCTCGATACGGTTGCGGCCGGCGATGCCCATTTCGTTCCCGACGAAGAGGCCGCCTATGACGAATATGGCCTGGTGACCCTCAAGATTGCTCACCTCGGCCGGCAGATGCGGGACACGAAGGAGATTTTCTCGGCGCTCAAAGACAACGTCGACCAGATCATGGCCAATCTGCAGGATGGCTTGATGCTATTCACCCGCGATTTTCGCGTGGTTCTCGTCAGCGCCTCGGTGGAACAGTTTTTGGGGCGTCCGCGCGGCGAGCTACTGGGTCGTACGGTGCACGAGATTTTTTCCGATGCGACCGACCTGGGCGCCCTGGTTCTGACCGCTTTTGACCGCAGATGGCCCATCGCGCAGCGTGACGTCGAGAGCAATAACAAGAACGTGCAAGTCTCGCTCGACTTCATTCAGGAGCGAGGAACGCAGATCGGCGCGCTGTTGACGATGCGTGACACCGAGTCGGTGCGCCGCATTGAAGACGAAATTGAAACCTCACGGCGCCTGTCCGCCAGCAGCCGCATCACCCGCGGGGTCGCGCATGAAGTTAAAAATCCCATCAATGCCATCGTGCTCCATCTGCAGCTTCTCGAGCAGAAGCTGGAAAAAGTGGATCCCGACTCCAAGCGGCACATGGACATTATCGGGAGCGAGATTCACCGACTGGATCGGGTAGTGCAAATTCTGGTCGACTTCACGCGCCAGAGAGACCTGCACATGGAAGAAACCGATCTACGCCGATTGGTGGCCGAAGTCGCCCTGCTAGCCTCACCCGATGCGGAGGTGCATGGGGTTCGCATCGCGAGGGAAATGCCAGAAGAGCCACTGCTCGCGAAGGTTGACGAAGACTTCATGAAGCAGGCCTTGCTGAACATCGTCATCAATGGCGAGCAGGCCATGCCACAGGGTGGCTGCTTGACCATACGCGCCCGCCGGGAGGAAGCGACGGCGGTGATCGAAGTGTGCGACCAGGGCAGTGGCATACCCAAAGATGTGCAGGACAAGATCTTCGAATTGTATTTCACGACCAAAAAGGGAGGCAGCGGAATCGGCCTGGCGCAAACCTACCAAATTATGCAATGGCACTATGGCTCGGTCGAGTTTGAGACCGCGGAAGGCCAGGGCACCACGTTCCGCTTGCGTTTGCCGTTGCTCGAAGCAGCCGCCGAAGGCGCCCCGAAAGAAAGCGAAGTAACCACACGGAGGTAAGGGAACGGTTCCCGAAGTTACGGTGCAAAGGGTCGGTCCGAAGACTAGAATCAAGAGGAACTGCTAAGGGAGTGGATGTTCACGACGAAAGTTACTCTGGCCATCGTGCTCGCAGTTTTCCCATCGACCGGCGATGCTCGCGCCGGCTGGTCACAAACTTCCAATCAGCAACAGCAAGCCCCAGCGCCTGAGATGCCGCAGCCGGGCAGCGGACAACGAGCTCCCGATGAACAGCAGGGGGGGACGCCACCGGTGCCCTGCGCGCCCCCGGAGGGCAGCTGTGCCCCGGCGCCTGAGCAGCCGACGCAACCCGCGCCAGCGGCAAAGGGTGCGAGCAGACAGAAAACCGCTCGCCACAAGGTTCAGAAGAAGCAGTCTGCCGCCCAGAGCACAGCGGGCCCCAAAAAAAAGGTAGTCAAAGAAGGTGGTACCTCCGACCCTGCGGCCGTACTAACGCCGGGAGCGACCACCGAGACTACCTATTCTCGGCAGATGACGGCGGAACTGCTTTCCGCCGCCGATGCCAACCTCAAACAAGCGACTTCACGTCCCCTGAATAGCAATGAGGAAGAGACGGTAAGCCAGGTCAAGCTGTTCATCGAGCAAGCTAACGAGGCCATGAAGGCGGGGGATTTGGACCGCGGCCACAATCTGGCAATGAAGGCCCATCTGCTCTCCGAAGATCTTGTGAAGCACTGACCGG
>JAFATF010000047.1 GCA_019244045.1 Acidobacteriota bacterium
ACTCGCGTATGTTCTTCCGGCCTACGATAGACGAGCAGCCAAAGAACCAGCCAGATGAATCCCGTACCGCCACTGATGAAAAACGCCCATCGCCACCCCCAATGGACGGTGATCCAAGGGACGAACAGGGGCGTAACGATCGCCCCAAGGTTACTGCCAGCATTGAAGATTCCAACCGCCAGGGCACGCTCTCGCGTGGGAAACCATTCGGCGACAGCCTTAATGCTGGCCGGAAAAACTCCAGCCTCACCGAGACCTAAAGCTCCGCGCGCGCCCATAAAGGCACTCAAGGATCTTGCAGCCGCATGCGCCATGGAAGCCAAGCTCCAGAAGACCATAGTCACGGCATAGCCCAGCCGCACCCCTAACCGATCGACGAGCCGACCCACTACCAGCATGCCGGCGGCATAGGCCGCCTGAAAAGCAAAAACCACATTGCTGTAATCGATTTCGTTCCATCCCAGTTGCTGTTGAAGCGTGGTCTTCAGGATGCCGAGAACCTGACGATCCATGTAGTTCTTGGTCACACCCAAAAGAAGAAGCGAGCAGATAATCCATCGGAAAGAGCCAGTCCCCGAAAAGGCGCTTTTCAAGCGTTGTCGAAAGCTGGTTACATCGACTTTGGATGTTCGCCCTGCCACGCTGGATATCGGCTGAGGAGTCATTGCCTGAGATTGTGTGTGTTATTTCTTCCGGCCGGCCTCAAAGCGCAATCGTCGAAACCCTGCTGCTTATTTAATGAAATTGCCGGTTCCCTTGCGGTGAACCTCATCCCGAAAGAAAACCTAGCCGGTGCCCTGGGCCCGGCGTGAAATCGCTGGGGGCATCAATACGCAAACACGATCGCGAAGAGCGCCGCCAGCTCCGGATAATCCATGTTGTTATACACCAGCTGAATGGCGCACGCCGGGGCTGGCCCCATGTTCACGGGGCGGTGAGCGAGTCCGTTACCTGGTTCCCACAGGATTGAACTTTTACTGAGGACCGCCGCCGCTCCCGACCCGAGCGCAATTTGTATCGAACGCCCAGGCCTACGAGATAACTTCGAGCGCGGGGGTGGGCCGATCATGTCATGGGGCCCCCTTACCACGGCAACCCAGCGGCAAACGAGGATCAGGCACACCGGCAATCAGCGTTCCGCGTCGATGTTGGTGGCCAATCTCCCGTCGTGCCGTAATTTAGGCTAAAAAGTTTTTGGCGCCTCAAAGAACTTTTTCTAAGGCATACGTTGGGCAACTTGGGCCGAAAGCTCAGCGAGGTTAGAACCCGATTCGGTTCTCACATGTGGCGATCTCGCGGAATAGAGACGGAAACACCCAACGTTCTACACTTTAATGAATCTCTGGTTCTGGGATCGGCTCGATGCCCTCGAGAAAGTCAAAATCGCATCCCTCATCGGCTTGCCTCACGTGCTCCAAGTAAAGCCTGCCGTAGCCCCGCGGATAAATTCCTTCCCGCGGATGCCAAACTTGACGGCGACGAGAAAGCTCTTCGACACTAACAAGCATATTTAGTTGCCTTTGCTCGACATCAAGCTCCACAATATCGCCTTCCCTGAGCAATGCCAGGGGGCCGCCCACAAACGACTCAGGACAGACATGCAGAATGCATGTGCCGTAGTTGGTGCCGCTCATTCTGGAATCGGAGACGCGAACCATATCCCGTACCCCGTGCTTTAGGAGTTTTTGCGGAATCGGCAGGTTTCCCCATTCGGGCATGCCAGGAGCTCCCTTGGGACCGGCATTGCGCAAAACCAGCACGCTGTGGGCATCAACGTCGAGAGCAGGATCGTCAATGCGCGCATTCATCTCGTCGTAACTCTCAAAGACGATGGCCCGCCCTCGGTGCCTCAGAAGATTTGGGGAGGCCGCTGCTACCTTGATTACCGCTCCTTTGGGTGCGAGATTTCCACGCAGGATCACCAGGCCCCCGGAGGGAAGAAGGGGCCGGTCAGGTGCACGAATAACATCGAAATTGTAGGTTTGAGCGTTCGCGATATTGTCGCCCAGGGTCCTACCCGTAACGGTGCGGCAGCTCAAGTCAAGACGGGACGCGAGCGCCTTCAACAGTGCCGGCAAACCACCGGCATAATAGAAATCCTCCATGAGGTACTTGCCGCTGGGCCGGAGATTCGCAAGTACGGGAGTCGTTCTTGAGAGCGCATCGAATGTATCCAGCGTAATCTTGATGCCGGCTCGCCCCGCCAAGGCTGGGAGATGGACCACCGCATTGGTAGACCCGCTCAGGGCAAGCACCGCAGCGACAGCGTTCTCGAATGATGCTTTGCTAAGAATGTCGCGCGCCTTCAGGTCTTCCCATACCATTTCTACAATCCGGCGCCCCGACAGGTTGGCCATCTTATGGTGGTTGGCGTCAACGGCCGGAATCGAACTTGCGCCCGGAAGAGAAAAGCCCAAGACCTCAGCCACGCTGGTCATGGTTGAGGCGGTTCCCATGGTCATGCAAGTACCGGCCGACCGAGCAATACCTTCTTCGATTTCAATCCATGCTTCGCGATCGATAGTTCCAGCCCGACGTTCCGCCCAGTACTTCATTACATCCGCCCCGCTACCCAGAATTTGCCCGCGCCAATTTCCCCGCAGCATGGGGCCCGCGGGAACGAAGATGGTTGGCAGGTTCATACTGATCGCACCCATCAGCAGAGCTGGGGTCGTTTTGTCGCATCCTCCCAGCAGCACGCAACCATCGGCCGGATAGGAACGCAACAACTCTTCCGTCTCCATAGCGAGAAGGTTGCGATACATCATGGTGGTAGGCTTCTGGAAGGTCTCTGCGAGGGTCATTGCCGGCATTTCCAGGGGAAATCCTCCTGCTTGCCAAACTCCCCGTTTAACGTCTTCAGCGCGCTCTCTAAGATGGCTATGGCAGGGGTTAATATCACTCCAGGTGTTAATGATGGCAATGGCCGGCTTACCTTCGTAGTCGGCGTGAATGCAGCCCATAGATGCCGCACGCGAGCGATGTCCGAAGGATCGGAGGTCATCGGGGCCGTACCAGCGAGAGCTCCGCAGCGATTTTGGAATTCTTTGGGGCATGGCGATTGGGGCACACCCTAGTGTCAGATGGGCCGTAAACTCCGTATCTCGGAGCGCTGTATTTTAGATGTCTCACTTTGTAGGGTCAAACTCGAAAGGAGGAGCCGGCAAAAAGGCTGGCAAGAAAAGGTAGATACCTACAAAAACCACCAGGACAGACGATCGAATATTGACACTATCAGCTCTCAAATTTGCGGTTTACTAGTTCATACTTCAGCGGACAGCAGGTTCGCAACCCACACAGACGTCATGTGCTCGGGCTGATTAGCGTCCGAGAGCACTGGAGATAGTAAGCCCCAATTGGGCGAAGGTCCGCGCCCTGATGCCCTCGCATGCCGGAGCTTTGGAAGGGGCGATTGCGGTGGAGAGCGCGGCCCCCGGAGTCACTTTGACCAGGTGGATAATTCGTACACCCCGCGATTGTCGGAAAAAGTCTCGACCCGGAAAATAGGAGAGGCTATCGCTTCAAGTAGGCCTTAACTCTGCTATACGGCTAAGTCATGCGGCAAAACAATATCAGGCCCGAGTCGGGCAACGATAAAGCTCTATTGCACGCCGTCGGTGCCCGACAGGACGTCGCCTTCGTGGCCAGGCATCGCATTGCCCGCCGCTTGTTGCCTTTCTTGTTTGTACTCTACACCGTTGCTTTTCTGGACCGCATGAATGTGAGCGCCGCCGCCCTCGAGATGCCCCGCGACCTGGGTTTGAGCGAAGGTGCGATGGGTGTGGGCGCCGGGATCTTTTTCCTTGGCTACTTCCTGCTCGAAATACCAGGTGCATTGATTGCCGAACGCTGGAGCGCGCGCCGCTGGATTGCGCGCATCATGATCTCGTGGGGAATCCTGACGGTATTGATGGCCTTCATCCGCAGCGCACGAACTTTTTATCTGTTGCGTTTCCTGATCGGGGCCGCCGAGGCAGGCTTCTTCCCGGCGGTAATCGTTTACCTCACCCATTGGTTTCGAGCTACGGATCGCGCCAAGGCGGTTGCGGGATTTTATGCCGCCATGCCACTGTCTTATGTCATCGGCTCTCCCCTCGCCGGCCTGCTGCTCGGAATATCCTGGATGGGCCTAAGGGGCTGGCGGTGGCTTTTCATCCTGGAAGGCGTTCCAGCCATCGTCCTTGGTCTGCTCACGCTGGCATATTTAACCGACTGGCCGCGTGAGGCGAACTGGTTGTCCGTAGAGCAGCGTGCATGGATCAGCACCGAACTAGATCGGGAACAGCTGCGCAAACAGACGGTTCATTCCTATACTCCCTGGCAAGCACTCTGCCACCGCGACGTTATTCTGCTGACCTTCTGCTACTTTTTCGCGCTGGTTGGAAACTACGGAATTGCCTTCTGGCTGCCTACCCTGCTGAAACGCTTGTCTGGGCAAAGCGATATGGCAGTCACATTGTTAGCTTCGCCGCCTTACTTAGCGGGATTTATATCACAGCAATGGAATGGCTGGCACTCCGATCGAACAGGGGAGCGCCGATGGCACGCCGCGGTTCCATTACTGCTCAGTGGAGCGTCGCTCTTGGTTGCCAGCCGGGCTGGAACTAACCTGGCATTTTCCGTTTTTTTCTTTACCCTGACGGGAGCTGCCTACTATGCGTTCCACCCAGCTTTCTGGGCGGTGCCAACGGAATTTTTAGGTAAGTCGGCGGCTGCTGCCTCCATTGGTTTAATCAACTCTGTCGGTAACCTGGGCGGCTTCGTCGGTTCCTTTATTATGGGATACTTTGTGACTCGCACTCGCTCGTTCGATGTCGGTCTTGGCTGCTTGATGGCCAGTTTCATCGCATCCGCATTTTTGATGCTTGCCGTGGGCAAAAGGAGCAAGTTGGACACCGATGGCGAAGGAAAATCGGCCAATCAGTGCACCCCATCAGCAAAATGAGCAACTCGAACGCGGAGCGACATTAGCCTTCTGGAGCGCCTATCAGCAACCAACTCATACTTGTCTTGACCGGCGGTAGCGAGCCGCCACTGCCTTCCCTAGATGCCTTACGGGAGGTGGCAGACGTGGTGATTCTAGAGTCGGCCGCGAATGTCCGGGAGATCGCAGCCGGTGTCGAGGTCATCTTTAACTGGTCGGGCTCCCGATCACTGATTCGGGAAGTCTTTTTAACATGCCGCAATTTGCGTTGGATCCACTCCCGGTCCGCGGGACTAGAGCGGATTCTGTTTCCTGAGCTGATCGCAAGCTATGTCACGGTCACCAATGGGCGTGGAGTTTTCAGTCCAGCGTTGGGCGAATTTGTGCTGGCGGCGATCCTGTACTTCGCCAAGGATCTGCGGCGAATGATTATCAGCCAAATGGCCAATTCATGGTGTCCATTTGAGGTCACGATGGTTGCCGGACAGACCCTGGGAATCGTTGGATACGGCGACATTGGACACGCCATCGCTGCCAGGGCTCGTGCACTGGGCATGCAGGTCCTCGCACTCAAGCGGAAACCTCTCCCCCCGACTGCGCCCAATCAATTTGCCGACCAGATCTACGGCTCAGATGAGCGCCTGGCGATGCTCCCCCGATGTGATTACATCGTGGTAGCGACCCCTTTGAACGGCGAGACGCATGGAATGATTGGCGAAGCAGAATTCGCGAGCATGAAACGCAGTGCAGTGGTAATCAATGTCGGCCGAGGTCCGGTTATCGACGAGCCCGCAATGGTCAAAGCACTCTCGGAGCACAGAATCCGAGGGGCGGCGCTGGATGTCTTTGACGAAGAACCTTTGCCCTCCGGGCACCCTTTCTATCAACTGGAGAACGTTCTATTGTCGCCGCATTGCGCGGACCACACCCCGGGCTGGCTGGACGATGCCATGCGATTCTTCCTGGCTCAACTTGCAAGATTCCGACGTGGAGAGACTCTGCTCAACGTTGTGGATAAAGCCCTGGGCTACTGACGTTGCCCGGAACGAATGCAACATCGAACTTGCTGTTGCGCTTGAGCGAAGACGCCAGGCGGCCCGCAAGATCATAAAGGCTGACCTGGTTGGGAGCACGCGATGTAACCTGGAGGTGACGCACGGGAAAGGGAAGAGCGATCCGAAAACCTACGTTCCATTCGGTCGCGGCGCGACACGCCTAGCGCTTTGCCGTATTCTGGTCTCTCACCGGGGCCGGCGCGAGCGCCAGCCTTTTAGGCACCTTTGCCACTTTTACGCGAGTAACTTCCCTACGAGTCCGGGCGTCGATAATTGAAACATCGTCCGTGTCCGTATTGCTGACGCAAACGTACTTTCCATCTGGCGTGATCACAATCCAGTTGGGGCCCTCGCCGGTGGGGACGTTGGCAACGATCTTTCCGGTCTCGACTTCGTAAACGTAAACGCTATCATCGAGCAAACTGGAAACCCAAAGCTCCCGGCCGTCCGGAGACAAGGCTAGTCCATGGGTGAGAGTGTCCTGCGTCTCGTATTTCAGGGGACGCAATGCCGCATGCTGGGAGGGCATTTCCACTCGCCTCACGACTTTCCGCTCGGGAATATTTACAATCATGAATCCGTGGAGGTTCGCCACCGCCACATACATTGTTTTCCCGTCGGGAGATATCACATAGGGTCTGGGCCGGCCGCCGACTGGAATATGAGCGGCATAGGCCATTTTCTCGAGATCGATCAGATCGATCTCGTCCGAGCCCATGGAGCTCACATACACAAAACGATTGCTTCCCGTGTTAAGTGCGTTGTGGGGCTCCTTAATGGGAAGTGATTTAACGACCTTCTGCTCTGGAACATCTACGATCTCCACTACGCCGCCGTCACGAATGGGGACGGTGACGTACTTCCCGTTGGGAGTCACGGCGCACTCGTTCGGTTTTCCGCTTAGCTTCACTACGCCTACGGTTTTCTGAGACACAGTATCAACAATTCGCAGGGTATGATCAGACTCTACGGTGAGAAACAGTCGTTGGCCACTGGGTTCCAAGCAAACACCGTGGACGCGCTCTCCCGCCTTGACGTCGCCCACCAACTTCAACGAGTTCATGTCGACAATGCTGACCTCATCTCCACGGCTGCTGCCCACGTAAAGCCACAAATCGCCTTGCGCAGAAGCCGGCATGCTCCACAGCAGAATACAGGTACAAAAAGTAATGGCTGTTGCCGTAATATGACACCGCATATCTGTTCTCCGCTCCCGCTAGGCCTTAGACGGTCTGAGCTCTACCTGCCATCATGCCGACCTAACTATTAAATTTAGCTGAAAACCGGATGAAAGTCTTTTCAGCGAATCCTGCCCGGGGATGCGATCCTCGTTCACCTTTCCTTCGCGGGGCTGCGCATCGGGAGAGGCGAAGTCTGGGGCTCAGGCAGAGTTGCATGGGGTGATGAGTGCAGCGCGGCGGTGTGGACCGGCAGCAGATCGACTTTCTGATCAGCCTGCACAAGCAGGAAGAACACGGCAGAGGCCATGGTGACAACCGCCGCGCAATCGAGAGCATGGTTCCATCCGAAGCGAGTTGCCACATAGGCGGAAACGATCGGCGACAACCATCCCCCGAAATTGCCGAATGTGTTCATTAGGCCGGATAGCGAGGCGGTGGACTGCTCGGTTACATCGATGCAAGTGGCCCAGAAGCTCGTTGCGGAAAACATGTTCAGGCCGGCTCCGAGGGCCAGCAAGGTAACCGCAACCCGACTGTTCGAAGCTGCCGCACCCGTCCACATCAGAATCGACGAGGCAAACATGCCGAGACACACGGCAAGGCGGCGTCCCCAGCGCTTGCCTAAATTCCTGACCGCGCGATCCGAGAACCAGCCGCCGGTGGGCGCGAGTACCGCGATAGCTATATAGGGAGTGGCCCCCCACACGCCTCCCTGCGCAATGCTCAAATGGCGTACTCGGACCAGATAAATAAAGAACCAGGTGTGGAAAAAGTAGATCGGGAAGCCCTGGCAAAAATATCCGAGGAGCACTCCCCACACCGAGCGGTTGGACAATATCTTTCTCCAGGGCGTTGTGAGCTGGGCTGGCGGTCGCTCGTACTTCACTTTTCGCGCACGATGGATTAGAGCGAGTTCTTCTGAATTGACGCGGTAGTTTTCCTCTGGCGAGTTGGTGACGTACCGGTGCCAGAAAACGGCGACCGCGACCCCGATCACTCCAGCCAGATAAAACGATGAACGCCAGCCCCATTTTTCCATTACCCAGGCAATCAGCGGCGGAGTCAAGGCACCACCGATTCCAATACCCATCACGAACGCGCTGCTGCCTACCCCATGTTGCTCCGCCCCAATCCAATTGGCCACGAGTTTGTTGCAGTTGGGAGCAGCCGCGGCTTCTCCCACCCCGACTAAAAACCGGATCAGCATCAGAGAACCGGCGGTACCAAGCCACGCCCTGATAGGCAGACCAGGGGCAAGCCCGGTCAGTGCAGTGAAGAGCGACCATAGAAGGATCGCGGCGGTGAGTACGGTTTTCGGTCCGAAGCGGTCGCCTGCCCAGCCGCCCGGAACTTGAAAGAGCGAATACCCCAATAAGAACGCACTCAGCACCCAGCCCATGGTATGCGTACTGAACGAGAGTTCGTCTTGGATGTATTTGCCCGCAATCCCCAGATTGAGTCTGTCCAAGTACGTGAGGATCGTAACGGCGACTACGGATGCTAAGATCCCCCAACGAATGTGCGTCGCTTTATTGGGGCTGGAAGAGGGCATCGCCATCTAGTCTCCGTGCGGAGACTGCACCGGGAGCCTTTCTGTCGGTGTTATATGCCACTCGGTGCTTACAAGGCTAATGAAATTCTGTTCATCTCGCAATTGTTTTTCGTCCCGGTGTCGACATTTGGGCAGCGTTGAACGGTTTTTCATCTTACGTTCATGAGCAGTTCATGTTGGATGCTGATTAATGTGTATTGCCGCAGCCGACCCTGGCTTCACACACAATTGGAGGCTAACGTGAAAACAGCTAAGCATGCCATCCTGTTTGCCATCATTCTCGTTTTGCTGATTCCGGCGTGGGCAGACGAGAAAACGCCACTCAAACTGGTACAAGCGACACCTCTGCCCGAGTTGCACGACGGCGACTTTGACCATTTCGCTGTGGATTTGCAAGGCAATCGGCTGTTTTCCACGGCAGAAGAGAATTCCAAGGTTTTGGTATTTGACCTCAAGAGCAACAAGCTGATCCACACCATTGAAGGCTTAAAAGCTCCTCATTCCATGGTGTACCGCGCGGATTTGAAGAAGTTGTTCGTTGTGGATGGCGATTCGGGCGACGTGAGAATGTATGAAACGGGGTCGTATAAACCCGCCGGAACAATCAAGGTAAGGGAAGGTGCCGACTCGAGCACTTACGATCCGATGAGTAAGTATCTGTACATCGTGGACACTGGCAAGGACGCACATCTGCCGGACTCCTATATAACGATCGTGGACACGACTTCCGCCAAGAAAGTGGGTGAGATCAAGATCAACTCCGATGATGTGGAAGCCATCACTTTAGAGAAATCCGGTCCTCGCTTGTTCGTGGACATCCGCGGCAAAGGTGAGGTTCAGGTTTATGATCGCAACCGTCACGCTCTGCTCGCCACATGGCCGCTTGGAGAGGTGGCTAAGAAGCCGACCACGATTGCTCTTGATGAACCGGATCACCGGCTCTTCGTGGGCACACGCGACCCAGGAAAACTGGTCGTGCTCGATACTGATTCCGGCAAGGTTGTGACCAGCTATGCCGCCGCATCAATGTCCGATGATATGGTGTACAGCCCGGCGCAGAAAAGAATCTACTTTGCGGGAAGCGAATTCGTTGACGTCTTCGAGCAGCGTGATTCCAATCACTATGAGAAGATCGGCCATGTCCCCACCGCATTCCGCGCCAAAACCGCCATTTTGGTTCCCGAACTGAACCGTTACTACGTTGCGGTTCCACATCACGAGAACCAGTCGGCGGAACTGCGGGTTTACGAGGTAGTCAAATAACCGGCAGAAACACGAGAGCAGCAGACGGTTGGGAGCTGTACGGCCCGAAGTAGACGGAATAGTTCGCAGCGGAATTTTGTTGGCCATCCAGGAAGTTCCATACATGGCGGCGGTGAGCGCTTTTTAGAAACATCATTTTTCACTGCCAGCGCTCACTCACTCTCACTCCGCACCATTGGCGCCGTCAGCCGGTGGATTCGTCCTCAAGCCCCAATCCTGAGCGTGGATTTGGGTGGGAATGCGGTCATTGACCTCGGCGACTAAAATTTCAGTTTCGATGCTCGGGGATAATCACTTTCCAGAGATCTCCGACAACTGTCAGGTGCGTTTCCGTGAATTGTTCTGGACCATGGAGACTCCCGCGGCGGGCTCGACAACTAACGTTTCTTCGAGGAGCGATTCAGCATGTCGGCCGCCCCCTGTCGGATGACCTTAACCCAAGGCCTTTCGGTTTCTTGAGGTGCAAGCCGCGACGCCTTTTCCGCTGCGCTTTCCTAGTCTTCTCAGCGCATGAATAAGGTATTGATTCGTTTTGGAACTTCCCCTACCGGAATCACCGCTACTTCTTTCATACGGTCAGCGTCAATGGCGGAAACGGACTGCGCGGCGGAGTTGGAAACGTACACGAATCTGCTGTCGGGCGTGAAGGTAATCCATTCGGGCACCGCTCCCGTTGGCCGTGCACCTATCCCATGGACCTCCGGCAGTTTTACGTAGCCGATCAGTTTGAGGTCGGGCAAGGAATATTTGAACGTTGCATTTGCCACCGTGCTGTTCACCCACAGCGACTTTCCGTCGGGTGAAACCCCGATGCCATGCGAGGGGGTTGCAAGTCTTCCCTCTTGAACCCCAAAACCGCCCGGTTCATCAGGCAGCTTGATGCGAGCTACTTCGGCACGCCGGGCAAAATCTACGACCGCAAAACCATTAAAGCCTGACAATTGTACGAAGATCCTATGGGTTGAGCCGTCAGCATTCTGTTCGAATGACATCGGCCGCACACCGCTGTCGAACTTTACTTCCCATACAAGCTGGTCGCGACTGAGGTCGATGACTGAGGCGGTTTTGTTCTCTATGGAGCCGCTTACCGCGTACTTACCATCTGCCGTGACATACAGATTGTGAACGCTGCCGTCCACGGGAATATCTTTCACCCGCCTGAGAGAAGTTGTGTCGATGACCTCGACCGACCCCGGCTGCGCACGGATGCCAACCAACACGCGCCCGCCGTCTTTGGTTATCGCAATGTTGTTAGGACGAGCGGTGAGGGCTACCTGCTGAACAATGGTGCCAGTTTTACGGTCCACCACGTCAAGCACGCTCTCTGCTTCATTGCTCACGTAAACGCGCCCGCCGTCTGGTGAAAACGTAATACCGTGGGGAAGTTCGATGTCGCGGATAACTTGCACAATCCTATTGTCAGCGGGATCGATCACATCAATGGTATCGGCGGCGCTATTGGTGACGTAGATCCAAGTTCTCGCCCCCGTATTGTCGTCGTTTAGGGAATTCTTTGAGTCGCCTTTGACCCATCGCGCCATCGTTCTCCAATCGGGATCATTCTGAGACTCGAATTGCCGCCCGCCAGAGTGGAAAGCATCGCCCCCCGCTTCTGGCGCGAGCGGATGCAGAAGAAGTCTGCTCGAAGCGGGGTCTCCGGGCACGATGACCCGCAGCACGCTTTCAAAATTGCTCTGCGACTGCTCCTCCGTCCAACCATTGCTGCCGGCGGCGAGTGCCCGCAAACGGAATACGCGACCAGGAAGGACGTGGCAACCATAGCAGCGGGCGTGGCCGTTGCGTCGTTTCAGAAAAATTGGTTCTACCTCGTTCTTGAAAACCTCGTAACTAGGGGTCGCCTGCTGTTCGGAACCGGAGGGCCTCTCGAGGTTCACCGACGCGCTGTTGCCGGCTCCTCCGAGGCGGGCTCCGGCACTCAGGAGCAGCAACAACAAAATGGAAATGCCCCTCACGCCGGATTCCACGCTAGAAGATTACCTTGATGGCAAACTGAATCTCGCGTGCCGTCGTTGTGGTCCTCGTCAACAAGCCTGCTACCGACGACAGCGTTCCAGTCCCGTCGAATATATCCGTGTTATTCGGGGTAGCCGGAGGCGCGAAATTGGCATGATTGAGGATGTTGAAGATCTCTGCACGGAATTGGATATTAAACCTTTCGGAGATGCGTGGGATGTAGTTGTTCTTAAATATAGAGAAATCCAGCTCGGTGACACCCGGCCCAATGATGATGTTGCGCCCGGCGTTGCCGCGCAGATTGAAGCAGCGCAAGTCCCCAGGTGCCAGCGGAGCGCCGAGGCTCACGGGTGCCGGATCGCAGTTGGCTTGCCACCAGCTCAAGTTAGGGGCGGTGGGCACGGCAAAACAGTTGGTCTTGATGTAGTGGTTGGGGTTGCCAGGATTGGTCAGTGTGTTGCAGCCCGGACCAGTCAAGCGGTTCGGCACGTCCCAATCATCACTGCTGAGTGAATTAAGCGGATCCGATCCGGTTCCAAAGGTCGGCGTGACTGGTACTCCGTCGCTCGCGGTGAAGATCAGTCCAAGTTCCCAGCCGCCCAATGCCCACCGGGCCGGGGCAGCGAAGGATTTCGGGGTTGGCGCTTCCCACGTGCCATTTATTACCAACGTGCGCCCGACGTTAAAATCCGATAGACCTCGATTCAGTCTCAAGTCGAACCACGGCAAACTGGAGATCGAGTTGCCAAAACTGTCGCCCGCAACGGTTGCCGAGCTCGTATCGATGCTCTTGCTCCAAGTGTAAGTCCCTTGTACCTGAAAGCCGTGGCTCATCCGCTTGGACAGCTGCAGCTCTAATGCGTTGTAGTACGAGTGGCCTTCGTAGAACATCGAACGGATTGAGCCGAATAGGGGGTTGATGGTGCTGGGCGGATTGCCTGCATTCGGTCCTGAGATCAGATTGCCCGATGCGTCCACCTGCGGCCAAAGATAGCCGTACGGCGTCTTCGTCGGCAGAACCAGATCGGCTTCATCGACCCGGAAGGGCTGATGTATGCCCCGCGATCCCACGTAGGCGATCATGCCCGCCAGGCTGGGCGTTATCTGTTGCTGCAAGTTTAGGTTCCATTGCATGACATAGTTACGCTTCGGGTGAGGCTCAACATAGGTCGATCGTAAAGCGCTCAGAGGCGGGTTGGCAGGAATTCCCGCATAAAAAGATCCCGGCCCGGGACTGTTAAAATTGACATAGCTGAAGAACGGATATGCCTGATTGGTAAGCAGAATAAACTGGTAAAGGAGCGGTAACACATCAAATAAACCAGCTCCGCCCCGCAAAGCTGTTTTGCCGTTATGGAAGAGGTCCCAAGCAAATCCAACACGGGGCTCGAAGTTCTTGGTTGTGGGATTGCTGAAAAACGGGTCGCCCAAATGGGCTGCCGGCGAAGCCAGCCATGGCAAATTGGCCAGCTTGCCGCGGGTCTCGGTAGGAACACTGGACATCTCATAACGAAGGCCGAGATTCAACGTCAGGTGGGGACGCAAACGCCAATCATCTTGTACGTACGCACCGAAGATGCTTTGACGAAGATTCCGAGGTGAAAGGGTACTGGCGAGTCCCCCTTGAAACTTGGTGGGATTGTTGGTCAGAAAGCCCTCCACATCAGAGAACCGCCAGATGCCGTTGGGGTCGGTGTCCGCCAAGACATTCAGGAGCATACGCTCGAAAGCGCCCCCGAAACGGATTGTATGAGTTCCTGCTGTGTAGAAAGCGTCGTCGTATAACTGGAGAGAATTCCAGTGATAATAGTAGGTTGGGCTGCCTCCGATTCCCCCAGTGAAGTCCGTCAACCCTGTGACCAGTACCTGTGCTGCATCTCGGCCTGGGAACGAGCCTAGCGCCTTGTCCGCTGCGACAGGGTTAATGGCTTTAAGACTTTCATTATTCTTTACCCCCTCGTGATTTCCACCGATGCGGACGGAGTTGACAAAGTTCGGAGCAAACATGTGTGTCTCTTCGATCGACAGGATCTGCCTCGCCGTTAAGGTATCAAACAGCACGTTGTTTAGTCCGTCGGGCGAAGAGTATGGTGTGCGATCGAAAACGTAGGTGCCAAACAAGCTGTCATTGTTCGTGATTTTGTGATCGACGCGCGCGGTCAGGAAATTCTCGTTAACGACCTGCTGACCCGCGAAAGAATATTCGGCGATGTCTCCATTGCCGATGATCGGCCCATTCGGCAAGGGATAAAAAGGCAAGTACTGCTTGGCGTGTAGATCGACTCCGTTGGCGTCTGTATTCGGCCCAACCGTTAATTGATGGGTTGCGCAGGGGCTGCTTGGGTCAGCACCTCCCGGGTTGGTGCATATCAAGCCGCTCCGGGCGGCCAGCGATGGAACGGTGGTCAGGGCGGTAATGCCTTTAGACTGCCGGATGCCCTCGTAATCGGCGAAAAAGAATGTGCGGTTCTTGATAATAGGCCCGCCCAGCGCGCCCCCGAACTGGTTGCGTTTAAAGGGGGGAATTTCCCCCACATCGAAGTAGTTCCTCGCGTCCAGGTGGCTGTTGCGCAGGAACTCGTAGGCACTCCCATGCAGTTCGTTCGTGCCGGAGCGCGTGATGGCGTTCACCACCCCTCCGGAGGTCTTGCCGTATTCAGCGGAGTAGTTGCTGGTCAGAACCGAAAATTCCTGAATCGCGTCCACTCCCAGATTCCCACCCAACACGCTGCCCGGAGCGCCATTGGCATAATCGTTCAGACTGACCCCATCCAGACGATAATTGTTCTGTTGCGGACGTGCCCCCGAGATGCTGAGTTGCTGTCCAAAACCTCGGTTTCCGCGGTCTGTCCCGGCCGCAAAGGTCGGCTGCGTTTGGACCGTGCTGACACCCGGCTGTAGCTCCGCTAAGTCCGTCCAGCTGCGTCCATTCAAAGGCAGCTCGCGGACCGTCGTCGCATTCACCACCGCACTAATGTCGGAACTGGTGACCTGGACGGCGGGAGCCTCGGTGTTGACCTCAATCTTTTCGATAGCCGCCCCGATCTGCAGGGTGAGGTCGATGGCCTGGGTAGCGCCCACTGTGAGCGGAATACCGGTCCTGACTTCAGTCTTAAACCCCTGGGCTCTAAAGGTGATGTCGTAAGTTCCAGGTACTAGGTTAGGTGCGGTGTACAGGCCGTCGCTATTGGTCTTTGTCTCTCGGGTGACGCCTGTAGCCGTATTCTTGATCACCACATCGGCATCAGCAATGACTCTGCCCGTGCTATCGGAGACTGTTCCTGAAATTGTCCCGCCT
>JAFATF010000087.1 GCA_019244045.1 Acidobacteriota bacterium
GTGTGTGATGACCTGCTCGGCTTTTGGGCAGAGCGATCGCTTGTTTTTTCCCAAGAATTTCATCTGGGGCTACGGGCAGTTTGACGTTGCTCCACCGCACAACGAGCCCGACCCCAACTTGTGCGCGGCCAGGGCCGGCGCGCCGCAATATGGGGGGGTAAACGCTCCCTGCAGCATGTTTGCCCGCTACATGCTGTGGGGCTATGTAGAAGTGCGTCCCTTTGCTCGCACCCCGCTGCGGCGGCTTCTCTTTTTCGGAGAGCCACGGTTCCTGTTTGGAAGAAACCTTCCGCAGACGCTGTACACGGCATCGATGGCCGGCATTGGTTGGGAGCGAACTTGGGGTGCGGGTATTGAGATCGGCCACGGCTTTGAGGCCCGCATCACACAGCACTGGTTATTTCAACGGTTTGGCGCGCGCGATCGCTACCTCGGTCCGGCGGACCTCGGCCCCAATGGGCCATGGGGTCGCTATACGGTGATTGGGCTGCGAAAATATTTCGGCTACCGAAAGGAAGGCGAGTAGGCGCAACCAGAGTCGCGAGTTGCACCAGCTGGTGAAATAGGCTTCGAGCTGAGGTGGTTCAAAATGCCTTTGCTTGCAAAGCAATAAGCACTGTCTTGTCATCCGAGGAAGTAACCAAGTTGTTTGGCTTTCTCTCAGGAGGCGCGCTCGAGACCCCGCGGATGCGCCTCCTCCCAAAGTCGGCGCGCCGTCCGAGCGTCTTCGGCTCCCGCACGGTTGAGCGTCGTGTTTATCGCTTCCCCATGATCGTCGCTGTCGCTTTGGACGATCACGAGTGAGCGTCCCTGCCTTAGCAGATCCCGATAGAAGAACACCTCATCTTTGGGAATACCTTCATCCAGAGCATCTTCGGATTTGTGCCCTGCTTTCCTGCCAGCGGCAGCGCCCCCGACGCCTAGCAAAGCTGCCGCTCCCAGACCAAAGGCCAAAATTGGACCAATTCCGGGTACAAGCAAGCTGGCGACGGCGCTTCCGATTGACAAGCCGCCGCTGGCGCCGATTACGCCACCGAGAAATGTGCCCATGGCCTGGCCCATACCGGGAGCCTCCGCATCAGTGGTCCGCAGCGTCTCGAGTTCCTTCGGCGGACATTCCCCTGTGAAATAGTTGATCGAACTCGCTGGGGTGCCGCTGCTTAGCAAGTTTTTTAATGCCTGCTCGGCCTGCGCTCGGGAAGCAAATATGCCAACGGTAGTCTGCATCGACGTCCTCCGCTTCAGTGGAATTCGATGCCGGAACAACACTGGAGGTCTCCTCGGCCGCTCGGGGGGAGGCAAAACCTGAGGGAGATCGCTCCGTGCTATGCTGGCTGATCAGGGCATTCACCTTTGTCATCGTCTTCTGCGTCAAGCGGTTCGGGGCCCGCCCTGGAACGAGCTCTGGAACTGGTACCGTTTGCCGATCGCGAACGCTCAAGAGCTCATCTGATCCACGCCTCTGCCCAGCTTTCGCCCGCTCTTTCATCGATGCTTCCAGCTCTTCTGTCGGAGGCTGCGGATCCTGATTCCGCCATACTTTTCTTCGATCGCCTGGTGAGCGAATCCGGCCAGGAAATCTTGTCAATATTTGAACGACATAACATTCTGTCGCACTATGCCATTGTTGTTTTCGGCCGGAGCCGCTACTTGGGCGAAACGCTGCTGCGTAATCCGGATTTACTCTCGACCTTCTTGCATGACCAGAGCCTCGAGCACAGCTTTTCGCGCGAAGCCTTTCAGCAAGCCCTCGAGGGATTCCGCTCCCGCTCTCTTGAGTATGATTCATCGCGCCTGCTGGCGCGCTTCAAGCGCCGCCAATATGTCCACATCATGTTGCGCGATGTGCTGAAAGTTGCGTCATTGGCAGAAACCACTGCGGAAATTTCCACGCTGTCGGATGTTCTGATCGAGGATGCTTTGCGAGTGGCCGAGGTTGAATTACGCGCGCGCTTGGCCCCGGGGCAGCCTGTCGATGATGACCGGCGGACCCCCTTTGCCGTCCTCGCGCTTGGCAAACTGGGCGGCAATGAGCTGAACTACAACTCCGACATTGACCTGCTCTACCTCTATGGCGATGGGGAACCGAGCCCTGCCACTTCGCTCTCCCCTCATGAGTATTACATCCGCCTGGCGCAAGAAGTTACCGGCATCCTGAGCCGGGTAACGGCGGAAGGACAAGTGTTTCGCATTGATCTGCGGCTTCGGCCGCAAGGCACAGAGGGCGAGCTCGCCTTAAGCCTGCGCCACTGTTTGCGCTACTACTCTGAAGTGGCGCAGGACTGGGAGCGACAGGCCTTGATTAAAGCTCGCTACTGTGCGGGAGATCGAAGCCTTGCCCGCGACTTTCTGCGCGGCATAGAGACATACGTTTATGGCCAGGAGGTCAATTTTGCGGCCATCAAGACCGCATTGCTGGCCCGCGAGAAGATGCAGGCCAGGCGCCGACTTTTGGTCGCAGGGCAGGGAAGGACGAAAGTAAGGACGGCTGTGGACGTGAAGCTCGATCCGGGGGGGATCCGGGACATTGAGTTCCTCGTTCAGTGCCTGCAGCGTGTCTATGGCGGGGGAGAACCCTGGTTGCGCTCCGGTGGGACTCTGTTTGCCCTGCACAAGCTGCACGACAAGCGCCACCTCAGCGGAAAAGAGTTTCACGATCTCACTAGCAGCTACGAGTTCCTGCGCCGGGTGGAACACGCCCTGCAGCTGCGCCAGGGGCAACAAACCCACTGCCTGCCCGAGCATGGTCATGAGTTAACTGTCCTGCGGCGTGCTCTTGGCGACTTTTCCGCTGCGGGGGAACGAATAGGCGATATCGTCACTGCCATCCGCTCGCGCATGGCCGAAGTGACCAACATCTACAACCGGCTTGTCTACCAACAGCAGGCCGGCAAGGAAAACACCGCCACTGAGGTCGACTTCCGCTTGCTGGCGGCAGCAGATCTGGGCGTTCCCGCAGCTTCCGATCGCTTTACGCTGCAGCGACTTGCGATGGACGCTCCCCGCATCTATCAGCTCGCACACCGGGATGATCTCCACCCGGAAACCCGCAAGAAACTTTTCCGCTTCCTGAGTGCAGCCTTCTCGACCTCGGAACAATATGGCGTTCTTCTGCGCAACGCCGAAGGCCTGGAACGCGCGATTCGGCTCTTTGAAGCGAGCGACTACCTCACTGATCTGCTGGTGCGCCATCCAGACGAGATTCGAATGCTTACCGGTCTCCACCGGGACCCGTCCAAAATGGCCAGCGCTAGGCTGTTTGACGAAGCCTCCGGCCAGCTCTCCTTTGCCGGAGATCCCGTGCTCGCTTACCTCGGGGTTTCCGATTCCCCTTATGAAGAAAAACTCTCGTACTTGCGTCAGCACTATCGCCAACGTGAGTTCGTTTGCCTGGCGCGCGACCTTCTGGAATCAAGGCAGGTCTACGAATCACTCGGGGCAATGACGGCAGCGGCTGAGGATGCGATTGCGGCCGCTTTTACCATGGCGGGCGCGCCTGCCGGTCTTTGCGTGCTTGCGCTGGGCCGGCTGGCAACAAGGGAATTCGATATTTTCTCTGATGCCGACCTGGTGTTCGTTGCTGACGAAACGGCAGACCGTGCAAGATTGACCAAGGCTGCCGAACTCCTCATGCACGCGCTCGCGGCCTACACGCAAGACGGTATGCTGTTCCCGATCGATCCGCGGCTGCGACCACGCGGCAGCGAAGGCGAGTTGGTCGTGAGCGCGAAACAACTTGAAGCGTATTTTGCCCGAGAGGCGCAGGCGTGGGAAGCACTGACCTATACCAAGCTGCGGCCGATTGCCGGCGACTCGCGACTTGGCCAGGAGGCAATCTCAGCCGCGGCAACTTTATTCCGACGTTTTGCGCGCCATTCCGCGTTCCGGAGTTTCATTCAGGAGATGCGTTCGAAGCTGGAGAACGCGGACGGCCAGAATTTCAAGAGCGCTCCCGGGGCAGCCTATGATATCGACTTTCTTGCCGGTTATCTGCTGATAACCCACGAAGTTCGCGATAAGAATGGAACCATGCGTGACCGCCTGTGGAGGTGTGCTGCGGCGGGACATCTGGGCCAAGCCGATGCTGCTAGGCTGGATCATGCGGCTGAATTCCTGCGCACCGTCGAGCACGTGGTACGCCTGGTCACAGGTCGTTCGCGAAGGTGGTTACCAGAGCGCCCACGGGCACTGGAGCGCACCGAACGGCTAACTTCAGCAATTCTGGGCCGCACTTTCCCGCGGGGTATCGCAGCCGAACTCGAAAACACCTTGCGCGAAGTGCGAGAGGTCTATGCTCGTGTAGTGGGTTGACCCTCGACAAAAACCGGCGCAGGTCGGCTCCTTCGGTTGCGCTCGATCAGCCAGATGAGGAGAGCGACAATGCCGCCAAGGAAGAGAATTGGGGGAACCAAAATGGCCAGCAGCCATTTGGATCCTTCTAAGGCGGTCACATCGCCGGCAGCGGCGCTTTGGGGGTCACGGCGAATGGAACCGGCAATGCTAGTGAGGTCGCCGGCAATCTTGGTTCCGCTTTCCGCGCGAATGTTTCCCCACACGGCAACTGCATCGCCCGCCACCTCACCTCCACTTTCGACCACAATATTTCCGCGTACGGCGGTTGCATCGCCTGCTACCTGGCCCCGCACATAGATCGAGCAATTGACGCAGACAAGATCGGCTGCTTTCTCACCTGCTGCCACATGAATGTCGCGGCCGAACTGCGTCCGGTCGGGATTGCTTTTGGCCAAGCAAACGGCCGTTGATAATACGAGTAGCGGCAGCACCAGTCGACTTGCGGGCAGATAAAACCTCATATCATCGCTCCTAGATCGCTGAAGGGCGCGTCAGCCATTATAAAAGCCGCATAAGCGGCGATTCGTCAGTACCTTGCGCGTATCTGGTCCACGATTTCTTTGACTGCAGCGGTCACCGCTTGTGGCTGCTTGAGGGGAATCAACCGCCCAGCGTCAGGAACCAAAACTTGTCCGCCATGAATCGAAAGCAGAGCGAGGCTAGACGGCAATTCCCCCATCCATATCTTGCGAAAGGCCTCGCGATCGAGTGACTCAGGCAAATCCTCGCCTGCCTTCGCGCCACTCAGCACCAGGAGGGGCCGCTTTCCCACGCTGCCGGAGGAGCGGACCTCGGAAATCGACTGTGGCATGGCATCAAGCTCACCCAGCATGGAATCGAACGATTTGGAGCTAAGCTCGAGATATCGCATCTCCTCGAGGACGTCGGAAGCAATACCGTAACTAGGCTCTGCCCGTAAGAAGAGACGCTCGACACCGAGATGGATGAGCATGGGAACGAAAGGTTGCAAGCGATGGAGCCATCGTAGTCGCTTCTGGTCAGCAGCTCGAAATTGACCGGGTAGAAGCTCGAATTCATCCTCGTGAGCCGCCTCGACCAGAACGATACCCGCTACCTCGTCGGGGTATTCGCGGGTGTAGACGCGAACGTTATATCCGCCAAAAGAATGCCCCACCAAAACGTAAGGAGGTCGGACGCGGGCATTTTTGAGCAGATTGTGGAGCTCGTGGCTGATTTGAGCGCTGGTGCGTGGGAACGGACCGACGTTGCTCCACCCGTATCCGGCACGGTCATAGGAACAAACGCGCGTAAACTCCGCTACATCAGGCTCGACCAGTGACCATTCTGCTGCGGGCAAGCCAAGTCCGCTGTCGAGGACGACGGTGGGACTGCCAGCTCCTAGGCAATTCAGATTGAGGCGGAATCCACCTACGTCGACGAGCTCACCCCAATGGCGAAACTCTCGTTGGTCGCGGCTACGGGAAATAGCTTCATAAGTCTCGCCGGCGATGGCGAGAAAAACGGCCACGGCGACGAGCAGGCTGACCAGATAAACAGCCCAAAAACCAGCCCGACGGGGCTGCCGAGGTGAGTGGATGGCCCTAGAGGACATTTTCTATCACGAGGAAGGTGCTCCTGATTCTGCCGTGCTCGGTGGACGCTGTCAACGTGGCTTACTTTCTCAGAATTCCGCTACGCCGCCTAAGTTCGATGGCGGAAGAGCGATTTCCGGGACTGGGGCCAGATTTTCTCTATAATAGAAATTCCCACGCTTGCGGTGAGGGAGGTTGGATGGGCCACAACTACAATCATATGCCGGTACCCTCCGCCGACCGAATCTCCTACAGCAACGGTCGCTACCAGATTCCTGATCAACCGATTATTCCCTTCATTGAAGGCGACGGCACGGGTCGGGATATCTGGAAGGCGTCGGTGCGGGTTTTTGACGCTGCAGTCGAGAAGGCCTATTCCGGTAAGCGCCGGGTCGCGTGGTACGAAATATTTGCCGGCGAGAAGTCCAAGGCCAAGTTCGATACCTGGCTGCCGGACGATACCGTGGAGGCGATTCGCGATTTTCGCGTGGCCATCAAAGGGCCTCTAACCACGCCAGTCGGCGGTGGCATTCGCTCGCTGAATGTTGCTCTCCGCCAAATTCTTGACCTCTACGCCTGCGTTCGTCCGGTGAAGTACTACCGTGGTGTGCCCTCGCCGGTGAAGTATCCCGAACGCATGGATGTGGTGATTTTCCGCGAGAATACGGAAGACGTCTACGCCGGGGTGGAGTGGGAGCAGGGAAGCGCGGAAGCCAAGCGCCTTATCGATTTTCTAAACCAGGTGATGCTTAAGGGAGGTAAGAAACAAATCCGTCCCGATTCGGGGGTAGGCATCAAGCCCATTTCGGTCACTGCCACGAAGCGCCTGGTGCGCATGGCGATTCGCTTTGCCCTCGAAAACCGGCGCACGAGCGTGACCTTGGTTCACAAGGGCAATATTCAGAAATTCACCGAAGGCGCGTTCCGCAAATGGGGTTACGAACTGGCGAAAGAGGAATTTCGTGATCAGATTGTGACCGAGCGGGAGAGCTGGATCATTGACAACCAGGATCGTTATCCCAAGCTCAGCATCGAGGAGAACGCGAACCTGGTGGAGCCGGGGATGGAGTTCGCTGCCGAGGAGTTTCGCCAATCAGTGTACAGAGAAGTCAAAACAGTCCTCGATTCCATCTACGCGACCCATGGCAACGGCCGTTGGAAAAGCAAGCTGATGGTCAACGATCGCATTGCCGACTCAATCTTCCAGCAAGTCATCACGCGCGCCGACGAGTATTCGGTGCTCGCCACCCCGAATCTGAATGGCGACTACATCTCCGACGCTTGCGCCGCCCAGGTAGGCGGATTGGGCATTGCCCCGGGAGCCAACATCGGAGATGGTTATGCCATCTTCGAGGCTACCCACGGTACCGCGCCCAAGTACGCAGACCGGGACGTCATCAACCCTGGGTCGTTGATCCTCTCGGGAGTGATGATGTTCCGTTTTCTCGGCTGGATGGAAGCCGCGGACCTGATTGAGCAGGGCATGGAACGCACCATAGATCAGAAAAGGGTGACCTACGATTTCGAGCGCCTTATGCCGGGTGCGACTAAGGTACGCACCAGCGAGTTTGCCGACTTCATCATCCAGAATATGCAGGCGCTGGTTCTGAGCGCCGCCCGCTAGAGGTTCCCCCAAACCGCCACATCGCCAGGTCTGCTGTCGTGTCTTATGGTTTAGAATCATCCTCCCGGGCATGAGAGCCAGGGGGCGATAGGCCAGAGATTCCCGCGCCCGACACCGCGCCGGTTAGGGGCTCGGCTATAGCACGGAGTTTTCTGGGAAGCTGCGGATAGCCTAGCACGCCGGTAATGACAGAACGTTATCTCCGCAGACAGTGAGGTCAGACAAGTAATTACGGGCGTCTGAGAATCGATTGGGGAGTTCTTGCAGGCGAACAACAGCGCTCCCTTATCTGCTATTTTTGTGATCTTGCCAGGTTTATACGATCCCAAGGGACGAGAGAGGTTTGTTGAAATGCGCCACAAGGTAGCAATCGTAGGTTCGGGCAACGTAGGGGCTACGACCGCGCACTGGATTGCCTCCAAGGAACTCGCGGACGTGGTGTTGATCGACATCATCGAAGGTGTGCCTCAAGGTAAAGGACTCGACCTGCTCGAAGCCATGCCGATCGAGAAGCGTGATTCCTCGGTGCTGGGCACGCAAGATTATGCCGACACCGCGAATTCGGATGTGGTCGTAATCACCGCAGGTATGCCGCGCAAACCCGGCATGAGCCGCGACGATTTGCTGAACATCAATCACAAGATCATTCGGGATGTAATCGAGAAGGCGATTCATTATTCTCCCAACTCGATTCTCATTGTGGTCTCGAATCCGCTGGACGCTATGGCTCAGGCCGCTTATAAGCTAAGCGGCTTTTCGCGCAAACGCGTTATCGGCATGGCCGGCGTGCTCGACTCGGCGCGCTTTCGCACGTTTATCGCGCAGGAACTCAAAGTAAGCGTGGAAAACGTCACCGCCTTTGTCCTGGGAGGGCACGGCGATACGATGGTGCCGCTGCCGCGCTACTCCACGGTCGCGGGTATTCCCATCACTGAGCTACTGGATGGCAAGACGATTGAGCGGCTGGTTCAACGCACACGTGACGGGGGCGCCGAGATTGTGAAGTATCTGAAAACCGGCAGCGCCTATTACGCTCCTTCGGCGGCGGTCACCGAAATGGTGGAAGCGATTCTGAAAGATAAGAAGAAGATTCTACCCTGTGCAGCATACTTGCAGGGAGAATACGGCCTGGAAGGTCTGTTTGTGGGCGTGCCTTGCAAGCTGGGCGCAGGCGGAATCGACCAGATCATCGAAATCAAGCTCCTTCCGGAGGAAAAAGCGGCGCTCGAGAAAAGCGCCACGGCCGTTCAGGAATTGGTAGGAGTAATCGGGGTATGAAAGAGATGGCCGGGCTTTGCTTGGCGGAGGCGCTGATGGCTCAAGGTCGGAGCTCACCTCACCGGGCAGGAGGACGTAATCCCGCCTCCGGCTCAGGGCGAGACTGGCTGGCCTCGACGCTCGGCGTGGCCCATTTTTCGACTACGGTCAGGAAATGGCGAGTTGCTTCGGGCGGCGGAACTTTCCCCAACAATACGGCTTTAAAGGGGATGACCCGTCCATAGAGCTCCCGGATGCCATCGGAATCTTGTTTGATGACCGCGCCATTTAAATCCAGTCCAGCAAAGACCCCCCGCGAGCGTGAATAGGAAAGAATTTCCGATTCCAATTTCGCGTCGGTGGACGCTTCTGTGTTGCGGCCGACTGGGCCGGCGGCCACGGATGCTCCTGCCCCCAATTTGAACCTGGTGGTAAGGAAATCGTGTAAGCCCTTTTCATTGGTGACAATCATGATCAAATCCACTTCTTCACCACCAAACTGAAGCCCCCAACTGCCGCCGGTGATGGTGAAGGGAGCGGGCCCACTCCAACCCGCCTTGTTGCGACAGGTGGCGACCCCCTTGCCGTACCGGCCGCCGACAATAAATCCACCCTTGATTAATGACGGAACTACCGCTAGACATTTTGCCGACGCCAGGATTCCCTCGGGAATGCCTTTGTCAGGTATATTCATGATTTCATCGAGAACTTTGGCGGCGTCATTGAGGCGTCTTACCGTATCGGACTCGGCACTCCGAGTGCTGTTCGCGTGATCGGCTTTGCTTTGAGCGCAGCAGAAGGACACAAACGTCGCCACCACGACCGCCGCGAACCACGACTTATAAACTGACCTCATACGCTTGAACAGAGTTTCACCTGCCCGATGAAGTTTGAAGTGCTCCCACCTTGAAAGCTATCAAGTAGAGCCTGTAGAACGTCCTCATCCGCACCCTAGGCAACTGCTTGCGAGTTCGGTTTGCCCCCTTCGCTGGCCGATTTCAGTGGGTTCCAGCGATCTTTGATCGCCCGGTCCTCTGCCAAGCAATGTTTGCGGAGTTGATAGGCGATTTCTGCCAAGGCAAAACGCCCGCGGTTCGGGCTACGCTTAGCGGATCCTGTTTTCGCTCAGGCGAGCGGCACCGCTCTCGAGCTCGGATACGACCACTAAACGCTTCGGGGCGGGACCGATATAGTAGGTGGGATAGCAGGTAATCAGGGTGAGCCGAGATTCGGCAGTTTGAGCGGTTACGGCCACATCGTTGGCCTCAACTATGCTCTTGCCAGTGACTACGTAATGATAACGGGTACCATTTCGGAGGACGAAAATGTCATCCCCCAGCCCGACCTGCGCAAGCTGGCGAAAAAAAGTGTCCCGGTGTGCGGCAATGACTGCGTTACCAGGGTCGCCTGGCCAGGGCGTACCCTTCAGGTGACCGGGAGCGAGAAGCAGTGACTTACGATTGGTTCCTTCGAGGACGGCGGCGTGGAGGCCAATTTTGGGGATCGCCAAAAAGCTTCCACTAGGCTCAGAGCGCGCCCGAAGTGATGACCCTGAAACGGTCGTTTGATCGGGGATGGGCGACCACTCGGATGCAAGCTCCTGCTGGCGAATGATCATCCAACCATAGGAGCTGACGACGACCAGAACCAGTACTGCGCCGAGCAACAATAGAGCGTTCGACAGCAGCTGTCGCATCTGGAGGTCATTTCGGAAAATCGAGGACTGGCGCTTTACAAGCAAGCGCCAGCTCCCGGCAAGAAAAGTCCGACTTTCGCTTGCCTTGCTCCGCACCGCATTCGAGAAGACGAAGTGACGCACAACTGTTCTCGAATTACTTTCTCAGATAGATGCCCGCCAGCGTGGAGGCAAATCCCAGTAAAGCCAATAACGGCAGCTCAGATCCGGTATTCGGCAGAGAGCCCTTGCCCTGGTTTGCCCTGCCCTCGTTCGTGGCCTCGGAAGTGGCAGGAGGGTTGTTCTGCGCCATCTCGGTCCCGCTCGTCGTACTTGAAGAAGCCGATGGCGGAGTAGCTGGTTGCGCGTAAGCTGGGGGATTTGTCTGCGACGCCGAATTCGCTTGCGTCGAAGCCGAGTTCATATCGGAACTTTGCCCCGGAGTTGCGGCGGCTGCTCCCGCCTGGCTTCCGGTCGCGGTGTTGGCAGCAGCTGGCGACGGCGTAGTACTCGGGGTCTGGGTATTTGCGCTCGAGCTGCTATTGGACACGGGCGTTCCATTGGCGGCATCGGCGTTGGTCGTTGTTCCGGTGTTCGGTGGAACAGCCATGCCGCTTGGCGTCTGCTGTTGGTTTGCACTGGGGGCGGCCTCTGGATTGGAGGTTGCTGCCGGGGCGCCGGAATTGTTGTTGGCGCTAGGGCCATTGGCGGTGCTCCCCCCGGGGCCACAATGATCGGCGAGGTGCTGCGCACTAGCTACCTGGAATGAGTTCTGCCCTGAACTCGGGGAAGAACTGGGACTGGCGTTCGACCCGGTGGCGTTAGCTGCGTTCGCCGCCTGACCAGTGATCTGAACCTCATGGCCAACGTGTGCGCTGAGTTGATCCGTGTTGCCAGTGAGACTATACACCGTACCGCTCTGGGCATCGGTCAGCGTGTAATTCCCCCCGGTGCTGCTGAGGCAGCCACTGAGGGTCTGGTTGACACCAGAGTTCGTCGTGGATGTCGAAGTGGTTGTGCTCTGGGTGCCGCTGGTGGCGGACTGGTCCTGAGTGCCCGCCGTACTGGGCGTCTGAGTACCGGAGTTCGTCTGCGTCCCGCTGGCCGTCGGATTCGAACTATTCTGGCTGGCCGGGTTGGTCGACGTTGTGTCCTGGGCAGCGCACAGGGCCGCGGCGAGACACATGATCGCTGCATATGGTAGAACTCTGCTCATAGAAGCCTCCGATCTTCTTTCGACGCCACTTTAATGAGATCTTTTCCTAGGGCCTATAGGGGAGAAGCACTATGTTTTCAGGGAGGGTACGGTAAACGAGCCTTGATCCTGAGAGGATCGCGGCAGCCAACACCGGTCTCGCCACCGGTACTCAGAAGGTACTCTGGTACCGGATAATGACTTGAAAGCGGCTCGTATTCCTGAGCACATCGACGCCTACCGTATTGGCCTGGCGCTTAAGGGCCAGGTCCATAGCACCCCCATCAAGTTTCAGGCCGCGAATGGTGAGATCGGGAATCGGGGGCGGCAGAAATGGT
>JAFATF010000091.1 GCA_019244045.1 Acidobacteriota bacterium
AGATCGTGGATGGTTTCTCATGACACTGCGAAATGGTGCGACCTTGACGAATTGGTGCATAGTGCTCAACTCTGAGGGAGAGATAATAAACTGGATAAGTGCCCGCTCAGGCAGTGATACCTGGCTTGGTGAAATTCACGGAAAATGCACGTATGACGCTTCGCTTTTGACGCCAACAAAGGCGGGGATTGTTTAGGTTGAAATCAAGAATAAAGAGTTTACAGTGTCCAAAATCGCCCACACCGAGGGCTTTGTCGATGCGCGAACGAGGCTTCTCTCCGGAAACGAGTGGGAAATATACGCGGTAAAACCCGATGGGATTATGCGATTAGATTTCACGTAGTGACAACTCCCATACCCAGGAGGGGTACGCAGCTATTTTATCTCAATCACAACCGCAGTGGTATCATCCTTCAGCTTGCCAGGCCGACCGCCAGGGCCAGGGATAAGCTCGCCTTTCTTGGCAAATTTCACCAATGCATCCGTCGCTTTTGCCGCTTCCTGGTGATCAGGGTTCTTGAGCATGTTTTCCATATCAGAGATCAATAATTCATCGTGAACGCCATCCGAAGTTATAATCAGCTTATCATGCGGGGCAATATTTACCGTGCTGATGCTAGGCTCCAAATTTGTCATAGGAACGACTTTTGTCATTCCAAAATCATCGAACTCTGTTAGGGGTATCTCTACCTCTCCCTTGGCATCCCATGGATACTTACTTCGAAAATCGTCTCCCGCTTGCTCCCATACCGTTCTTTGTCGTGGATTGGATTGTTTCAGAAGAATTTTTTCAGTCCCTAGCACATCCCTCTTTCGCTTACCACTGGCTTTTGCGTCCTGTATCTCTCGAGCTTTCGCTTCTCCGACTGCATCATATAATAAGTTGTCATCGACTGTCACAATCCGCAGCTTTCCATCCCGCGCAGAATAATGATATACCCGGCTGTCTCCAACATTCGCGATTATAGCTTTACTCTCGCCCTGCGGCCTTTGCCATAGTTTGACAACCGAGGCAGTTGTCGATCCAGCTACTTGTTGGTTTATCCACTCATTTAAATGTCCATTTATTTCAGCGGGTTTCGCTGGATCAAAATGGCGCCGTATCCATTGTGATATTGACCGTTGCCGTTTTGGTCCTTCATACTTTTCGTCGAAGTCCTCGTTAGAGAGCGCACCGGCAGCATTTTTCTTTATATCCTCAACGACCTCCCGATACCGAGCATCCTCTTGTTTCCTGAGCTCCTCGGAAGCATCAGTAAGGGCCTTGCGAACCCGCTTTTCCATTTCGTCAACTGGCAATTGCGGATCAATCTGACCGAGCGCCTGCGCAATATGTGTGGCAGCCCCATTCGCAACCTCCCCACTTTTTCTGTAGCTCCCCAGTCCGTCAAAAACCCCAAATGCGCCGTGCTTCGGATCGCGAAAGTATGCGTCCTGGTTGGCTTTTTTCCCAGCACTCGCCTCGCTTGCCGCACCAGCACTGGCAACTAAGGAATGGTATTCCTCCGAAGGCTTCTGCTGCTCCGGCTGAGGAGACTGAGATGTTTGGTTGACTGGCTGGCTAGGTAGCATCTTCTGGGGCCCTTTCGCTTGTTGCTTCTCGTCCCACTGCGAGGCGTTTTGTGCAAGAGGTGTCCAGACATCCTCCCCGTAGGCCGCCTTGTTCAAGTTTTCCTGCGCTGAAGTGACGAATTGCTCAGGGTTACGCCTGGCATTGGCGATCCCATAGGCGAGAAGCTCCCCAATTTTCGCGGAGCTTGCTCCGTATATCTTTCCCAAACTGGCAATAAGCTCCCGGTTTTTCTCAATTTCCTCAATGGAGTTGGTCTCCGCAATTCGTCTGGCAAAAAACTCGATATCTCCTTTCCCGTCCCCTTGCATGAACGTGCTATAGAGCGTGTCGGCGGTAATCGTATCAAGCGTATCCCTCTTGAGAATATGTTTTAAAAAGGCCTGTTCCGCGGTTTTGGTTTGATCCTTTGTATACCGGTCAAGAAATCCGTTCATACCGTTGCGCCAGGTCTCCATACGCTGCGCTTCCGGAGTATTCTTCCAGAATTTCTCCCGCTCATTGAGCGAGGCGGTTGTAAGCCGCTTCTTATGATCTGCCGGAATACCTTCTGTCGCACTTCGCAGAAGCTGTTCTTTTTGCAGTACCACGGCGGGAGCGCCAGGTTTGGAAGGCTCAAGCCCCAACAAGAGCAAGGCCTGGCCTCCCGTAGTTGCCTCACTCAGAAGTCTTTCAGGTTTTGGCGGTATTTCTTTTGCAAATGGTGCCGGTCTTGCCTCCATATTCATATAGTCGCATCATACGGCTCATTTTGTCCGTAATCTTGATATTTCCCTTATGGGGTCATTACATGATCCTAACAGGATCAGCCTCTTGTAGCATACCATAATCAAAGGATACTTACAGCAGAGGCTAACCGGTTACTTTGACTGAAAACGTATTAAATGCCCTGCGCATTTCAGTTGGGTTCATTCTATTAACATGCAGCAGCCATCCTATTCCCATTGAATAGGCGATTTGTTCAAAATATGCGCCTGCATTAGGATCAGTCTCCCTGTCTTCAATACCCGCCAAAGCAATGCTGCCAGCGCGCGTATTATCCGGTTCGCAATTCGGTAAGAGCTCTTCATTTGCTCTCATATCATCAAGGATGATCTTTACCTTATCTGCGGTGGCTTTCGAGCTGGTATCATCCCCGTCTGTGATAAGAAGAATAGCCCAGCGCGCCTGCTGCCCCCGTTTTTCCGCTTCGTTTTTCTCATATATTACGCTGGTGAGAAGAGAAAGGGTTTTGTCATAGAGCGGGGTACCTCCTGACGGCTTGAAATTATCTCTAGTCATCCGCACCGCTTTATCAAGTGGTACCCAATTATTCAGCGGTGTATCGCTGTTGAGATAGTGGGTTTTGAAAAGGATATAGCGGGCTTCACGCGATCCCTTAAGTGCGTCGATCATCATATTATGGCCGTCAATCACATCTTGGGTATTATCCCGCTTCAACTCATTCATGCCGGCAATTGAGCTACTGTCATCAGGCATGATAGCGATATAAATCGCTCTTTCGTATTGAAGGTGGTGTTGCCCCGGTTCGATTTTTGCCGCTTCATCCCCAACTATTTTTGCCGTCTCAGGAGAATACTCGTCTTTCACGTCCTCTATGAATTCTGGAATACTTTTCCGCTCAAGTGTCTTTGCCATGGTATCCCTCCCCTTCACCCTGTCCTTGCGTGGTTCTAAACCGCCATAGCCTAAACCGTAGCTACCTCAATTTCTAGCTATCCGCTAACACACCGCAGCGGTGCTACACAGATGCTGGTTCGTCCGTCGCTGGAGCTCCTGTAAAGGTTCTGTCTGGGGTCGGCTTCGCTACTTTTCCGGGCGCCTCAAATGTACTTCCGCTCGAAGTGTGGATGTCTTCGGAAAATCGCCTCGGAAGCCCGGAGAGGGGTGTTTCCCCTTTTAGGCAGGACCCCGGTTGGGGGAGTTCCCCCACTCCTGGGGCTTCCTCGTGGCTTGGGAGACCCCTTGCTTATCTGTTTCTGGGTTGCTGCCAAGCAACCCTGCCTCACGGCGAGTAGCGGGTGTGCAAACGGAACCGCAACGGATTGAAGGCGAAGCCGTCGCACCCGCTAGGGTGCTGTCAATCCGTCGCAGTGGAGCGCGCCGAGGGCAGAGCCCTAAGGACTTCTCGCCGCGTCTGCGGCGGTGTGAGCCTTCGGCGCTTGAACCGAGTTATCCACGGAGTAGGGGGAAGACCTACAGAAGGGGGTATATATCTAATATTGACACTGGTGGCGAATTCGGAGTTCATCGCTTGTTCACGGGCCGACAGCTCGGCAAACCCGCTCTCGCGGGCGCTTTCGGCTTGGCGGACGAAAGCCGTGGCGGACATGGCGGCAGAGCCGCTGAATTCGCCACCAGTGTCACTGTTGGAACGGGGCCATGTTCCAAGAAATCCTCACACTGATCGCCCGCCTGCGGACGCCACCCGCGCCAGCGTGACGGGCGGAAAGCGGATATGACGGGCAAACGACGGAAGAGGTGCGCCTCGATGAGGGCAGAGCAGAGCGTTTCGCCGCCTCGGTGCAATCAATTGGTGGGTTCGACCGACTTTCATGGCCCCAGCGGGCGGTTCTATCTTGCCGGGAATGCCCGGAGGGGTAATCATGACCTCACAACCGCCGGGCACCCGGGGAATGTCGGTTTATCGCTGTGCAGTCGCTCAGCCGCGAAGACGTGGTGCTCGATCCGCCGGATCAGCGGCGCCAGCACCGCGCAGCAGCCGCCTACATGGTCGGTCAAAGTCGACAGGCTGAGCGGCACGCCCTCACGGGCATAGTGATCGGCTTGGCGGTTGAGCGGCTGATGCTGCCCGAATTTCTCGAACAGGATCATCGCAACGGAGCTAATGAACTTCTGAGTCCCGACATACCAAGAGGATAAGATGAAATCGGCTCTAATCTCCTCAGCGCTCTTTTTCGCAATGGCGGGTCCAGCATTTGCAGCACAGACCGCTATCAGTACTAGTACTGTCAGTACTAGTACTGATAATGGTAATAACTTGACGGTCACTAATAGTTCTATCATTGATAACTCAACGACAACAACCAATAGTGTTATTGCATTTAATATGGTCGTGTCGCAGGCTGCCAGGAATTGCCTGCCCAATGCCCAAGCTCAGGTTCAAATTGAGTCATCGGGTACTGCCGAAGAAATGGTTATTTCTGCAACCGGCTTGCCGCCCAATACCGACTTCGACTTCTTCGTAATCCAAATCCCTAACGCACCATTCGGACTCTCTTGGTATCAGGGTGACCTCCAGAGCGACAGCAACGGCAATGCCCTGCAGCACTTCAGAGGACGCTTCAGCGTCGAGACATTCATCATTGCCCCGGGTGTCGCACCGGCGCCGCAAATCTTCAACAATCCGCCATTTCCGGATGCGAACCAGAACCCGGAAACTTTTGGCCCAGACGGCAAGACCCTCGGACCGGTGCAGACCTACCATTTAGGCTTGTGGTTCAACTCGCCGGCCGATGCGCAAAAAAATGGCTGCGCCAACACGGTGACACCGTTCAATGGCGAGCACAATGCCGGCATTCAGGTTTTGAATACGTCAAACTTTCCTGATAACGCAGGACCGTTGCTGCAGCTGCAGCCATAATGGGTTACGCCATAGGACGGGTGCTGGATTACGCTAAGCGGCCGCACCGAGACTAAGCGACCGCCGAGACCAGCAGATCGTTTGGAAAAACGATGATTCTGACGTAGCACCCCCTGCCTAAAATTTGGCTATTTCCCTAACGCTCTTTCAGGCTCCGGCGCGGCCAACAGGGACGGGCTGGAAACCGCTTCCTGCTGTCCCTTGGGGGAGAGGCAAAGAGGGGGATTTTCCCGTGCTCAGTGACTGATAATGTGCATTACGGGTAAAGATCTGGAATCGGTGCGTTCCGGCCGATGCCGCGGGCGATGGCCGCCAGCAGGAGTTGTCCCCAATACCAGCCGTTGATGGTAGGGCCGAATTTGATCGGGCATCAGGAGTGATCCGCCTATATACCCGTGGTCTGAGATAGGACGACCCATGCCCACCGAGGCCACCCCCGACCGCCACACCGAGCTCGCCGCTAACCGGACGGTGCTCGCCGCCGAGCGCACCAAGGAGACCGCCGTTCGGACGACAGTGGCCGCTCAGCGCACCGAGGCCAGCGCTGACCGCCGCACCGAGCTCGCCGCCAACCGGACGGTGCTCGCCGCCGAGCGCACCTATGCCGCCTGGGTCCGCACCGGACTGATGTCGCTGGCAGCCGGGGTGGGGGCGAAGAAGACGCTGGGCGGGGTGCTGCCGGAATGGGCGGTCGTGCTGACCGGCTCGGTGCTGGTGGCGTTCGCCGCCTTCTGCTTCGCCGCTGCTGTCTGGCGCGAGGTAGCCAGTCAATAATGGCATTAGGCAATATTTGCAGTTAAGACCGATAGCGGAAGTGTATTCGTTAATAATCCATGGAGGGTTTCAAAAACGTTCAGCCCTTGTTTTCTGGCTGTCTGGATGATTGACAGATGCCGTTCAATACTCCTGTCTCCCGCGAGCGATTTGGTCTCCCCGCTGATTTTACGCAGAATAACAAACTCCCGTAAATCACGCTCAGCCTGATTATTCTGGATGGGAACATAGTCGCTGCGCGAGGCCTCACTCCTGACGTTATGGGGTTCTTTGCAACCGTTTGCTTCCCCTCGTATCCGATAGGCCGCTTTTTGGAGATCCTGAGGCTTTTGAGAAATACTTCCGGACAATCTGTCTGCTGTTATTGGGTTTGTAGCCTTGAGTTCGTAAACGAAGTGCACCATTTCTCATTGTAGCAAATACATTCGGCAAACACATCACTTTTGTTTTCTGTTTTTGTCGTCTTCCACTAAGAAATACGACAATCAGGACTATTCTTTGCGCTGTCCAGCCTCAAGAACACAGCAGCAATGACGTCACGCTGTCGTCATGGCGATATATTGCGACAAATTCCCTACTTTGGTATGCTCTCTGTGTGAAATACCAGTACAAGCGGGAACCCTTACCACCGGACGAAGCAAACCGGCTGGCAAATGCCTGTCAGACGCATGAAGAAAAATTAGTCATCTGGACGCTTCTGGATACCGGTCTTCGCGTTGCGGAGCTTTCCCGCCTTACCAAAGAGAACCTGGACTGGCAGAACCACCGGCTCATGATTTATGGGAAGGGCGGCCCGTATGGAAAGCTGTCCAAGCGGCGGGTCATTCCCCTCTCTGCCCGCGTGCAGCCACTGCTGGAGGGGCATCTCGGGCTACATGACCGGATGGAGCTTGGTGTCCGAACCATCCAGCGGCTGGTCAAGACAGTCGCCAACCGCGCCCATATCCGCCGCACTGTCAGCCCGCATGTCCTTCGCCATACCTTCTCGGTCACCTGCATCCAGAAGGGTATCTCAACAAGAGCCTTGCAAGAAATGTTAGGGCACGACAGACTTGCGACAACGGAAATCTACCTCAATTTGTCACCGGAGGACGTGATCCGGGAATTCCACAGTAAATGGTAGCCTGACCTACAACGGGTGCAGTGCTATCCATTCCGTTGCTTTTTGCGTATAGGCGTTGTTCTCTCGCACCGTTCGCATGTCCTCCTTGAGCGCGTTTGCCAGGGCCTCTTCCGGCGTGAGGAACCCTAAGCATTTTCTCGGTGTATGGTTGAGCGCATACTCAATATCCCACACCTCTTCCTCGCTTACCGTGTCCATGCTTTTGCCTTTGGGAATATACCGTCTGATGCGTCCATTCATATTCTCAACCGATCCTTTTTCCCAACTGCGGAAGGCATGGCAAAAATACATCGTCAGAGATAATGCGCGTTGAATAGCTGCATGATTGGCGTTCTCCGATCCATTATCCGTTGTCAGCGATTTGCGGCTATACGCAGGAAACTGCCAGAGCCGCGAGACGAGTATTCCCTGTTTTGCCGCTGCTGACTTTTCGAGTTTCGAGAGAAGGGTGTAGCGGGTGACCCGTTCAACAGTCGTTGACAGAGCGGTCTTATCAGTTACTTTCCCGACCACATTATCGGTTTCCCAGTGTCCAATACTAGTGCGCTCATTGACCTCTCGTGGCCGTAGATCAATGCTGAGGGCTCCAGGAATTTTCCTGTGTCCGACCCGTCTGCCGCCTTTCCGCATCCGGCGTCGGCGCTGAAGCGGCAAAAGCTTCCATAAATGCAATCGTATTCCCCTCCAGTAGATGTAGCAGTAAATGGTCTCATGGTGAATACGAAGTCCCGGGTGATCTAAGGGAAGTCTCCCGGCTATCGTCTCGGGAGACCAGCCAAGCAGCAGCTTTCTGCGCACATAGTCATAAATTACCCAGCCCTTAAACCCCGCCTGCACTCGTTGTTTATGCAAGCGGTCATACGCAAAGCTCTGTGCGGAGCAGGGAATATATCCACCACCTGCCCGCTTATTCCGCCGTAATTCCCGGGAAAGGGTTGTATGGGAGCGCATCAGTTCCAGCGCAATGGTTCGAAGCGGTAAGCCTTTCTCTTTCCAGGCAAACAGCAGTTCCCGCTCTTCTAGGCTTAATTGTTTGTATCCTTT
>JAFATF010000140.1 GCA_019244045.1 Acidobacteriota bacterium
GTGGTTTAGGATTGCCAACTTACAGTCAGTGTGTCATCACTGTAGTCGCTGCCTACACTACGTGCGCCGTCCCGTTGCCTGGTCCTGTCAAAGGGAGTACCCAAGGGCGTCCAGAGATCGTCACCGGGGGTATGCCAGCTCATTCTAACCATCATACTGTTCCAAAAACGCCGCGACCGCGGAGCCCTTCTCGACGCAAAAAGTGCGTGCCCGGGCTGCTTTTTTGGCGCGAGTGCAGTTGAGGAAGCTGGAGGGGTGCGGCCAGAGTCGAGTAAGGGGCCCGGCGCTCATGCGTGAACAGGGAGTCACCGCGATGGCCTCGATTCCCCATGCCGCCATGTGACTGGCCTGTCAGCGTTCAATCGAGTCGAAGACGACCCGGGGGAAGCCGATCGAGCGATCTCGCACCCTGGCGGGCTTGCATATTTCACAGCATCTAGTGACGCGCCGCCATGATCTCGGAGACGATCCGGTCCACATGGTAAACCTTGTCGAGCCCCTCCAAGAGTGCGCGACTGTCCACCGCGACCGAGCGATTCTTGGCAGTATCGTAACCATAATCGCCGCCCAGCGAAAAGATGTTTCCGTCGAAAATCAACCCCACGATCTTGCCCTGCCGGTCAATAAGCGGGCTGCCCGAGTTGCCGCCAATAATGTCATTCGTGGTGGACAGGTTCATGGGGAGCGAGAGGTTCAGCGCACCCTTGGCCCTGAGCCAGCTCTCGGGCAAGCGAAAGGGGGGAGCGCCGTTGGCACGATTAAATAATCCTCCAACATTCGTATAGGGCGGAACAAATTTGCCCGCAGCATCTTCAAAACCCTTGACCGAGCCATAGCTGAGGCGGGCGGTAAAGGTCGCATCCGGATCGACGCTGGTGCCGTAGACAGCGAATCGTGCCTTCGCGATGCGCTCGGCCGCGGCGCGCGTTGGTGCGTCCACCTTGGCCTCATAACCCTTGCGCACCTCCAGCAGCTCGTCATTGACAGACACCGCAAAACGAATCATGGGATCGCGCGACGCTGACAGTGCGCTCTGTCCACCGTTGTACAACAGCTCACGAATCTTGGGGTCGTCCAGTTGCGTGCCGCTGACCAGCCGGCGAGCCAGCTGTTGCGGCGATTCATTCCCCAGCAACTTATGTACAAACGGATCGTCGGCTCCGAGATCACGCTGAGTGACAGTAAACAGAAATGCGAGATTGAGCTCCTCAAGGTCTTTGTATATGGGTACGGCAGCCGAGAGTTCCTGTTGCACCGCGACCAGAGACTGATCGGTATATTCAGGAAGCCGTTCTCTGTTTGGCTTGCGACGTTCCGCGGCTGCCCTGACCAGCGTAATCGCCGCTCCCAGCAGGCGCGACTGGAAAGAGAAGTTGCTCAGGGTGGAATGGCGAGTAAATAGTTGTGCCCGCTGGCGTTGAACTTGTGCAATCTCATCCCAGGCCGAAACATAGGCTGCCAGCTTTGCATCCGCGGCTGTCGCGGAGCGTAGCTTCTGTTCTTCTTGCTGCTTTTGCGCAAAAAACTGCGGATCGAGCAGCGCCTGATGTCGGCCCAATCCGCCCTTGAAATCGTTCTCCGTAAAGAACAGATCTTGATTTGCTTCGCGTGCCTGTTCTGCCCCGCGCGTGACGAACTGCTCCAATTGGCCGCGATATTCGGATATTTCTGGGAGGGAGGAAGGCAAGACGATGTCGCGCAGGAACGCGAGTTGCGAGACGGTTAGCTCGCGAGCCGTCCCACCCGGGTTGCCAGAGACGAACACCAGATCGCCGTCCTGCGAGCCATTGTCGCTCCACTCAAGATAATCGGCCGTGGCCACAGGTTTATCGCTCTCATAAGCTCGTAGCAGACCGATGTCGAAATCGTAACGAGGAAAATTAAAGTTGTCGGGATCGCCGCCAAACTGAGCGACCGCGAACTCCGGAGCAAACACCAGTCGAACGTCGTTGTAGCGTTTATAGCGGTACAAGTCGTAGACGCCGCCATGGTAGAGGGTGACCAGGTCACAGCGCACAGTCGGATCCGAGCCGCAGCTCTGCTCGAGTTCGGCTCGTTTGGCAAACAGCGCCTTGTTCGCGGCATCGCCTGTTTTGCCCGCCAGAGCGCCTTGAACTTCGCCCGTGACGTCTCGGATTTCGATCAATTGATCGAGTTCGAAGGCAGGGCACTTGCGCTCGTCGGCCGCGGTTTTCGCCATGAATCCGTTATCGACGAGATTCCGGTGTGCTGTAGAAAGCTGCTCGACGCATTCGACAACGCAGTGGTGGTTCGTCATCACCAGACCTTGGGGGGAGATAAATGAGGCCGAGCAACCGCCGGCAATGCGCAAGGAAGCAGACCTAATGTGGTTGAGCCAAGCTTGCGACGGAGTAAAACCGTATTTCGTGCCCACGGTCTTGGCGGGAAAATTGTCAAAGGTCCACATACCTTCATCGGCCTGGACGGCCGTGCTCAATGAGAGGCACAGAACAAGCAATGGCGCAAAAAAATTGTTGCAGCTGCACTGGAAGTTGTTTTTCATGCGATTCCTTATCGACAGTTTCGTCACCAGAGGCTTGCTTAAGCATCGCACCTTTGCTGTTCGTAGCCAACATGGGCGAAGGGGACATGATCCTCCGCCGGACATTGAGAGTCAATGCTTCTGAACTGCCAAAAAACCCCATAGGTTGGGGTAGTCTTCAAACTTCTTGCGCCTGTGTAGTTCTCAGCTTCCGCTGTTTCCTGATACTCTCTCTCAGCAACATGGCCACGCTTGGCTTTCTGCGACCGTTTGCTTTCCCTCCGGCTCGGTGCTGTACAAGTTTGACAACCGGGTAGCGAACCTTTGCATTACAGCATTATCATTCCCGCATACAACGAGAGCCGGCGCATCGAACCGACATTGAACAAGGTATTGGCTTATCTTGCCCATGGGGGATGGGACGCGGAAGTGATCGTGGTGAACGACGGTTCGCGCGATCGTACGGCGCAGATTATTCGTGGCTACGCCGGTCGAAATCCGCTCTTGCGACTCATCGAGAATCCAGGCAATCGCGGCAAAGGTTATAGTGTTCGCCATGGAATGCTCGAGGCACGGGGTGAGATTATGTTATTTAGCGATGCGGATCTATCGGCTCCCATCGAAGAATCTGAAAAGCTTTTTGCCGCCATTCGAGCCGGGGCAGACGTGGCGATTGGCTCGCGCTGGCTGCAGCCTCAGCTGCAAACACTGCCGCAATCTGTCACCCGCCAGCTGTTTGGTCGTGTCTTCAATCTTGCCCTTCGCCTGGTCCTCGGTCTGCGATTCAAAGATACGCAATGCGGCTTTAAGGCATTCAGTCGGCGCGCGGTGGAGACCATCTTTCCGCTGCAAAAGATCGAGGGTTGGGGGTTTGATCCAGAATTGATCTTTCTGGCCGAACGGAAAGGTCTTAAGGTGGTTGAGGTGGCGGTACGATGGGCGCACGAAGCAGGAGGTAGCATCCATCCCGTGCGGGATGGTTTGCGCATGCTGCTGGAGGTTCTCAGAGTGCGTTGCTATTGGATGGCGGGTAAATATTCCGGCGCCGAGCCAACGCTGCCGCCGACCGACGGTTCGCCGCGTTTCAATTAGGCAGCTCGCCGTCAGAAACCGGGCCCCGGGAAGCTTGCCGAAAACGATCCCAGCAGCGAAACGGAAGCGTAGAGGGGGGCGTGGCGAGAGAGCATCAATCAATGGCCTCGCCTTTGAAAACAATTACGCGCAGAGATGAGAAGCGCGCATCTTTGACGGGTAATTTCAAGGGGCGACTTGCTGCCGTGTTTTGGCTGCCGCTGTCGGGATCAATCGACGGATACTTGTGCCCATCTCCGAGGTGCTGACCGCCCGTTGACCACCTGGCGCCAGGTCCCGCGTCCGCTCGCCACGTCCGAGTACAGCCCCCACCGCCTCTTCGATCGAGCGAGCTTCGCGCTCAAGTTCAAAGGAGTGCCGCAAGAGCAGGGCGGCAGAAAGAACCGCACCGAGCGGATTAGCGATGCCCTGGCCGGCAATATCCGGGGCTGAACCGTGGACGGGCTCGTAGAGGCCAACTCTTCCGCCAAGGCTAGCCGAAGCTAGCATG
>JAFATF010000153.1 GCA_019244045.1 Acidobacteriota bacterium
CAATCACTTTCAACCCCTCCACGTGAGTGAGCGAGTTGATGATCTCTTCGGCCATGCCATCGCAAAAATACTCCTGCTCGGGCTCCGGGCTCATGTTTACGAACGGGAGAACGGCAACCGAAGCAGCGCCCAACTGAATTGCGGCACCATCTTCTTTGCGGGCCTCTGGCTGTTTGCCTAACGAGCGAAAGATCGGAACATAACTGCCGGGGCGCAACGCAATCAGGACAGGGTCATTTCTGCCCGGCTCGTTTACGTAATATGCCTTCAACTTCGCTCTGAGGCGGCGAGCCTCAACCCGGACGATTGCGTCGATCTTCGGATCGTAATCAGAAGTGCGGTCGAAGACCTCCATAGCGATTGAGAACTCTTTCAGACTGTCGACGTCCCCTTTGACTGTCCGATTCACGATGTGCGTGAGAAACCGGCATAGCCGAGCGGAGGAAATGAATATCGGGCTGCTCACGATCCTGGCCAATTGCTCGCAAACAGCTATGGCCGGCACCGCGTCGAGTCCATTGTTGGTGGACATTTCTGGCGATGATGAGAGCGGCATTGGGTGTTACCTACTCGCGTATGCGGCGCCCCAGTTTGCTTCGGCGTAATCACACGCAGTGAAGTTGCGCGACATGTGAATACCTAGCCTCTGCATACGGCTTAGAAGCGTCGTGCGCTTTATTCTCAAATGGGCGGCCGCTCCGTTAGGACCCGACACCACGCCATTTGTGAGCTTAAGGGCACGCAGGATATGGGTCCGTTCCGCCTCATGCACCGTATCATCGAGACTTCCGGCCTCGTGTTGAATGCATTTCGCACCGTTATCAACATTGAGCTCGGAGATGTCAGCGGTCAGCACCGGGCCTGTTGATAGAACAACGGCCCTCTCAATCACATTTTGAAGTTCTCGAATGTTCCCGGGCCAGGAATAGGACGTGAAGGCAGACAGTATTTCCGCCGGGATGTGGTGGATAACTTTGCCCATCCGATTAGAGAAGAGTTCGACGAAGTGTCTGACCAAAGGTGCGATGTCTTCGCGCCGCTCGCGTAGGGATGGCAGTCGGAGTGGGACAACATTCAAACGATAGTAGAGGTCGCTGCGGAATTCTCTCTTCCGCACCATCTCGCCGAGATCCCGGTGCGTCGCCGCCACCACCCGCACATCCACTTTCTGAGTCCGCATGCCCCCAACCCGCTCGAACTCTCGTTCCTGCAGTACCCGCAGCAACTTCGGTTGCAGTGCCGGCGGAATGTCCCCGATCTCATCGAGGAACAGAGTGCCTTTATCCGCCGCTTCAAACCGGCCGACCCTCTGCGCAATCGCCCCCGTGAACGCGCCTCTTTCGTGACCAAACAGTTCACTTTCCAGTAAGTCGAGGGGAATAGCGGCACAGTTCAGCTTGATGAACGGACGTCCATGTCTCGCACTCGCGCTGTGAATGGCTCGCGCGATCAACTCCTTGCCGGTACCCGTCTCTCCAAGAATGAGAACGCCTGCGTCCGTAGGAGCTACGAGTTCCACCTGTTCGAGCACCTGTTGCAGAGCGGGGCTGTCGCCGACGATTTCCTCGAACCGGCGCTCCTTGTGCTCCTGTTCAATGCGATAGGCTGTTGCTACGGCTGCCATATAAGTTCCTTTGCTGCTTAACCTCTGCTTGAATCGATTGTGAGGGCAGTTGGTTTTTGCGCAAACGCTATTTAGTCGAGCCGCGGATTGGCTGGATATTTAGAATTGCCGGTCAGACTTTTGGGGGATCGCGCGGTGCGACCGGATTCGAAGCAACTGACGGAATAGGGCGGCGCGGCGCCGTAGCCAAAACGGGCACAACGGCCACGAGACGGCCTGTGCGTTCGACGCGCCACGCCAAGAATGCAGGAGTTGTTTTCCTGAATCGCGGCGCGCATCCGCGCCCTTTGCGCTAGCTATAGATCCAATGGGACAATGCGCTTCCGCCCGAAGAGCCAGGCATCGAGCGACCAGGTTCCCGGTCCGATCATCGCCAAGGTTGCCCCGAGGACAGCCAGGAAAAGAGGGATGGCGGCATGGGTCGGCGACATGAATGCGAGGCTCACCTCAAGGACGGCTACGACAATACCGGCAATCGGAGTCCACAAGCCGGCAATCAGCATTGCGCCCGCCACCGCTCCGATACTCTCTGGCACCACTGCAGCGCAAAGCGGATTCGCAGTCGCGCAGGTCACGCCACAATAAACGAGCGCCCCTCCGGCGAGGAGCCGCTGGGCCAGAAGGCCGCCACCGGGCCAACCGTCTGCGAATGTAGAGAACAGCCTTTGCACGCAATCCCACTTTCAGCGTAGGGAATGCGGGACGGAATCGAAACGTTCGATACTGTAAGCCGACGTTCCCACTTTCGGGGGATCGCCATTTGCGCTAAATTTCGATGATTCCGCGCTTGAGTGCGATGGTTACGGCGTGAGTGCGGTCGTTCGCCGCCAGCTTAGAGAGGATGCTCGTGACATGGCTTTTGACGGTTTCCTCGGTGACAGAAAGCTGTGCGGCGATCTCTTTGTTCGCATTTCCCGCTGCGATCAACCGAAGAACGTCGAGTTCTCTCGCCGATAGTTCGTCTTCACCGGCATGCTCGGCCACAACGGTAGCGACTTCCGGCGGCAGTCGTTTTTGCCCGGCATGCACGGCGCGGATGGTCTCCAGAAGTTCTTTGTGCACACGTCCCTTCAATATGTAGCCGCGCGCTCCGGCCTTCAGGGCCCTCATCACCTGAACGTCACCCCCGTAAGTAGTCAAGACGATAATGCGCGCGTTTGGAAATTCATTGCGAATTGCGATCATTGCCTCGATGCCGCTGATGTCCGGCATCTGCAGATCCATCAACGTGATGTCCGGTCGGTGCGCCTTGAATTTCTCGACGGCCTCCCGTCCGGTGGACGCTTGCGCAACAATCTCCATATCGGATTCGAGGGCGACCAGAGAGGCTATACCCTGGCGAAGCAGAGCGTGGTCGTCGGCGGTGAGAATTCGAATGGGCTGGTGTGCGGTAGGTTTCGTCCCGCTACTCACGATTGCACCCTTTTCCGATGAAAAAGCGCGAACAGCCAGCCTCCATCCCGGGCTGGTTCGTAGGCAATCGTGCCCGGAATGCTCAGCTCTATTTCCGTGCCCGTGCCAGTCTGGCTCCAGATCTCTAGCTGCCCGCCGATCTGTTTCGCCCGCTCACGCATGCCACCCAAACCCCAATGTCCCGTTCGCCCGCCTGCCTTTAGAACTGTCGGGTCGATACCTTTCCCATCGTCGCGAACTCGCAGCCGGAATGCGCGGCGCTCGTACCGGATCTCCGCCTCAATCTCGCTCGCGCTTGCATGTTTGTATGCGTTTCGAAGCAATTCGCGTGCGATCCGGTACGCCTCATCCTGAATCAGCGGATTCAAGTTCTGCTTGCCACCCAGCGCCCTCAAAGCGTAGGTGCGCTCGCCCTCCACCCTCACCCGAAACGTAGCAGTTTTCTTGGGATTGTCCTGCGGGCCCTCGCCGTTCTGCGAGTCCGCCAGTTCTTTTCCGGTCAGCGTCAGCAGCTTCAGCAGGTTGCCTTGAACCGAGGGCTGGCTGCGCAAGCCTTGAATCGCCTCCCGGCCCTCAGCGATTGCCCCTTCCGCCGTTTCGATCGCCTGATCGAGTGTTCGACTTGCTTGTTCCGGCCGTCGGGAAAGGACGGTACGAGCGGTGTGCATCTGAAGAAGCGAAGCCTGAAAGCTTTGTAGCAGCGTATCGTGCAGTTCGCGCGCGATGCGTGTGCGCTCCTCCAGGCGCACGGTGAACTCACGGTGGAGTTGCCGGACACGGAGTTGGTACACGAACCATGTCAACAGAAGCAGCGAAGTGATCCAAACGGCCCTGACTTGCCGCGTGTTCCACCACACCGGCAGCACGCGAATCGCGAGGGTCAATCCTGGTTCGGTCCAGCGGCCACGATTGGCTTTCGACTGTACACGGAAATGATATTCTCCCGCCGGCAAGGTCGTGTAGGTGACGACTCGGCGCGTGGCCCCTACTTCGTTCCAGTCCGTCTCCAATGCTTCCAGTCGATACCGGTAGCGGCTCCTGGTGGGACGGGCGAAACTGAGCGCCGAGAATTCCAGCGTGAAGATGTTCTGCTCGTGTGACAGCGTCAATGCGCCCGTGTAGGTAATCGACTTCCTCAACGGCGACTTACCCCCGATTGGGACCGGATTGTTGAACAAGCGGAAGTCGGTCAGGACCACCGGCGGCGCGAAGGGGCCGTCGACCACCTTCTCGGGATAGAACGCTGTCACTCCGTTCAGGCCACCAAAGAACATCTCCCCGCTGCCGCTCTTGTGATAACCGCTCTGGTCGCTGAATTCATCGCCGGCCAGGCCGTCATCGGAGTAATAGTTCTTGAATACCCGCGTTCGCGGGTCGAACCTGGACAGCCCATCACCGGTGCTCAGCCACAGGTTACCGGCTGAGTCTTCCAGGATGCCGTCAACGGCGTTATTCGGCAAACCGTCGCGCTGGTGGAAGGTTGTGAATTCTCCGGAATTCGGATCGAAACGATTCAACCCGTTTTGTGTCCCGGCCCACAACGTGCCCGCGTGATCCACGCACAGAGCATTCACGCGGTTATTGCTGAGGCTGCCGCGGACCTTGGGATCGTTTTGATAGTCCACGATCTCACCCGTCCGGACATCTAGCCGCTGCAATCCCTGTGTGTAAGTACCCATCCAGATTGATCCATCGGCTCCCTCGGCAAGGACGCGATACCACCGGTTCTCCAGCGAACCGCTCTTCGGGCGAAAGACGGTGAACCGTCCGGTGCGGGAATCCAGGCGATTAAGACCGTCGTCAGTGCCGGCCCAGACGCTGCTTTCATGATCAACGAGCAGCGACAGAACGTAGTCGTGGCTCAGGCTCGCCGCATCCGCTGGATCGTGCCGGTATGCCTTGAATCGCCCGGTCCTGCGATCGAAACGGTTCAGCCCTCCTCCCCACGTGCCGAACCACATGTCGCCTGCACGATCTTCGGCGATAGCGTAAATGATTCCGCTTGTGATGCTTGCAGGATTGGCCGGGTCGTGCCGGTAGAACGTATATCGTCCGGTCTTCCGATCGAGCCGATTCAATTGCCCGGTACCAATCCAGAGAATGCCATGGCTGTCTTCGAACACGGATCGCGCATAGCTTTGATCCAAGCTGTTGGGATTGCCGGGTTCCTTCCGGTAAACGGTGAATGCTGGAGTCGCACTTGGAAACCGGTTCACGCCTCCACCATTTGTCCCCACCCAGATCCCGCCCTCGTGATCCTCCAAGAGAGAAAGAGCCTCATTATTGTTCAGGCTAGTGGG
>JAFATF010000277.1 GCA_019244045.1 Acidobacteriota bacterium
GGAACGGATCCTACGCAGCCAGTCTCTCCGACCAACCTGCCCAACGGAATTGTACAGTGTGGTGTCACACCGGGTGTTCCGGTTAGCTGTATGCAGGGCCATCTATTCAACCCAGCCCCGCGGATCGGCTTCGCTTTTGATCCCAAAGGAGATGGAAAGACTGCGATTCGCGCCGGGTATGGCATTTTCTTTGAACATGCGAATGGCAACGAAGGGAACACAGAATCTTTAGAGAACTCACCTCCATTGGCAACCACTGTGCAACAAAACTTTATCCCGGGCTACGCCTTGATTGGCAGTTCCGTCGGACAAGCGCAAGCCCAGCTTCCCCTTAACGTTGTCGCGATTCCCACCAAGGCCGTCTGGCCTTATGTGCAGCAATGGCACCTTGATGTGCAGCGCGACCTCATACGAAATACTGTTCTAACCGTTTCATATGTCGGGAGCAAAGGCACCCACCTCAATCGTCAGACTGATCTCAATCAGCTCTTCCCCCTTGCGGCAGGCCTGAATCCGTTTAAGCCGGGTGAGCCAAACACTTGCGCCACGAACGCGGCCGGTACGGCATTTCTCACGCCTAGCAATGTGGTGATCGGGCCCGGCAGTCCTGGCTTTGTAAACATGGAAGTTTCCTGTGGTTCTGATCCTGCAGGCAACTCATTCGATCCCAACACGGTACGTCCATTGCCGGGCTATGCTGACATTACGAACCTGCAGTTTGCCGCCTCATCCAATTACAATGCGCTGCAGTCGTCGCTTCGTCACCAGCTCGGAGGCCTACAGCTCACCGTGGCTTACACCTACAGCCACTCGATTGATGATGCCTCCGACCGCGGCGATGCTAGTTTCGTCGATTCCTATCACCCGTTTCTTAACCGCGCCAGTTCAAACTTCGACCAGCGGCACATTTTCAACTTGAGCTATGTGTACGACCTGCCGTTCTTTCGTAAACCCGGCTTGACGAATAAGCTGCTGGGCGGCTGGCAATGGTCCGGCATTACCACCTTCCAGACCGGCACGCCATATAGCGTGTTTTTCTCTTCCGATAACGCGGGCGTGGCCAACGGCATCGGCTCCTCTTCTCGGGCCGATATTATTGGCAATCCCTATTCCGGCATTCAGAAATCCCCGCTGCAAGCATTCGGTCCTCTTTATGCCAATCCCAGTGCATTCGCCGCTCCGCAGGGCCTTACCTTCGGTGACTCGGGCCGCAATCTCCTGACCAACCCGCATACTACAAACTTCGATATGGCATTGTTTAAACACTTCGGAATAACTGAACACACCGCCTTTGAATTCCGGGCCGAGGCCTTCAATGTCTTTAACCACACGCAGTGGTGGGGTGTCGGAGGGGATGTGGGATCGGGTACAAATAACGTCGGCATCGCAAACAACACATTCAGTACCGATCCGACTTCAGGTTTCCTTCGTGTCTCGGCCGCCCACAATCCGCGCATTTTGCAACTGGGCTTGAAATTCCTCTTTTAATTCGTTGGTTTGCACAAATTGTGTTGCGAGCGGGAGGGCTTCCTCAATCGGAGGGAGCTCCCGTTAGCGCGTGCTGGCGGGGAACGCGATTTTGTCGCGAATGCCCGCTCCTTCAACGACTGTGTAAATAAAATCGGCTGGCAAGTCCTGCAAAACATCCGTTTTACCGCTCGGCCATTCGATTCTCACTTCGCTCATAGTGGGCGAGGTGCCCAGGCCAAAATGCAGCCGCGCATCGCTTGAGGATAAGTAACTCCCGCCACTGCGTACTTCATCAAATTCCATTAGCTTGCCTGTCCTCAAGCTTACTCGCGCCCCAACTGCCCATCGATTGCTTTTCGTGCCTACCAGCTTGAACAACACGCGATGGTTTGCCGGGTCGCAGTGGTTCAGGAGAAGCGAGGGTGGGGAGCCGACATTCAGTAAAATAATATCAAGGCAGCCATCGTTGTTGATGTCTCCGAAGGCGGCACCCCGGCGCGATTCAAGAGGCATCGATGCGAGGCCGGCGGCCGCCGAAACGTCTTCAAAGGTGCCATCGCGGCGATTACGGAAAAGAAACATGGGCTGACGATAGTGTGCCTCTGCCGGAATGGAGTCGACCTGAGGATACACGTGTCCATTGGCAACAAAGATGTCGGGCCACCCGGAATTATTGGAATCGAAAAACGAGGTGCCCCAGCCGACGTACGGATAGGTAGGTTTAGCCAGCCCGGAACTTACGGTTGCGTCCTCAAAACCTTTGGCGCCGAGATTGTGATACAAGGTGTCGGACTGATTGACAAAATTGGTGACCAGCATATCCAAGCGCCCATCATGATCATAATCACCCCAGCTGACCCCCATCGAACCCTGTTCTGAGCCGTCACCCCCTACGGCGGCACCCTCCATGAGGCCTTCTTCTTCAAACGTGCCGTCATGTTTATTGCGGTACAAGTAATTGGGCCCAGCATCATTGGCGACGTACAAGTCCGGCCAACCATCGTGGTTGTAGTCCCCCCAAATGGCGCCTAGTCCATAGTAATGATTGGGATCGTCCACCCCGGCTTTCTTTGCGACTTCCTCAAACGTTCCGTCACCGCGATTGTGAAAGAGGAAGTCGGACTCCCCCTCCATACCCCAGGGACCGCACTGTACGAGCAAGCCCCGATAACGGCAAAACTTCTCATTGCTCCCAATTTCAGGCAACTTGTTCATGTTGACATGCACATAACGGGAGACGAACAGATCCACTCGTCCATCACGGTCATAGTCAGCCCACGCCGCGCCGGTGCTGAAGCCGCCGCCCGCGACTCCCGCCTTCTCGCTCACATCCTCGAAACGGCAGTTCCCAAGATTGTGATAAAGAGCGTTCCCACCATACCCGGTGACGTAAATATCAGGCCATCCGTCATTGTCGTAGTCGGCGACAGCAACCCCCATGCCCCAACCCTTGCGGGTGAGACCGGCTTGCTTGGTGATGTCGGAAAACTTCAAATCAGCGTCCTGGTGGTAAAGCGTGATCAGCAGATCGCCACCGCTTTGCCGGTAGCGCTCAACGCTCGAGCCGTTGGTAGTAATGATGTCGAGCTTGCCATCGTTATCGCAGTCGATCAGGCCAACCCCGCCGCTCATCGACTCAACAATGTAGCGCTTCTCGGCAGTTGAAATGTGGGAGACGGTGAGCCCCGCCTGCCGCGCTATATCTTCGAAATGGGGTAGCGCAGTGCGAGGAGCACTGGTCTGGGAAGACACAAGCAGCGCGAAATAAGCCAGCAGCTCCCGTATGCAATTGTGCATCGTCCGTGCTTCCAGTAAGTCGATTATACGGACCGGAAGACAGGTGTGTGAAAGCGGCAGATAGGCGCCGGCGCCTGATAGAGAAGGTTGTTTACACCACCCCGTTCATCCCATTGTCGAGCAACGATTGGCCTAGCCTCTTTCAGCTATGGCGGTAAGCTCAACCCCAGCCGAGCGCGATCCGCTTGCGCGGTGCTGACGAGAAATAAGTCTGAAACCAATGTTCTGGTAGCCAAGCTTCAAACTTCGAAATCGGGTGGGCAGGAAATGACCTGCGGGAAAGCCGGGACCAAAAATACTTCCGGAATTACCGTGTGTGCCTCCCCAGAGTCGCTTGCTAAAGTTCTGCTCGCCTACTTGGCGCCCCTCACAAACAATAGCGGTGAGCAACACCTCTACCGCAAGACTCCTTCCTGGGGAGAACTCGCGGTCGCGTACAGCTTTTTGGGCATCCGGCCTGCCAGATAGGCCTGTCGACCCGCGAGGACGGCGTACTTCATGGCCTCGGCCATAAGGACTGGTTCTTGGGCATTGGCAATGCCGGTGTTCATCAACACGGCGTCAGCGCCGAGTTCCATGGCAATGGCGGCGTCCGAGGCGGTGCCTACACCGGCATCGACGATCAGGGGGACTGCCGTGATCAGCTCACGCAGGATGCGAATATTGGCGGCGTTCTGAATTCCCAGTCCGCTGCCAATGGGAGCGCCCAACGGCATGATCGCGGCAGCGCCCGCATCGAGCAAGCGTTTGGCGAAAACCACGTCATCGGAGGTGTAAGGGAGGACAGTGAATCCTTCCTTGGCTAGGACGCGTGTAGCTTCGAGTGTAGCTTGTACATCGGGGTAGAGCGTTGCCTGATCCCCAATAACTTCGAGCTTAATCCAGTCCGAGAGACCTACTTCACGAGCCAGCCGGGCGGTGCGGATAGCCTCGTCCGCGCTATAGCATCCGGCCGTGTTAGGAAGGAGAAAATAGCGAGTGGGATCGATGTAGTCGAGCAGTGACTCCTGGCTGCGGTCTAAATGTACGCGGCGGACGGCGACGGTGACCATTTCAGCGCTGCTGGCTGCGAGGGCGCGCGCCGTTTCCTGAAATGACTTGTACTTGCCCGTGCCTACTATGAGGCGGGAATGGAAGGAATGACCGGCAATAACTAGGGAATCCATGCGCATATTGTAATCAAGCGGCCAGGAATTTACAGCGCCAGCAGGCTACTCGGGGGACGCATTCGAGTCGGCTTCCTCTTAGCGAATTTAGGATTCCCGTGCGCCCTGCCTTTCTACCTCGTTGTAGAGGCGCTCGATCTGGTCGCGATAGCGCTCCTCAACTACACGGCGCCGTAGCTTCATGCTGGGCGTGAGCAGGCCACTCTCGGCGGTGAATTCGTCGCCTACGACAATGACTTTTTTGAGCTTCTCAAAACGCGCCAAGGTCTGGTTCAGATTGGCCACGAGCCCGTGATAAAGCGCTTCGACGCGCGCATTTGAGACCAGGTCCTGACGGGAGCAGAAAGCGATCTGGTTTTTACGGGCCCATTCCTCGAGCATCGGAAAGTAGGGGACGAGCAGCACGGCGGGAAACTTTCGCCGGTCGCCGATAATGACAGCCTCCGCTATCAGCGGGTTGTGCTTGAGCGAGTTCTCGATGGGCTGCGGCGCGATGAATTTTCCGCCCGAGGTCTTGATCAGGTCCTTCTTTCGATCCGTGATGGAAAGGTAGCCGTCGCCATCGAGTTGGCCGATATCGCCGGTCTTAAACCAGCCCTCTGTGAAGGCGGCCTGTGTCTCGTCGGGATGGTTCCAATATTCCCGGAAAACGGAGGGGCCGCGTACGAGAATCTCCCCGTCATCGGCGATTCTTACTGCCAGGTTCGACAGGGGCTTACCGACGGTGCCCAGCTTATATGCTGCGGGTGTGTTTACCGCGATGACGGGGGAAGTTTCCGTAAGTCCATAACCCTCGTGGATGCGAATCCCGATCTTGGCATACCACTCGCCCAAGTTACGGCCGAGGGGGGCGCCGCCGGAAATATAGAGGCGAACACGTCCGCCAGTTCCGGCACGCACTTGCGAATAGACCAGGCGGTCGGCTACTCGCGAGGCGAGCGTTGCGGGAGTGCGGCCGGCCAGGGTCTCAGCCCGGTGCCGCCCGCCAATCCAAAGAGCCCAGCGATAAATTGCCGATCTTGCCAACGACTTGGTCTTCTGCTCGACTTGGGCATGGATCTTTTCGTAGACACGAGGCACGGCGACAAAAATTGTGGGCTTGATTTCCTCGAGAGCAGGCGGAAGTTGTTCCAGAAACGGACAGTAAGCGAGCGTGACGCCACGATAAAGCATAGAGATGTCTACGTGGCGCGCGGTCACGTGCGAGAGCGGAAGAAATGAAATCATTACATCCCCCGCCTGCACGTCAAAATCTGACAGCGCACAGGAGATATTCGAGGCTAGATTGCCGTGGGTCAACATCACGCCCTTGGGTGTGCCAGTCGTGCCGGACGTATAAATGATGGTGGCGAGGTCATCGCGGGCAACCGCGCAAGCCTGGCGCTCGAGGAGAAAGTCGCGTTCGGCCGGACCGTCCTTCATCAACCGCTGCAGGTCAAAAGCGTGGACGGTTTCGAGCGCGTCCATGACAACGATCTTCTCCACACAGGTTTGTTCGCGGATCGTGAGCAGCTTGGCGAGCTGTTTGTTAGTTGAGACGAAGGCGACGCGAGCACCTGAGTCCCGCAAGATGTGGGCAGTCTGCTGCGCTGTCAGGGTGCAATAGACAGGAACTGTGACCGCGCCCAGCAGCAGGGAAGCAAAGTCCGCGATCGCCCATTCCGGCCGGTTCTCACTGAGGATGGCGACCCGGTCGGATTTGGCAATGCTCCAGGACCGAAGTGTGCGCGCTAGTGCGCAGGTGCTGCGACAAAACTCCTGAGAGGAGATTGCCACCCAGTCTATGCCCTGACGATGCATCATCAATCGCGGCTGCGCCCGTTCCGCGATAGCGACGAAGATGTCATTGAGAGTGCCTAGTAGCATTGAAGCTAGAATAGCCGTTCCGGTAGCTTGTGGGCAGTTGCGCGAGAGTGACGCATGGGGTGAGGCAGATTGGGGTTTGGTAACAAAACTTGGTCCAGGAGGAAGGCGCCGGTTGCTTATGGAACTGCACGGTCGGGCAAGGATCGGACGTGACGTCCAATCCGTAGTAGCCGCTTCCCTCGATTAGATGGGCGTTCAAGAGATTGACTGATCTCTGAATTCGAGAGTAGGCTGTTGCCATCCCATCGATGGGTGAGTACCTATGAATTATTTTCTCAAGATAGCTGGAGCTTGTGTTTTGGGGACCGCTTGCGTCTGCGCACCGGTGAGCATACCGGCATTTTCGAGCAAGAAGACGGCGCAGGCGCCGCCCGATTTGAAGGTGGGGGATGTCGCGCCCGATTTCAAGCTGCAATATTTTGACGGTCACGATCTCAAGGATGTCTCTCTCCACGATTATCGTGGCAAGAAGAACGTTGTTCTCGCCTTCTATATCTTTGCCTTCACTGGGGGTTGAACTGAGCAGATGAAAAATTTCCAGCAGAACTTGCAAAAGCTGGAAGCCACCGACACCCAGGTCCTGGGTGTGAGCATGGACAGCCCGTTTGCCAACAAAGCCTTTGCCGACCAGATCGGGGTTGCCTTTCCGCTGCTAAGCGATTGGGGGGGAGAAATCACCCATAAATACGGTGTGTACGTGGAGAAATATAAGGCCGCGCGCAGAATCAATTTTCTGATCGGCAAAGATGGTAAGATTCTGGAGGAGCAGCTCGACGACTCTGCTATCGATCCCACGAAAATTGTCGACGCTTGCCAACGGCAGCGGGTTAACCGCTGATGACTCGTCCGGATGGCCGCAGGGTTGGGCAGATCAGAAGGGAAGCGTTTGGGATAGGGTGTACGCTTTAACCTTCTCGCGCAGGTTGGGAAGTTCGCGCCCGATCCGGGGCGAGCAGGTCGGCTCAGTAAGCAGTTCCGCTTGCCGGTTTGCAGCGTTTTCGTCATGGCGCGGGTTTGACGACGTGGATGACGGTTGCTATCATCAGTGCGCGGGGTGGAGCAGTCTGGTAGCTCGTTGGGCTCATAACCTAATGCTCCCAAGGATTCCTTAGAGTTTCCAGGGCATCCTTAAATGGAGCCTTTGCAATTGGGCGTCCGGCGCAGCAATGCATCGGAAGATCACTCGTCAAAGTCGGTGGAACCTACGTCGCGTGAGCGATACGGCAATACCGAACCAAGCCCCCGAGGTCGGGGAAGGCGTAGAGACTGGATGGCGAGCATCCCATGTGGATGAAGGTACAGTCCGACTCTCATCGAAAGGTGAGTCAGATCGCATAACCCAAAGGTCGGCGGTTCAAATCCGCCCCCCGCAACCATGAACGCCACTGCCAAAAGCAGTGGCGTTCGCCCCTAGATCGATCTGGTGATCCCGCAGTGAAAGAACCCGGTCCACGGGTAACTGATTGAAAATACGCGATGCGGGTGGCTCCCAAAAGCGTGTTAAGTAGCGGTTGGCACAGATTCGTGGACCATGATTGGACCATAATTTCCGTTCGATACCAGGCCAGAATGCTTCGCCGCATGCATCCTCATTACTGAAAATTGCCAGAAGTTCCGAACCGTCGCCCAAAACGGTTCGAGGATATCGCCGCGCCTGTGCAACATCACTCTGTTTTGACACGGCACCGCTCTCGTGGCCTCAATGGCGAGCAAGTTCGAATAGCTCAATTGCACTGCCATGGCATCTTCAATTTGAATCTGTTTACCGCCAGGACCTACCTCCATTTCATTCCTAAAATGGACCCGACTGTTGCAGTTCAGCAATGTGCGCAGGCAAGTCCTACACCTGAAGAAGCACACCGTTCCATCCGCCGAGCTCTTTTGAGCCCATCGGGCATTGCTCGCGACCCAGATGCTCCCGGGCCGCTTAGGATCAACTTGAGCCCGCGAATGGAAATCTGGCCGACTGCAGGCAGGCACTGCATATCGAGATTGAATCGCGCCGTGCAGGATACGAAACTCTCGGACGAGATTCTTAGGAGCGTCCGACCAAGAGGTCGGCTGAACAGAAAGGGCTTGCTCGCGATAGCACCAGACGGTGGAGCAGTGATTGTTATGATGGCTTGTTATCTCAGGCCGCGTACGTTTGGGACGCTTGTTCGGTTGCCATTCTGACGACGTTTAGCGGGATCCGAACGCGGCAAGACTGTCCGGATTTGCGTTCGAGTGCGTCTACGAACACCACATCATCGCTGATCACCAGAGGATCACCGACCAACTCAAACTGCGACCCGTAGAGCTTTATCTGGTTATTTCGAGAGAATCCCAACTGTTTAAGCCGTTCGCAGAGATGAATCTGGAGAGCAGTCATAAAAATACCGTTGCAACAAGCCGATTCTTGGAGCTTCCAGGGATCTTGCAGAACTACTAGATTGACAAGCCTATTTTACCAGTTCAGCGATGGCTAAAACGGCTTCGTGGATCATAAATGGAGCAAAATATATCTGACGTTCTTTCGCCTTCCTAGCTGAACTTTTGTGTCTCTGGGAATGTTCGGCGTTTTCCACCATGCGACCACCCCATTGAGTCTCACGTTACAGCATTGCCGCACTCACGCAGATAAACTAGAGGCCGCTTGCGCAGGGGTTTCGACTTTGTGTTCCGCAAGGT
>JAFATF010000359.1 GCA_019244045.1 Acidobacteriota bacterium
CCTGATGCCGGACCGGCGCTGTCGACAACGCTCTCAGAATACGTGGTTTCCGCGCCGCTTGGTCGATCGGCGTCTGGGGGTGAGGAGCTGCAGTCTCTCTGATGGGCGGTTTTGATGTGAACAGCGCTTCGGCCTCTCGGCGGGCCTTAATCCGGTTGTGATCATCACCGCGAGGGTGCTGTTGTTGCCGTCGGGTAGACAAAGTTGCTCCGGGGATTGTAGATGACCAGCTGGCTTTGCGAATTAGAAGTGGGCAGACAGCGGTCTATCTGCAAGCTCAATCACGTCAGATTGAAGCTCCTCACTCTCTCCAATGGTGCTCATGTAAATACTCGCCAGTCCAGCGGTCGCGGCCGGCCAGAACGGGCACGTTGGGCAGGTGGATCCTTCGTAATCGATACCTTCTTTGTGTCGACAGCCGATAATTCTATCCGCCATTACAACAGATCTGACTCCGGCTGCATGTGGGTAATTATAATTTGAGGGATAACTGTTGGCTGTCTTGCCGCTCCTGTTCTTCTTGCCTCCTTCGTTCTATCCCGCGCATTGTCGGCAGATGTCTCTTTATACTGTCGACATACGCCTTATATTCCTTGAAGGCCTTTATAAACTTAGTCTTTCTGACATTTCCTCGATAATATTCTCCGCTTAATGCGGTAAACTCTTCGCCACGTTGTTGCCATTCTGCCATAATCGCAGGTGCTTTCTCATACGCTTCTAATTCATTATGCAGGGCGGTTGCTCTCAGGCTGAAGATCTCCGCCGACAATTCAAGTTTTGCTCTCACGCGGCCGACTCTCTCGGCTGTCTCTAATGAAGTATGTGCTTGAGCGTTTCCCGCTATGCCGACCCGCTTTGCGAGGGCAGATCGTTCTGCAGAGAGTTTCTCAAACATCCCTACTTTTTCCCTGAGTTCGGTGAGTGGTGGTAATGGTTGCTGATATTCTTTTCCCATATGAAATTTATAACAGATAGTATATCACATGTTTTTGAAATAACAAATTTAACGACAATTAATTCTGATTGATATACCGTCTTTCACAAATCCGGTAATCCAACATCCTCTTGTGAGTAGATTATCGAGATCGTAGTTTCCGCCGGTGTTTGGCAAACTCTTTCATCACCTTCCTGAGATATGCTGAGAAACTTTTCCCCTCTTGCAGGGCGATCAGGCGATATTCCAACAAGTCCTCTTTGGAAAATTGGATATTAGTGACGATGAGCTTTGGCATGTTTTCTTACCGAAAAAGTATCAGCCTCAACCCTGATTTCAAGCTGCGTTCCAGGGTATATTCTAAGGTTGCGTCGGATTGCCTGAGGTATGATGATTTGTCCTTTTGATGATATTGTCCTCACATACATCATTTTTTTCATACTATCATGTCAAACTAGTCGTTGTTTTTGCAACCAATTTCAGTTACACCTTTTTCTGAATTTTACCACAATTGGTATGTTACCTTCTGGATTACTCCACCAGTGCCAAGAAAACCATTCCAACGAATGTGAGCTGCCTTCTCATTCCGGTTGTTTTCCCTGTTATCCAAAGCAGGGCTGTTTGGATAAAACCTGAATAAACATAGGAGAATAAGTATTATGGATGAGATGGAGTTTGTAAAGATTGATCTATCAATCCGTAATCAATCTAAATCTATCATACTGGAACAGAAGCTTTCTAAAATCCATCTTATGTGGTTATTGCAAATCTGAAGGGCTTCCGTGTTTCGGTTGCAGCTTTTGATCCAAGGCCTCTTGATACAGCGTCACTCGAAACTTTTTCATATTTCTCCGATTGACAATAACCACATCTTCCCCTGCGGCGACAAGCTGCATAATTTTTGGCAGGAGTTTTTGCGCCTCGCTAACGGAGAGGATATGAATGCTTTTCATAAAATATACCCGATACTCAGTATATCACAATAAGGCAAACCTCCTCCCCTGTTCTTTGATCAGAGCGGGAAAAGCCTGTTCTTCGACCCGTCGCCTGCCTGTGGCAGGGCCATCGGGCGCAGCGGAGGTCAAAAGCGGCCGAAGACCGGGACTGGAGCCACGCGCAAGATGCAACGCATCTGAGCATGGCGAAGCCCCACCTTTTGAGCGCAGTGAGCACGGTGGCAGGCTTCCTCAGAAGCGAGGGATAAACGGAAATCTATTATACCCATCGACCACAGCTCGGCTTCTCACGCAGCCTAGCACCGGACAATCAATTTTTTACCGGAACCACCGGCGCCACCATGTGCGGCGCTCGGTCAGGAGAGTTATGAGATGATCGATACGCTTGTGCAAATAGGCGATCGTCGCATCTTTAGCATCATTTCTAGCCTCGGCCCGGTCAGCTCGGATATTGGCCAAGGCCAATTGCTCACGCAATATCGCGATGGCCTGGGCCGGCGCTTCTGTCTCAGGGTCAAACTGAGGGTCGTCCTTTTTTGGCCCACACCCATCAACGGTTGGCATGGGCATTATCCCGTTGGAGATGGCCTGGGCCGGCCCTAGGCCATCGGATGCAGCAGGATTCCTTGCTTTCCGCCGATTTGTCCCAGGGCTAGAGGACAGATAGCTCAAGGGGACAAGCACTCGGACTATTCCGCCGTCATTGCCAATCTGCCTAGGCCACCCGTGCCTACGCACAAGACGTCTCGCCGAGGCCAAGCTAATACCTTTGGCCTGGGCTAGTTCGGCATACGTCATCCGGCGCGTACCGTCGCCAACCGCGAGACTGAATTCGTTACTCATGATCTCCCACCACCGCGCACGCAGCACACACGTTACGGTCCGGTTGAGGGATCGAACCGCTGCGCATGCATCGAGCGGCCGGGGGAAGACCGCCGTTTGCGATGTTCCATGCCACAAAAATCTTGGTCTGTCAGCGGTGCCGCTGACCGGGATCCGCTCGCGCTACGGATTTAAAGTTCTCATGCGGTGAGCATCGCAGACGGGTCTGTAGGGGCGCCTACAAGGCATTAAGCGCGAAAGGTTCTTGCCGCTCCCAAGCGGAGTAAGAGGATCTGATAAGGATTTGGAGAGCCGCCCGGTCGGGCGTTATATGTTCTGGATGAAAATCTCCTGGATCGCTTTAAATTCTGCGCACACGCCGCAAATTTTCGCCTTATTATTCTTATTCCGTCTGGGAACTTTGGACATCCCGAATTGGAATGGAAACAAACTTTCAACCGCCTCATAAAGGTTGCCAATATTGCACCATGGACTTTGAAAAATTCATTTTTTATTACTCCTTCAATGTTATAAGGCCTGATCTCCTTATATTTTCGAAGCTCCTGTATTGCAGGAAGATCTGGAGGATGAGCTACGGTGATTAATTTTCATCCGGATGCGGAATGCCGGCATCATCCTCGAGCGTGTCGATGCGCTGTTCGTGGCTTTTCAGTTTTCGGATGACGGTTGCCTTCACATCCATCGTGTCGCGTTTTGTCTCGGCGCGAGCGGCGAGAATCTCGCTTTTGAGCTCCTCTTTCGTCGCGTGCAATTCGTCGTGAAGGGAACGGCCTTGGTCATGAAGCGAGCGGATATCTGTTCGCTGGGCGTGCTGCTCCTCAAGAATCGTGCCGACGGTTTGGCCGATACCCGTGAGAAGTTTCCCGCGTCGCTCGCCAGTTTCGTGCAGGGATTGCTGGGCCTCCTGCACTTCCTTGACAGATGTCTGTAACGCGATTTGTCCTTCCTGTAGGCTTTTGACAGTTCCCTGTAGCGAGTGTTGACCATTTTGCAGAATTTTAACGTCTCCCTGCAATGAGGCTTGTCCGTCTTTCAGTCCTGCGACATCTGCCTGCAGTGCGGTTTGTCCATCCTGCAGGCCTTTGACGTCTGTCTGCAGCTGTGTAACATTTCCCTGAAGGGATTTGAGATCACCGCTCAGTTCTTCGAGTTTTTGTAATACTTTGTCAGTATCATGCATATATCTCCATTGTATCATACTTCGCCCGCCTTATCGCTTGTTGAATGAGTATCGGATTTCCGTCTTTCAGAGACGGACAACGTTTTGGACCGGTCTCTAGCAGCGCCTAAGGAGCGCCAGGCGGCCTGAAACATCCGAAACAGGGTTTGGGCCAGAAACTGGCAATTCGCCCTTGTAAGGCGGTTCTGTGGCCTTTTGCGATATCTTGAAACGCAATGCTGATGAACGGCTTAGGCGCTGACTGGTCCGAAGCGGAGTGAGAGGATTTGGAAAAAGGTCTGAAGCGCCGCCTCAGTTGGGCGATGTATGTTTTGGAGAACGAGTTCGCAATACGCTTCAAGTTCTGCACACGCGCCGCAAATTTCCGTTTTGTTGTCCCGGCTCGATTTATTCCCCTTGCTGCTATAGTAATTGCTCACGGGGTTGGCTCAGGGACGGGCCAGCGCTCTGGATGTAGGTTTCTGGTGGACCGGCCCAACAATATCTTGCATTGGAGGCCGCCTGGTTTGCCAACCCCGTGAGCAATTACCTGCTATATTCCTTATTGCAATAAAAACATACGGTATATCTGACCATAATTGTTACGGATCGTATCATAAATTATCAGAATTGCCTATTCTCTGAAAAACCAAAGTCGTCCTGGCGTAGAATAAAAGGGGCTCCCTGGTATTTTCCTATTGCCCTTCAATACGGAAAATGCGTTTGGTGGTCGTCCCGGAAATCGGTAAGCAATTTCTTCGCGAGCGCGACAGCGCCAATCGTGTTTTTGAGGGAATAAGCTTCACCATGGCCGTCGGCAAAGAAACGGGTATAGAGAATGCCATACCCATCCCGGTCATAGGTAAAGGCCCCTCCGGTCTTAATGGTGACAGTTTCAATCTCTTGTTCGGTGCTGTCAGCTGAGCGCTTATGCAGGAAAATTGTGCGGTCCAGATCCTCGTCGACAGAGTAGGTCAGCGTCCAGAGAAAGTCAGCGCGGGGAATGAACGTAACTGCTCAGGTGGTCTGAGGTAGGGCCTATTTGGTGGCCGATGCGCGGCCGCGGCGATAGATATGGTTGACACGGGATAGTGGTCGTGATTCCACGCTTCGATGAATGGCGACGCGCTTGCCCGTCTTTCCAAGGACGACCT
>JAFATF010000651.1 GCA_019244045.1 Acidobacteriota bacterium
CTCGCTTGAACATGATCAAGCACTGATCATGGGCGGCCCGCAGGCCGAAAGCGCAACCGAATGAGAATTGCTTCCATTAAATTCAGATCTCCTGACATACCACAGGGAAAATCTGTCCGCTTTTTTCTTTCAGGACGAGCTTCGCGAGCCTGCCACCGAATAATGCATTCGTAGTTTGGTACCGGGGAACATGGACTTGGTCTGATTCAGTACCGTACATAGAGTCTCCAGTATCCGCGTCCTATGCGGGGAACTGAGTGGAGCTAGTCGGATATGTAGCTGGTCCGAAGTTGGTTCGAGATCCGCGGCATCCTGCAGCGCGCTCTGGATGAAAGTGCGTCCTTCATCTTCGGCCCGCTTGTAGTGGGGACGGATCAGCTGGACCAAGTCACTCTCGATGTTGTAGGCGACCATTTTCAATACATTGGTGAGGTGCTTACGTTCTGTCGCTAGTTTGACCATGGCCTGTCCCTGCCGCGCCTGGGCGAGCGGCAGGCGCGCGGCCAAACTGCGGTGTTGCCGTTTGAGTTTTTTCAAGCGGACTTCGACCTGCTTGATGGTGCCACGCAGAGCCTCTCTTTCCTTCTTGGCTTGGCGCCGGTCCAGGCGCGGAGAGTGCGGCCCCAGAGTGGCTTCAGCGTAGCGGGCGCGCAGCTTCTCCAGTTGCGAGCGAATGCGGCGCATTTCCTTTTCCAGGGCTTTGCGGGCCGGGTTGCGAACCGAACGATTGGGATCGTCGGATTCGATTTGATAATCGGCTAAAGCATCAATCAAGTACTCCGCTTTGATGTACTTGAAAAAATTCTCCTGTCGCCAGCGCTCGAACATGCGATAGGCCACCACGACTGCCGGCAAGTCCCAACGACTGGTGATGATCGGGGTTTGATGGCCATGCGCGCCCAAGCGCGTAACTTGACGCAGGCGCAGTTTTCCTTTGAGAAAGCGGACTGCCTGATCATGCAGCAGATATTCCACCTTGCGTCCGTCAAGCGTGGCTTTACGGTGACGGAAACGGTTTTCGCTGATGCGCCGCGTGCGCCACTTGCGATACGTCAGCACATCGAAGTTCGCGGCCAGCAGTTCGCAAAACAGCTTTGGACTCCAGCCGCCGCGGTCAAAGACCACCGTTACCCGCCGTTTCCGCCTTATCAGTTGGCGCACTTCCCCGAGCACGATGGGCAGCATACGAGTAAGAGAGGCGTTGGCTTCGGCGGTGACCACAAACACGGGATCGCCGCACCTGTCGTTTACCCAATAATCGGTGGTCGCTGGCGCAGCGAGTCGCGCCCGCGTGACATAGGCTTTCGGAATGGTGTGCTTGCCGTGATAGGCGCGGACATGGCCGTCGATATAGAGAAACCCCATCACCCGCCCGCGTTGCTGGATGCGTCGGCGAGCGACCTCCTGGCCTAAGCGATAGCTTCTCTTAAATGCCGCCAACCGCGTCAGTTTGCGGCGCAGAGTTTTCACTTCCGGCATGCGATCCAAACCCACGATGCGGCCCAAAGCCCCCGGCGAGTGTTCTTTGAGGGTTTCGGGGCGAGGAATGCGCAGCAAGGCCAAGAGCACATAAGCCACCATGGTGGTGCGCAGACCGTAGAAGGCAGGGCCGAGACTGCCGTAAATCTTTTCTGCGATGGGCAGCAGCCCGCTGGTGAGAAGGATGGGAATGACTAACAGAACCCCTGCCCGCGGTAGATTGCGGGCGGGCGCAAACAGAGGCGCGGCATCCTCCAACAATCCTAAAGCCGCCATCAGACGATCCACGCAGCGATCGAGCGGGTCGCGATCGAGACTTTGTGGTAGGTCCTGCTGGAGTCGCTGCTTCTCGTTCACTTTCGCCACATCGGGGCATGGTGCCGAAGCTTTCGGGCGAATCGAGTCTGGGGATCGGTTAACTGTACCTGACGGTGAATCGTTGGCTTGAAAAAGAGCGGGCTCGGGTTCGGACGGATGTGCCCAGCCGAGTCGACGCAGGCATTTTCGAATCATCTTTTCGCTGAGGCCCAGGCGTCCACCGATCCAACGATTGCTCCTACCCTTGGCCTTAAGTTGGAGAATCGTACGGTCGCGTGGGGAGAGCGGTTGGCTCTCCCGTACACGTCCCGAAGGGCGGCCTCGCGAGCGCGCCAAGCTGTTCAGTCCTCCGGATTGGAGCCGCTCCTGGAAGCGGCGCAGGGTGCGTGCCGAGTAACCGAAACAACGGGCAAGGTCGTTCTGATCGGCATATCCGGATTCGAATAGCTTGACCAGAGAATAGGCTTCAGCCGCTCGATCTTGCAGGGAATAGTGCGAAAACACGACTCCGTGAACCAGGATCATGCGTTGCTGGTCCTCGGTTTGGAAGGAAACACGCTCGTTCACGAAGACAGTGTTGGGACTCGGGGAAGGATCAATGAAGAGCTGTTCTTGGTCGGGATTCAGAGTCATACCCGGCCAGCATGCCCCAGTAAAGGAAAAGCGGACAGTTTTTGGTCCGCACCCGCCTCGCGCGCCAGTAGGCCGGCCCTGCCTTTAGCTGCCCTCTCTGTCCAACCAGACGGCGAGTTGCTCGAGAACTTGTTGCGCTAACTTGAGAGTGTCCCTCACCTCTTGGAGTCAAAAAGCGGACAATTTTTGGTCCGCACCTGGGTCAGCTAAGATTAGGCCAATGGCATACTTCAACAGTACTCGATTTCAAAATTGCTAGCGTGTCTACCGGAACGTCCGCTTTAAATTCAAAAGCGATTCCCGAATTCGCAGGGCGGTTTATCCCTTTTTCTCTTTTCGCGCAAACCAAGCTAGACGCGGCTTTGGACACAATGGGAATCAAGGTCCCTTTGCACATATGTTTAAAGTCTACAATCGTGAAAGCACCCAACACCAAATAGCGGAAGGGTATTGAGGTGTTGCGCCTACCCTTGATCAGTGATTTCCGAGGTAGCGTATGTCAGGAGATCTGAAATTAAATACGGGAAATCGTGCGAGCACGATGCTGAAATATAACCTGCGG
>JAFATF010000132.1 GCA_019244045.1 Acidobacteriota bacterium
GCTGATTCGGTGCTGGAAGTTGGCACCGGCTCTGGCTACCAATCGGCCTTGCTGGGCGAGCTGGCCGGCCGGGTCTATACGATCGAGCGCCATGAGGCGCTGGCGGATTCGGCCAGGCTTGTACTCGCGCGCCTGGGATTCGCCAATGTGAGCGTACTGGTTGGGGACGGCAGTCGAGGCTTGCCCGAACAGGCTCCCTACGACCGAATCATTGTTTCGGCGGCCACCTCGACCATCCCGCCCTCGTTGCTGGCACAACTCAGTGAAGGCGGCCGCATGATCCTGCCGGTCGGACGGGAACACGCGCAGGAGCTTCAGTTGGTCCGCAAAATGAACGGCGCGCCCCTCATCACCGCCCTTGAGGGCTGCCGTTTTGTGCCTCTGGTAGCCGGCACGACGGAATAACCATAGCTCGGCGATGAGCACTGACGCGCGCGGCAGCCGCCGTCCCACGGGATCGCCCAGCCGACGTCTAGGTTGGAAGATGGCTGTCGTCCCCTGCCCTTGGACAGCACGCCTGCCATTTGCGCTTCTTCCTTCGATTACAATGGCAGGGAATGCCTGTGCTCCGCAACCTGCAGGTAACGCTTGAGATGATCAAGTGGGAGCACTCGGTGTTTGCCCTGCCGTTTGCACTCTGCGGGGCGATGCTGGCGGCAGGCGGATGGCCAAATGGCCGGCAACTGTTATGGATCACAATCGCCATGATTTCGGCGCGCTCGGCCGCCATGGCTTTTAATCGGCTTGCCGACCGCGGCATGGACGCCGCCAACCCGCGCACGCAAGCCCGGGCTTTGCCCGCCGGCCTTCTCACTCCCTCGTTTGTAAGGACATTCGTGGTTCTGTCTTCGGCCGTCTTCGTGCTCGCTGCCGCCCAACTGAATCGCCTAGCCCTTTTACTCTCCCCGATTGCGTTGCTGGTTCTCCTGCTTTACTCCTACACCAAGCGTTTTACCCGCTGGTCGCATCTAGCGCTTGGTTTTGCTTTGGGAATGGCTCCCGCTGCGGCGTGGATCGCCATTCGCAGTTCGCTTGATCCTCGCATTCTGTTGTTGACCGCCGCGGTTACCTTCTGGGTCGCCGGTTTCGATGTGCTCTACAGCTGTCAGGATTGGGAGTTCGACCGCCTCTATGGGCTGCATTCGATCCCACGCTACACCGGGATCGCTACTGCCTTGTGGATTGCACGAGCATTCCACGTACTTATGCTGGTTTTGCTGGCGAGCTTTGTTCTGGCATTCTCCCTGGGAGCATTTGCCTTCGCGGGCGTGGCTATAGTCGCCCTGCTTTTAGTCTATGAGCACTCGCTGGTATCGGCGAATAATTTAAGTAAGCTGAATGCCGCCTTTTTCAGCATGAACGGCGTAATCTCGCTTGTCTTCTTTTTCTTTATTGCCGCCGACGTGCTGATCCGGCACCTTTAGAAGGAAGTCATATTGCCTGGCTGCGGCGCACCCTTGGAAGGCCTTCGCTCGTCTAGGGCTGGGCTACTCCCCTTTGGGGTGCGCAGCTTTGTCGCAGGGTGTCACAGATCTGCTCAAACTCGTGGGAGGCAGTGATCTCGATCACTGCGTCGAGATTGGTCAATTCCAGCAATTCGCGCACGTGAGCACTGGGGTTTTGAATGCGGAGACGCAAACCTGCGCTTCGCATGCGTCCTTCGAGGAACGCCAGCTCGCCAAGGCCGGCTCCATCCAGGGTGCACACATTCGCCAGATCGATCACCATCTCGTGCTGGTTAGAGTGGCCTAAGGCGGCGCTGCGCAGAATATTGATCTCTTCTCCGGCAACAATTCGGCCGGTGCAACGCAGAAGAACACGGTTTTTCAGGTTATGAATTTGGACTGCCAACATAAGTCACCCCCCGATCTCTTGTCTCCCCTAAATACGTGAACCTTGATCGAATAGTTCCAACAAACTGATAGACGAGGCAATGCGCTGCGGGTGAGCAACGGGCAGAAGACTTATCTCCATCATCGGTCTGCTACCATGCTCTGTTTCTTGCACTCATGTTTGATATCGGCGGGGTGTTCATCTCGATGAGAATGGCGTTTGTGATTCCCTTGTTGATCTCGACTTTCCTAACGCTGTCGCCAGCCCAGCAGGTAGCCGTCGATATGATGCCCCTGCCGACAGAGTACAAGCTGGGAAGGGGCGCACTTAAGTTCGATGAGTCGTTCTCGGTTTCTCTTAGTGGCTACAAAGAAGATCGGCTCTTCAGAGCCGTCGAACGTTTACTGACCAACGCTAGCAAGCAGACCGGGATCCCGCTGCAGGCTAAGCTGACCGGTCGGAGGATGGCAACTCTGACCGTTCATACCGAGCATGGCAGCAAGCCGGTCGAGGAGCCCGACGAAGATGAATCGTACTCCCTCGAAGTGGACGCGAGCGGTGCCAGGCTCTCGGCCGCAACTCCGTTGGGAGCTATGCATGGCCTGCAAACCTTTCTGCAGCTCATCGCAGCAGGCCCGGGCGGCTTTCACGTGCCAGCCATCAGCATTCATGACCGCCCCCGCTTTTCCTGGCGCGGCCTGCTGATTGATGTGAGCCGTCACTTTATGCCGGTCGAGGTCTTGCGGCGCAACCTCGATGGCATGGAAGCGGTCAAGTTGAACGTCTTCCACTGGCATCTCTCCGACGATCAAGGCTTCCGGGTAGAGAGCCGCAAATTTCCTAAGCTCACTGGGATGGGGTCAGATGGCCTCTACTACACTCAGCAGCAAGTACGCGATCTCGTCACCTACGCGCGCGATCGCGGCATTCGCGTGATTCCCGAATTCGATATGCCCGGCCACACAACTTCCTGGTTTGTGGGCTATCCCGAACTGTCGAGCGGCCCAGGTCCATATCAAATCGAGCGCCGCTGGGGCGTCTTCGATCCGGCCATCGATCCGACTCGTGACCATACCTATAAATTTCTCGACGACTTCATCGGCGAAATGTCCAAGCTGTTTCCTGATCACTACTTCCACATCGGAGGTGACGAGGTCAACGGCAAGCAGTGGGCTGCAAATGGGAGAATTCAGAGCTTCATGCGCCAGCACGGCATCGAAAACACCCAGCAGCTGCAAACCTATTTCACTCACCGCCTGCAGAAGCTGGTAAGTAAGCACCACAAGGCGATGGTGGGTTGGGACGAAATTCTCTCGCCTGATATTCCGAAGGCTATCGTCATTCAATCCTGGCGTGGGCAGGATTCCTTAGCCTCCGCTGCCCAACAGGGCTATGGCGGCATACTTTCGAGCGGCTACTACGTCGATTTGAATTGGCCTGCCGGGCGCCACTACGCAGTCGATCCTCTGTCCGGTGCTGCCGCCCATTTAAGCCGGCAGGAAAAGCAGAAGATCTTCGGAGGCGAAGCTGCCATGTGGTCAGAATACGTTGATCCCGAAAATGTGGATTCGCGCATTTGGCCGCGTACCGCAGCTATTGCCGAGCGATTGTGGTCTCCCGAAAATGTCACCGACCCACAATCGATGTACACGCGCATGTACCAACTCAGCTGGCGCCTCGATTTTTTCGCCCTTACCCACAACACAAACTATCTACCCATGCTCGAGCGAATTGCCGCCGGACGGGACGCCGCGTCGCTGCGCACGCTGGCCGATGTCGTCGAACCGGTGAAGGATTACGCACGCGAGGAATTGGCCCTGACTCCAGCTACGCAGTTGACTCCGCTGAACCGACTGGTTGATGCGGCACGCCCGGAGAGCGAGACGGCGAGACTCTTCTCGCGGACGGCGGATCAGTTCCTCGCCGGGCGCTGCCAGGATGCCGCTCTCGCTCTCGAGCTTCGTGCGCTCTTGGAAAACTGGCGCAAGGTGGGTCGAGCTCTCGAGGCTCGAAGCGCCGATTCATCCCTGCTTCGGGAAGTGGCGCCAGTTTCCGGCGGTTTAGCGACGATTGCCACTGCAGGCATAGCCGCGCTCGACGCTATTGGCCGCCAGGAACCTGCTTCCGCGGAGCGGCTTGCCGCGCAAGCGGCGTCCATTCAGGCGGCACAAAAGCCTACCTCTGCCCAACTGCTGCTTCCCTTGGCCGTTCCGATTCAGAAACTGGTTGAAGCCGGCGGCAACGCATGCTCCGGAAGATAATGTGACAGATCGGGAGGGCAGCGCGCTCGAGCATCCCTATCCCCCTCGAGCGTGCTCGCTTGATTCTCGGTAAAATCCCTATGCCCATGCCTAATGTTGTCTCGAAAGCTGCCCTTGATATTCGCAATCTCGAATCCATAGAAGAGCTGCGTCAGGTCCCGCAGGTGGAGAAGGAGGTCTGGGCGGTTGACGATCGCGATACCATTCCCGTTCTTCTGCTGATCGCCGCTAAAGAAGCAGGCTCGATTCTGCTCGGAGCTTTCGATGATCGCCGCTTGATCGGATTCTCTTGCGGTTTTCCCGGTCTTGAGCATGGTGAGCTTACCATTCACTCACACATGACCGCGGTGCTGCCCGCCTATCGGAATTTTAATCTGGGTTACCAGCTGAAGCTCGCGCAGCGGGAGCGCGCTCTGGCCCTCGGAATTCACAAGATTACCTGGACATTCGATCCGTTACAGTCGCGCAACGCACATTTTAATTTCGCCAAGTTGGGCGTCGTTGCAGAGCAATATAAAGTCGACTTCTATGGGCGTGAGAGCACGAGCGTCCTGCACCAAAACGGCACGGATCGCCTCTGGGTGATGTGGCAACTGGACAGTGAGCGGGTGCGTCAAAGGCTCACGTCTGGCGCAGGCTCACCTCACAGCTCTGCGCTCAATTTGTTTCTTGTCCGCTGCGGTGAACGTCGCCAACCCGTGCGGGCTAAGATCGACTGCGCGGCTTGCGCCCGCGAGGTGGGGATCCAGATTCCGCCAGACATCTCGTCGTTAAGCGAGAACGATTCGGCTCTGGCATGGGAATGGCGCCTGGCGACGCGCCATGCCTTTCAGGAATGCTTAAGCCGCGGCTTCTTGGTTTCCGATTTCCTGCGGGCTGGGTCCCCAGAT
>JAFATF010000195.1 GCA_019244045.1 Acidobacteriota bacterium
TACCGTGCCGCTCGAATAGTCCAATCAGAGAAACTTCGGGCCCCATGCAAAAATCGTCAGCCGATGTTGGTCGGCTGCGCCTCCCACGCTCCGCATGACGCTTCTAAAATATTGTCGGCTCGTCATTGATGTCGCTTAGTGGCCCGACTGAGAAGTCTTCATGGCTGAAATCGATGTCTGCCATCTGAGGTAGTGCAGACCAGATATGCTCCGGGTGATATTTTCGGCCCGTGACCCTGAGCCGAACTGGATCAATTCTTTAGGAGCATGGCGCGCGTGGCGCCTTGATGGCCCAACCATCGACTTTAGGATACTGCCTTGTGCAAACCCGCTCTAAGGTGGGAAATCGACACGTTCTGTCACTTAAGCTTCATCAGCCTGATATTTAAAACACCCTCACTTGGCGCTGGCCGAGGAAGGGATCCGGATCATGCGTGCACAGGCACGGGCTTATGTAGCTCACCGCACCCTCACCCGCATTCGAATCAAGCTGGCGAAGGCTCAGGGGCGGGGTGCCGACGTTGTGCGCGTCAAGCGGCATCTCCTGGAACATCCTGATGTGCTCGCCGTACAGCTCAACCCGCTCACCGCCAGCCTGATCATCGAATGCCGAAGGGGATTCGAGCTGACGGCAGGACACCGGCAGCTCTTGGGATTGGGCATACGAGAGCCCACGAACGCGCGGCCGGCCTACCGTTGCCTTGGTAGTGCAGCGCCGCATCACGAAATCAACGGCATGTCGGGTATCCTGATGCTTTCACATGTGGTCAAGCTCATTGTAGCAATCAGCACTAGGCAGATCGGCCCGCAACTCATCGAGTGGGTTCTTGCGGGCGTAATTCAGGCCGCAACGGACGAAGCTCAACGCCGCGCCGCAGATCACAAGTCGCTTCTCGCTATCAGCGTCAGATAGAAAAAGCGGCCCTGTGGAGCCGGTGCTTCAGGCATGCCAATGAGCAGCTGGTTCTACCCTCAGCGGATTTGAGTCGGTCGCATCACCCTTACGTGATTTTCGAAGCGCTGAACTTTGCTGTCTTATGTAATTTCATCTGTAATTTCATCCGATTGTAACATTCCTGATCGTCACGCGTTAGGCCGAGTGGTTGCGAGCCCCAGCGCGGGATAAGGAGCGTGCAATGAGTGTTCTCGAAGACATCTTCAAAGGCGGTAACATCGTGACGGGTCTGGCCATTGGAATCGGCGCAGGCGTGGTTGTCCCGGTCATTACGCCCGTGCTGCGCCCGCTCGCCAAATCGGTGCTCAAAGCCGGGCTGATTGCCTATGAGCAAGGGCGTGTTGCGGTTGCGGAATTGAACGAGCAGACGGGCGACATCGTTGCGGAGGCGCGTTCCGAACTCGCCGAGGCCGGGCGCCGTCCTGTGGCAGAGACCACGCCAGAAGCTAGAGAGGGGGAAGCTAGAGAGGGGCTGCCAGAGCAAGCCTGATCTCGCTTTCTTCATTGAGCGGGGCGCACGCGGCGGACCGGGTGGCTTGCCGCGACGCCTATGCCAGCCGGACCGAGCATAATCAGTCTGATTGGTGATTTGGTCAGAGGCCGCACACTACGAGCCCGATGGACGGGCCCGTCGGCGCTGTGCGTGTTGTTCGTCGTTCTTGCGCTCGATCCCGAGTCGTTGCGCTCGCTCTCGCCGCTCTTCCGTCCTGAGACTCAACTCTCTTTCAAGACAGCGCGCGAGTTCGGTCTTTAGTGCGTCCAGATGACGATTTTGGCGTGGGTGTAGCTGGGTTGGTGCCGTTATCACGAGGAGTACTCACCATCAATTCTCGGTCATGTCTATTTTGTGACACTAGCACGCCCGCTGCCGGATGAAAAGGAGGCGCAAAAATCGCAGTTCAGGGTCGAAGCGGAGGTCTTGTACTCGCATTGAGTTCTTCCGGTATTGGCCCGCTGCAGCCGAAATTCGGCGGCGCAGTGAGGGCAGCTCTCTGGGGGTACACCGGTCGTGGGGGTAACGCATTCGGCGCCAAAACCCCCAGCTACGATTCGGGGAGCATTGCCTCAGCGGCGGCCGAGCTTTCCAGCTTATCCGTGCCGGTGCGCACATGGTCGACGCTTATCACCTAAGGCTCTTTCTCGGGGTACCATAGCCCGATCAAGACCGAGATGCCGGTCAGAAGAGCGAACAGCGCGATGACGGCAAAGATGCTCATGGGCGGCGAGATCAGTCCGCGCTCATAAGCCCCCCACGGGCCGCTACAGAATGTCCCCCAGCAACCTATTGCGACGAAGTTCCACGTTGCGTGCAGGAACGCGCGCCGCGTCACCGGCTGATAGTTGAGTAACCTCAACAGCAACCGACCGCCCGCGAGCGCGAGCGCAATGCCCCACAGCGCGGCTAACCCACGAGGTCGCGAAATCGGCGATCCAACCGGACGACAAAGCCATGGCGCCACAAAAATATAGATCTTTGACGGCGCCGTCCGGATCGAGGTTCAAATCGATGGCCTGCCCTGGATTAGGATCGGACTGCACACGAGTTCCCAAGATTATAGGCGATAGCCAAGCAATGGTGGCTATTTCATCGGACACCGGGATTCATCACGACCGGAATTGGCCCAAGGATCCCGAAATATCGTGTCTCAGCAAATCGGCGGCTATCAGGGGTGGCGTTGGCTCGTTCGGGAAGGCAGCCCGTGACCCTTACCGGCGATTGATAGGCAGGCAGAGCACGGCAGCCCTGCCAGGATCATTCAGACCTTGATCTTTGCCGCATCGGCGCGGCCGAAGGCATCCAGACTGACCAACAGCACTGCATGATTCTATAAGGGGCGAATGCCCTGACATCGACGGGCTCGATGGGATAACATGCCACGTCGCGCAAAGAGCGGCGCCCTCGACAACGGCGAGCATCAAGTGCCTATAGTCCGCAGAATTGCTTGTTGTCACTTACTCCTGCGGGGTAGCCGCTGGATGCCAGTGAGCGTGAACAGAAAGCTCGGGCCCAACGACCGCTGCAGTCCGAATGCAGCCGTAATCTCCGCGTTGCTGTCCGCAGCAATTGATAAGGAGACGATTGTTGGGTGGCTGACGAATTCCGCGTTCAGTATGCGAGAGGTCCGTCCCGACGGTTCCCTCAGCGGATTGGATTTCAGGGCGGCGGCGCTGGTGGTGCACGCAGACGAACTTGACATGGAGGCGAGGCGATTAGGAGCAGTTGGAATAGCGTCCCTGATCGCGCAGCGTCGCGTTCAAGAACAGAATGCTGGTGGCCTCCCGGTCGAGTTGCGCGAAGCGGCATTTGAACGCGCGGCGATCCAGATATTGGATAAACTGCAGGGCCATTCAGTTGTTGGTGTTTTTTTGCGGGACTGCTAACGCGAACAACAGGCCGCGCCGCCGGATAATCGCTGATAGCTCTTGGGGCGACCGCCGCTCCTGGTGTGACGCAGGTTCAGGTTACCGGAGTGGCGGTCGTCGGAGCGCCACGGGCGCCCGTGGCCCGTGGGATCGGGTAGAGCGCGGGCCCCTCTCAGATCTCGATCTTCTCCGCGATCTCAATGGCATCATCAATCTCGATGCCGAGATATCGAACCGTGCTCTCGATCTTCGTATGACCCAGCAGTCACGAGTCATAATGCACCTCGGCTAACTCATTGAAAGTCAAAGACGCGCTGCGTGGCGTTTTGTGTTAGCGGAGGCTTCCGACGCTTTCCCTTGGCGAAGCCCGCCAGGTCCTCAGCCCGGATCACCCAAGGCGCGCCCGCGCAAACTTGTCGGCCT
>JAFATF010000497.1 GCA_019244045.1 Acidobacteriota bacterium
GGCCGCCCAGCGGCGACTTGGGTCACGACCTTTGGCGAAGCAAAACTTGGCTTGAGCCGCTGCGGACGATACGCGGCAGCCGTAGATGCTCGACTATCAGGAGAAAGGGTGATGGCGGCCGAGAAGGTACGCTCTGAGGGCATCATAAGCTGGATCACCCAAGACCCGCTGCATCCCGGTCCGCGCCAGTTCTGCCATGCGCATGCGCCAGAGGCCTTTTCCTCGACAGATATCTTGAAAGGCAGCAAAGCTGGTATGGCGAAGGATACCGACGCGCCCTAAGCGGTAAACATCCGTGGCGGCGGAATTGGGATGATTGCGACTGGTGCTCAAGGTGCGGTAGCCGGTCCGACGCGCCATATTGATAACCCGTTGGTCATAACGGCCCCCTGGACAAGAGAAGTGGCTTACGGCTTGGCCGATCACATCTTCAATCTGCCTCTTGGCATCTACCATCTCGCGACGAAGTCCGCTGGCATCGAGCCGGGGAAGATAGCTGTGTGTCATCGAATGGCAACCCACCTCGAAGCCTCGGTCGGCCAGTTGCCGCAGTTGCCTGCTCGAGAGATGTCCGGCGCTATTCAAGAACCCGGATGTAATAAAAAACGTGGCTCCGAATCCTAGCTCCTCGAGTATGGGTGCCGCGGCCAGCAAATCCGTTTCGCTGCCGTCGTCAAAGGTCAGAGCGATGCATGGCCGCGAGGGGAAACTCAGCGCCTCGGTTACCGCAACCCCCGACCAGCCGCTATTCTTGAGCCAGCGCATTTGTTGCTCAAAATCCGATACGCTCACCACGTAACGCAGGTAGCCAGGTTCGCTGCGACAGGGCGCTCGACCCGGCAGCCAGAGTTCGTGATACATGAGGAAAAGCATCGCCGACTGAATTTAAACCAGCATCGGCAACCTACCTTGGTGAATTGGCTGCCGGCTGCACCCGATCGCCGAGAAGCGTTATGAGCTCGGCGCTCATTCGAGGTCCGCACGCGATTAAACCAGGCAACAACGGATTTTGCCTGTTGCATACCAATTCTGCGCCCTCCAGCGATTGCACAAAACCGCCCCCGCTAAGCACAAGAGCGGCTCCGGCTGCGACATCCCATTCGTGCTTGGGTGTTAGCGTGAAGGTAAGATCTGCCAAGCCACAGGCGACGCGCGCCAGCTTATATGCAACCGAACCCATCGCCTGAATACGAAATGGGCCGCTATTAAATGCCTGCCATTCGCCGCGCTTTACTTCACTGCGACTGGCCAGCAGCAGCGCGCCATTGAGTGTTGTCTTCTGACTCACCTTCGCGGGAACCCCGTTGTAGCAAACACCAGAATCGAGTGAGCCGATGAAGATCTCATTGGTGGCGGGATTACAAATACCCCCGGCGACTGGCTTACCATTTTCAACCAAGGCGATCGAGACACAGAATTCCGGAATGCCGAGGACGAATTCGCGCGTGCCGTCAAGCGGATCGACCACCCACACCCGCCTCTTGTCCAAGCGGGTGAAGTCGTCGACGCTTTCCTCAGAAAGCCAGCCTTCGTCCTCGCGCAGCAAGTTCGTGCGCAGCACAGCGTCGACGGCGCGGTCGGCTTCCGTAACAGGATCGTGGCCGACTTTATATTCGGCTTCGATTGCTCCTGGCGTGAAGCTTGCGAGTACGTCACGCCCGGCCTGCAAGGCCGCCCCGATTCGTGCCAGGATGTCCCCAGATCGGGTTGAATGCATGTTGTTCCCTCAGGTCCACAGCATGCGGGCGCCGGTGGCCAGCAAAATTGCACACAGAATTCGCCGCAACCATAGCATGGGCACGCGAGTCGTGAGTTGAGCACCTAGGAGGCCGCCGGGAATTGAACCAATCAGAAGGTACCCTACCAGAGGCAAATCGACATTTCCCAGGCGGAAATGCAATACGCTGGTTATGCCAGTCAGCAGAACCGCATGCACAATGTCGGTACCGACCATGACCTTCGGGGGATAGCTATAAAAGAGAAGCAGCAGCATCATGATAATGCTGCCGGAACCAACGGAAGTCATGCCCACCAGGAATCCAGCGAGCAGTCCGATGAGAGTCATGCCTAAAAACGACTTTGCCGTGGGAAGACGGTTGCTCACCCGCTCTTCGATCCTGCGCTGCATCAGCAACAGCATGGGGATGCAGATCAACAACAGACCGACGGCGGATTTAATGAAGTCATTGACGCCATCGCCGTGAAGCCTGCGCAGGTGCGCCAGTAGGGCGACTCCCACGATCGACCCGGGTGCGCTGCCGGCGGCCAGGGCAATGACAACGCGGCGGCGCACCGTGCCTTTGGTCAGGTGTACCCAGCTGGAGCCGATCTTGGTAACGAAGTTGAAAGCTGCATCCGACCCCACTGCCACAATCGCCGGCACTCTCAGTCCGAAGATCAGAATGGGTAGTAATAGAACACCACCGCCCAGTCCGGTCATGCCGATCAGGGTGCCTACCACAAACCCGATCAGAATCTTAAGCGCCGCCAACTCCATAGAATGCCACCATCAGCCTGCTTCATTGCTATGAGCGTACCGCCGCAGCAACCGCTTCGCCGTTTACACCGATGAAGCCCTGTTGTTCCAAGTGGAGGATAATCTCTTGCGCCGCTTCTTCGGGGCTCAATTCGGCGGTATCGATCGTGACCTGGGCGTCCGCGGGCGCCTCGTATGGATCAGAGATGCCAGTGAACTCCTTGATGATGCCAGCTCGTGCCTTTGCATATAGTCCCTTGCGATCACGCTGTTCACACACTTCCACCGGAGTGGCCACGTGGACCAGGACAAAACCCCCGTAGGGTTCGATCATGTGCCGCACCTGCTTGCGCACAGCATCGTAGGGAGCGATGGGCGCGCAGATGGCAATGCCGCCATTTTTAGTGATCTCCGAGGCCACATAACCGATCCGCCGTATATTGATATCGCGGTGTTCCTTGGAGAAGCCTAGCTCGGAGGAGAGATGCTTGCGCACCAGGTCGCCGTCGAGCAGCGTCACCGGGCGACCTCCGACCTCAAGGAATTTGGTGAGAAGGACATTGGCGATTGTCGATTTTCCCGAGCCCGACAAGCCGGTAAAGAAAATGGTCACTCCTTGCCGGTGGCGTGGAGGATAGCTGCGCCGCAACTCGTGCACGACTTCCGGGTAAGTAAACCATCCGGGAATGTCTCTCCCCTCATTAAGTCGCTGGCGCAATTCAGTGCCGGAAATATTCAGCACCCGGGAGCCGTTGGGGATTTCGTTATCGGGAACGTACTTGTCATGATCCTCGAGGTAAACCATCATATTGAAGGGAACCATGGTGACCCCAAGCTCGCTTTCGTATTTCCTGAAAAGTTCCTGCGCCTCATAAGCTCCATAGAAGGGCTTATTGTTCTCGTCTTTCCCCGGACCAGCATGGTCGCGTCCCACGATGAAGTGAGTGACCCCGTGATTTTTACGAATGATGGCGTGCCAAATGGCTTCCCGAGGACCGCCCATACGCATGGCTAGGGGGAGCATCGCGAGTTTGACCGTTCCCGGAGGGTATTTGGAAAGCAGCAGTTGGTAGCAGCGAACGCGCGTGAAGTAGTCGACATCGCCGGGCTTAGTCATGCCGACCGAGGGGTGAATCAATAAGTTCGCTTCCACCGTTTTGGCAGCGCGGAAGGTCAGTTCCTGATGGGCACGATGCATGGGGTTGCGCGTCTGGAACGCAACCACCCGCCGCCAGCCGAGTCGGGTGAATTCGGAGCGCAACTCCGCTGGGGTAAGGCGAAGATTTTTGAAGTCGTAATGCGAGGGAAGTTGCAAGCCCTCCACAGTCCCACCCAGATACCACGAGTTCGCTTTATTCATCACGTAATCGCCGCCCGGGTGCAGCTTGCTAGTGGTTCCAAAAACCAGCTTGGCTTCCTCGTTTCTGTTGGGTTGCCAGGCATCTTCCAGGTGCAAGACCGCCAGCATTACGCCCTCGGCATCGCGTAAAGCCACCTTGCTATGTCCCGGCTGTAAGTTTCTTGCGAAGTCTTCGCTGACGTCGAGAGCGATGGGCATAGGCCACAGTACGCCAGTTGCCAGCCGCATCGTCTGACACACGCTTTCGTAGTCGGGGCGATTCATGAAGCCGTTGAGGGGGGAAAAACCACCGCTGAGCAGAAGTTCTAAATCGCAAAGCTGCCTAGGTGTCAAATCCCAAGACGGCCACTCTCTCGAGTGTGCCTTCAGCTCTGCGGCGCGATCGGCCCCAGCTATAAGGTGAATCAGTTCACCGCCATGCGGCGAAATTAAATGGCTTGTCGAAGCAGTCAACTTTCCTCCTGGGTGAATATTTGTCTTCGATGAAAAACTCTGGCGCCGAGACTCGTTTCGACGGCGCTTGCTGTAGCCCATAGCGCGGTAGAGGCGGCCGTCATGACGCTGAATCGATATGGGTACACGCTAGAGGATACCGCGGTCAAGAGAGCAATTCGCGTACCGCCGGAAATCCGCCATATGCCTTAAGTGTCTCAAAACGTGGACGTAACATGCACGCCGACCCCCTGGCTTTGGCCGGACGATCGCCAGAGGTGCAAAGCTTTGCATCCTAGGGAAACCCGTGCAACTTTCAACGGAGTTTCGAATGCGAGAGCTGGGGTTCTTCGCGTTCTCCTTGCGATGAGGCGGTTGTTAAGTGATAGCCGAGCCTTTGCATCAAGGAGCCCCAGGCACGCTCAAGCTGGGCGACGGAATCGACCGGCAGTTCGTCTTGCCAGTTGCCTACCTTACCACTGCGCACGAATTTCTTGTCTTGCCGGGTATGCTTGGTCAGTTGCCAGATAGTGCCTTCTTTTTTCTCCAATTCCCGCATGCGATCCGCCGCACTGAGCTGAACGGCACGCTCCAGCCGCTCTGGGGAGGGCTCGAGGTTCAGGAATTCCGCAACCGTCTTCAACTCGTGGCGCGGATCCTTGAGCATGTCTTCGTATCGCAACAGCAGGAATTCTCGGTTGTGACCCATGGCCATCCAACTGGCGACGTTGTCGTACCAGCAGCCCCAACGAGGGTCGGCCAGCAAGCCGCTGCCAAAATTGCCGCTCATGAATAAGGGCATGAATCGTTCGATCGGACAAGCCTCCTCGAGAATTCCCACCTTGATCGAGTAGTGGTAGGCCGAAACCGCCACGTCTCGGGGATCGCGCACGATGTAAATGACCCGGCGATACCGCGGATCGAAGCAGTCATGGCTTTTGAAGATACGCGGCAGCCGACGGAGCTTCCAATCGGGAAAAACGTAAATCGAGGGAATCCTGGCTTCTACGTTGGCGAAGGTGACGGGCGCATCCTGATAGAGGAAATTGCCCACCAGGAACCGCGTCCAGGTGTTGCCGGACCGCGGATAGGAGACAATAAAAAGGTCCTGCGGGTAGACGGTCATAGACCGTCCTGCCGGGCGGCGGGACAGTGCGACATCGTATACTTTACCGAGGTGATTGCTTAACAGGCGCAGCTTGTTCATTTTCTCCTCAAATCTCGGAAACCAAATCCTCTGCAGCAGTTCCTCAAGCTAGAAGCCTCTACTCTCCTGCCTCTTCGGCTAATGCCACTTCGACTGCTTGTTCCGGCGGTTGCGTGCGCGGCCGGCGCAGGCTCAAGGGTCCTCTTAAGAACATAAAATAATAGACAAATCCCGCATAGACGGTGCTGGCAAGGAGGATATGTAAGGCCAAATGCGCCAGAGTACGGGGAGCGAACCAGTGTTCCATAGGCAGTAAGAAACAAACCATCGGCAAACACAAGAGTAACGGTGTCGTATATGCCTGTTTCAAGAAGGCAGGTACTCGCATTTCGAGAATGCGACACATGTGCTGCGGCAAGAAAAGCAGACACGTACAGGTCAGGGGAATCGCCGTGCCTAGAGCGTCGCCAACAATGCCATAGGGGCGCACCAGGAGTATGCTCAAGATAAGATTCGCGACCCCCTCGGCGAGCACCACCCAGGCGAGTGTCTTGTGCCGCGCCATGCCAAACAGGATTCGTCCGGTGGTCGCTTGACTCATGCGCATAGTGCAAGGAATCAGTAACAACAACAGCACCGGGTAACTCAGCGGAATGTATCTTGCTCCCATCCACAGGCGGATTATCGATTTGCCTAGAATGATCAACCCGGCACACATGGGAAACATGACCAAAGCACAGCCGCGATTTCCGGCAATGAAGATAGAACGAAGCTTTTCGACCTCTCCCCGCGCGTCAAAGTGGCTCGACATGGGAGTGAACACCTGAGCCAGGCCATCCACCACGCTAGTAGCATAGTCGACAATCCGCGAACCGATGGCGAACGGGGTGATGGCCGCTGCCGTGAGAAATCCGCCTATCACTAGTTCGTCCGTTCGGAAGCGTAGGTTCTCGGCTACCGTAATCATGAAGGTTACAGCGCCGTAGTTGACCAGCAGCTTCAGGGTATCCATGCTGATGAATCGAACACTGACTGTAGCCCGGATGAGCCAAAAAACGTTGGCCGCGTTAACGAGGCGGCTTACGAAGGGAAGGGCGACAGTGATAAAGGCGACCGCCAGCAGTCCATAGCCATGATTGAGCGCGATAATGATCATTGCGGCGCGGACAATGGTGTTCGCGATGTTGACCACATTGAGCAGGTAGAACTTCTGCAAACCTTCCAAAATCCCGGCAAACACGCTCAAAGGAAAACCGATCGCGACCGATGCGCCCACCATGAGGAAGAGAATTTTAGCGGTTGTTACCGACGACGCCTGGAGGTGAATCATCCGCGGTAGGAACCAAGCAAGGATCAAAGTCACCAACAAAGCTACGGCGCCGATGCACGTGTAGGCGAATAAGCTGGTGTTAATGACCCGCAGCAATTGTTCGCGATCCTCGAGAGCTTTGAAGCGGGCAACATAGCGCACCACGGACGAGCGAATGCCCATGGAGAACAGTCCGTAGTACCCGCTTATCGAAAATACCAATGCCCATAAGCCGAACGCCTCATCCCCCAGCTTGTGGAGAATATAAGGCGAAACCACCAGACCGGTGGCCATGTTCACCACCAACCCCAACCAGCTGGAACCAATGTTCTTGATAATGGCGATCTTCTCGACGTGCTTCATGAAACAGTGAATACCTCTCTCGGCCGAGGGGGAGTAGGATTCACTTCCTCGCAAGCGGGCCCGGCAGCAGCCCCGGGGTCTGAAAAAGCCGGCGATACGTGGGAGGGGGTATTGGCGTCGGCAAAGATGCCAAAACGGTTGAGAAGCAGCACCAGGCCGTGATTTGAATACGAGCCCAGGGTTCTATCATCGCCTAAAATGTCCGCTTGTCCGCCCACAGGTTTCCGCCGGGGGATTGCTTTGTGTACGTGAGCAGCCAATTTTAAGATCGCCGCCATTGCGCTCTGTCTCCCACGATTCCTTATTTCCACTTATTCGCTGGTTTGCACTTCAATTCCACCGTACATGCGGGCCTGCCAGAGGCGCGCTTTCGGACGGAAAGCGTGCTGCGGGCCAAATTCCCGATACAAGTTGAAAGCAGTCGGTAACAGTCGACCGTGTCCTCAAGATTCCCGGTATAAGGGTCATCGATTTCGACACGCCGGTATGAAGGATGGGCATAGCAGGCCATCATCAGGATCTTTTCGCGTTGGTTCGGATAGCGCATTAGCAGTTCCACCAAATTTTGCCAATCCATGGCGAAGATAGCGTCCGCGTGAGTCACCATTTCGCGTGTAAGCAGTTGTGCGCGGTGAGCGTCGAGGGAGATGCCAAACTCTCGTGCCGCGTTGATGGCCCGCGGATCTGCCGGCTTCCCGGGGGAAGCATGGAGCCCCGCGGAAGCGACCTCAAATTCGTCTTCCCCCGCTGCCAGCACTTCACGTTGAAACAAGCCGGCGCAAAAAGCACTGCGCATGATATTTCCGTGGCAGACGAAGACAAACGAACGAGCATTGGGCGGAACGCGGCGCCTTCGTTCCCGGGCCACGCTCAAAAGGTTATGCACCCGTAAACTGAGATACAGAGATCTTTCGCGACCTTTGTACTTTCGAACATTGTCGAGATCCCGTCGCAGGCGGGGGAAAAGCTTGCGTAATACGGCGAGCGCGTCGTTTATGCACAACTTTCCGACGGTACTCGCGATTTCGTACAGAGCGGGAACAGGATCGGAAAACGACCAAACCGCATCGCGGAAACTCGGACGAAGATCAAATGCACTGAGGGCCAGCTCTCGCCACCGGGAGCGCTTGGCCGGTGCGCCGTGAGAAGGTAGGAGCAGTGAATGCATACGTTCCAGGCATCCTGCCGTCCAGCGCCAAACTAGGCCAACTCTGTAACTGGACGGGACCTCTGGTCGTTGTCCGTGCAGCAGCTGCCATTGGTAGACGGGGAATTCCATGCCTGCGGCAAGCGGCAGGGCAGTGGTGCCCCAAAAACGTCCATTAACCTCCATCAACATGGCGGTTCCATGGCTGGGATTCCTGCGAAATTCCACCATGGCCACTCCCTCCCATTCCATTGCACGCAACAAACGGAGAGAAGCTTCCGTAAGAAATGGGTCAGGGGCTTCGGCGATGGCCACGACGGCTACACCGCCGGAGGGAGGCTGTTCCTTAAGCCGGCGATGTTGAAAGCACGCGATTGGCTCGCCCTTGTGCAGAAGCATTTCGACCCCAACGCCTTCGCCCGGACAGTACTCCTGTATGAGCATGGCCTTGCCGGTCTCATGGCTTGCCAGCCACAGCAAAAATTCCTCGCGACTCTGGAAGTAGCGAGACTTCAGAAACCCGCTGTTTCGAGCTTCAGCGGGCTTCACGATCGCGGGAAAGCACAAGTCGGTCGCAATCCACTCCGCTTGTGAAGCGGTGGCAAAGCTAAATGTCTTTGGAACCGTGATGCCACATTGGCGAGCGATGTCCAGGGTCAAGTTCTTGTTCAGAGCTCGTTCTAGGACGTGCGGCGGAGGACAGGCAAGCAAGGTGGTGGCGCTCAGACGCTCGTAATTCTGAGCAATTAGGGCCAGCCCACCATCTTGCACGGGAATGATAGTGTCAAATTCCCCGTAAATAATCCGATCGAGGAGCGCCTCTGCCCGCTCGGCTGAGGTTGCGGGCGGCGCCGGCAACCTGAAAAATTCCGCTACCGCCGACGAATGTAGAGGAACCTCTAGTGGACCCACAGCGGCGACTCCCACGCGAACACCGCAGCGTTCGCGCAGCAGGCGCGCAATGGGCACACTGACACGTGGGGCTGCCCCGAGGATCAGCACCGGCCGAGGTTCTAAGCGACCCGCCATGCGCTATTCCCCCGTCTCATTTGCCAAGCGCCATTGGCACGGCTCGTTCACCCTGGTCGACTTCGGTCTATGCGGGGGTAGGGTGCCTGTGCCGCTGGCAACCGCCGGGCCCATCCACCTGCGGCGGAAATTGTTGGACATTGCAATCTTCTCGATTTTTTTCATGAGATGCTGAATACCTCTGCCGCCGTCGTGGGGGTGGAGTTCGCCTCCTCCAGAGCGAGCGCAGCAGCGTACCCAGAAGCGACCTCCAGGTTTTGTATGTGCCACTGCACGCCAGGTTCAAAGGAGGGCCGCATTATGTGATAGGGGACGTTTGCATCCAGAAAAACATCGAAGGAAGGCAGAGGCAAAGCGAGACCGTAACCTAAGGCTTTCACGTAAGCCTCTTTCCGGGTCCAGCAAGCGAAGAAGGCATTGGCTCGGCGAGTAGGAGCTAGTTCACGCAGGCAGGCGTACTCTGCCGCAGAGAAATACCTTTGTGCCAGATCATCGTACGCAACATCCTGTCGAATCCGCTCGATGTCAATACCAAGTCGGCGATGGCGCGCGAAGGCCAAAACAATTAGCTCTTCGGAATGGGCGACGTTGAAGTCAATACTTGCCTCCCCCGTGTCACTCACTAGCTCCGGCTTACCATTCGAAGCATAGGCAAACCTCAGCTGCGTCGCATCACGACCTGTATAGCCACTGAGCAGCAGTCGGAGCCAGCCGCGAGCGATTGTGTACTGGTTGCGATGCTCGTCGAAGCGAAAACGATCGGCGCGAGAGAGCTCATCGTCGGTAAGCAGCGTGCGTAGCTGGCCAATGTCGCTCAAACTGAAGTGTGTGCTCACCGAGAACACATCGACTTCGCACGCAGAAATTCTCGCGAGCGGCCAATCTGGAATATCGAGTGAGTTGGGGCAGACAAACATCCGCAATCCCGGCGCAGGCGCCATCAGACAGCCTCGCGGGGCGAGCCGCTTGACAAAGAGATTTTTACGCCGGGCTCAACCGCCAAGCTTCCCTCCCTGTCGCTTGTCTGGGCTTGGCGCAGAGCCTGTGCCAACGACTCAGCCAAGAGCTGAACCGAGGGTTCGCGCAACATCTGTCCGTGGTGAATCGGTAGAACATGAATATCTACCCCGGCACGCGCCCGCTCACTCCAACCCATGGCCGGGTCCGGTTTGTAATAGAACGGCTGCTTGGGCCTTTTGAACAGCGCCACCCGACCGTTGAAGGTAGGTGGCTTGTATCCACGGCCTGGCCAATACGCCTCGCCCCAAGCGGTAGCGCTAGGAGGCTTTGCCCGAAAACGATTGGCGGTTCTTTCCGCCACTCTCGCCGCTACTCGCAGCCATTCCGAAAAGGGATGTTTGGCGAGTTCACCAAACCGCTCTGAGTAGTAGTGCAGCCTCCAGGCCCAGCGCCGCTGACTGTTTTCGAGGACCCAGGTATCAAATACTGCCAGCATGCCAACCGTTTGTCCCAGCTGTTCGATCCGTTCTGCCATGCGGATAGCCAGATGCGCCCCGTCACACATGCCCCCGAAGAAATAGGGTCCTTCCGGTTGCACGCTGCGCATTGCGGTCACATAGTCAGCGGCCAAACCCTTCATCTCGTCCCAGGTGTACGGCCGGCCCTCTACAATCGGGCCCGCTCCCTGCAGCTTGTAAAACGATTGCTCCGAACCAAGGTTGCGCGACAGTTTCATGTAACCAACGGCATTCTCGCCGGGTGGCACGACGGCAAAAAAGGGGGCTCCGCTGCCTCCGGCGTTAATCAGCGTGACTGTCGGCTCGGGAGGGAGGTCTATGCCGTATTCGAGTGCGTGAGCCAGGTATTCGGGCGTCGCGCCCTGAAACAATAGCCGTAAAGGTATGTGCCGCCCGCTCTCGCGTTCGATCGATGTGAGGAGCTGTGCCGCCAATAAAGAATGCCCGCCCAGCTCGAAAAAATCGTCGCAAACGCTAACTGACGGCAAGTGAAGTATGGTCTCAAAAGCTCGCACCACCAAGCGCTCGGTTTCCGTACGCGGCGCTATGTGCATGCCGTTTGAGGAAGGCAGTTGCGGTTCGGGCAGTGCACGCCGGTTTACCTTGCCGCTGGTGGTCATGGGAAACTCTTCCATGACCAAGAAAGCGGCAGGGATCATGTAATCAGGCACACGACTCTGAAGGTGAGCCCGGAGTTTGTTGCTATCCGGGACTTGCCCTTGTGCCGGCTTGACGTAAGCGACCAGGCGTTTATCGCCAGCGTGATCTTCCCGCAGCGTGACCACCGCCTGCTGAACTTCCGGGCATTGTTGCAAAACGCTTTCGATCTCTCCCAACTCAATGCGAAAGCCGCGCAATTTAACCTGATGATCAGTCCTACCCAGGTATTCAATATTGCCATCGGGCAAAAAGCGGGCCAGATCGCCGGTCTTGTAAAGGCGTTCTCCCGGCCTGCCAAACGGATTAGGGATGAATTTCTCCTGGGTCAAATCTGGACGGTTCAAGTAACCGCGTGCCAGACCTATTCCTCCAATGTGCAACTCGCCGGAGACGCCGATGGGCACAGGTTGAAGGTGGGCATCCAAAATGTAGATCTGAATATTGGCAATCGCTCGCCCAATCGGTACCGTGGCTCGCGCCCGTTCTGGCCGGCATTTCCAGTAGGTGACGTCCACCGCCGCCTCGGTTGGTCCATACAAGTTGTGCAGTTCAGCGCCCGGAACCCGTTCGAAAAACCGTTGCTGCAGCTCGATGGTTAACGCCTCACCACTAGCAAAGACGCGTTTCAAAGAGCGCGTCCTCTCGAGTGCGGTCGTTTCCAAGAAAATGCTTAGCATCGACGGTACAAAATGGACGGTGGTAATCCTCTGATCGCTTATCAATTGCCGAAGATAGCTGGGATCTTTATGGCCCTCCGGTCGTGCAATGACCAGCGCAGCCCCGGTCATCATAGGCCAAAAAAATTCCCACACGGAAACATCGAAACTATATGGCGTCTTTTGCAGCACCCGGTCGGCGGCCGTGAGCTGATAGGCGTCCTGCATCCAGAGCAGCCGATTCACAATTCCTTCGTGGACGTTTGCGACACCCTTGGGTTTTCCGGTAGAACCTGAAGTGTAGATCACGTAAGCCAGGTTCTTTCCGGTAAGCTCGACGCTGCAGTTAGCCACGTTTTCTTGTGCGATGAGGTTCCAATCACGATCGAGACAAATCACAGGTGCATGGGCGGGCACGCGATCGAGCAACCAAGATTGCGTCAGAATAATCGGCGGATTGATATCGCTGATCATGCCCTCCAGTCGATCTTGTGGGTATTCGGGATCGAGAGGAACGTAAGCACCTCCCGCTTTGAGTACGGCAAGAAGCGCGATTACCATCTCTAGAGAGCGTTCGGCGCAGACTCCCACGAATACGTCAGGACCCACCCCCAACTTTTGTAGCCGATGGCCCAGTTGATTCGCCCGGGCATTCAATTCGGCGTAGGTGAGTCGCTGGTCTTCGAAGATAAGCGCCAGCGCCTGCGGGCTGCGGGCTACCTGATCTTCAATGAAGCAATGGAGAGGCTTATTGAGCGGATAGGCGACTGCAGTGCTATTCCAATCAACAAGCAGCAGGCGCCGCTCTGCGCTGCTTAGCATCGAAATGGAGGACAACTTCTGGTTGGCATCAGCGACGAAGCTTTCCAGGATGGTTTGGTAGTGACTCACCATTCGTTCAATGCTTGCGTCTGAGAACAGGTCTGCGCTATAGGAGAGCACGAGTTCAGTGGCGTTGGCTTTTTCCCGTACCCGCAACGTGAGGTCCAGTGTCTCTGTTTCGGCCTGAACCGGGAGCATGGTGACATCGAGTCCCCGGAAAACCGGAACTTCAGGAACAAGATCTGGCGCAAATTTGACCTGAAACACAGGGTTACGACTGAAGTCCCTATCGACGTCGAGAACATCCAACAACTTTGCGAACGGAAGCAAGTGATGATCCTGGGCACTCTTCCAAGCCTCATGAACACGCTTGAGCAGTTCCCGGACTCCAGGGTTGCCGCCAGCGTTTACCCTCAAGACAACATCATTGAGGAACGGTCCGATCGCCTTTTCCGTACCCCTAAAATTTCGGCCTGTTACCTCGGTGCCCAGGACAATATCTTCCCCGCCGGTATAACGGTAGAGGAGAGCGACAAAGGCAGCGAGCAGCAGCAGTGTTGATGAGGTCTGTTCCTGGCGTGCCAGCAATTCGATCCTGGTGAGAAGCGCGGAGGGTAATCTGAGCGTTTGGCGCTTACCGCGGAAGCTAGGCTGGGAGGGCCGAACCGAGTCAGTGGGTAGCTCAATTCCAGCCGTGACTCCTTCCAACTGTTGCTTCCAAAAATTCAGATCGGTGCGCGCAGATTCACTTTCGAGGTACTCGTTCTGCCAAGCTGCGTATTGTTCATATTCGACCTCCGATTCTGCATGCAATTTCGCCATCCCGCTATAATCTTGCGCAATTTCATTTAAGAGGATCTTTAATGACATTTCGTCGCAGGCCACCTGATGGGCCATCAGCAGGAGGATGTGATCGTGGTGGCCCATGCGCAGCAGAGTCGCGCGCACGGCGGGAGCCACTTCTAAGCAGAAAGGTCTTTTTCGTTCCTGCTGCAACAAGCTTTCCGCCTTATCCTCGCGTTCCGCTTTCGGGACCACGCCCAAGTCATTAAAGGTCAAAATCTCCGCCGTAGGCGTGCCAGGCACCTCTAGAAGCCGGCCATCGACTGCGACGAACCTGGAAGACAGTATGCGGTGTCGGCCTACAAGAGAAACAAATTTGTTCTTGAATAGGGACCTATCCAGCTTACCCCGCAGGCGCATGCAGATGCTGGTGTGCAAGGCCGAGCGATGCTGTTCAATCTGGTTAAGAACCCAGAGCCGCTGTTGTTGCAGGCTCATGGGCGAGCCGGCGCCACCGGTGGGACTCGGAGTGGTGTTTTTCTTCACCGGTAATCCGCTCAATTCCGGTCCTCGGCCGATATCGCTTGTCTTACTATCAACAGCCGAGCTGCCGCTCGCAGATGCAGAAGCGCCTGGGGACACCGAGAGCGGCGGGCAAGAGACATCGGCCCTTTTGACGCGGGTTCTGGCTTTTTCAATCAACGGGCGGTCCTCGGGATGGGACGACCACTCGGTTTGCAATTCGTTTTCCTTAAACGCGCTTCGACAAACCTATAACTGCATGAAAACATAAGACCACACCGGTTTTCCAATAGCAACTGACTGGGCTCGACTGTGCAACGGATTGCACAAGCGGGTTCTTTGGTCCGAGCAGGCGAGCGCGATCTTAACCACTCGCCGGACGCTGGCCTCTGAGGCTCGCCCTTGCCGCCCTCAGGTGATGCAGGCTTTGAACGGGGCAGAACATTTTCCACCACCTGGCGGCTAAGGCATGTTCCCCACCCAGGCGCGCAAGCAGACCTCTAGTAGATGCACCCGTGTCACGGTTAGCGGCATCTGTTCAGCTGAGCATATTGCAAGCACCAGAAATCGGGAAATTCGTTCCATATAGGGCTGCAGGCGTCTGGCATTGCCCGTGCGGTATAGTTAGGGCGAAACAAACGTGGGTAGCGAGAGCCCAGCGGCGAAGTCCATACCGCCGGCAGCCTTTACAGTGGCGCTGGACGAAGGTGGCGTACACCTGATAGATCGGCTCGCCGAAGAGTGGCGGGAACTTTGCTCTCGTGCTGTTGATGATCAGCCGTTCTATCGTCCGGAGTGGATTCGGGCCTACCTGCGGGCGTTTGTTCCCGACGCCGTGCTCTTGCTCCTATCAGTGCGCCTTGACGGCAGGCTTCACCTGGTTCTTCCACTTGTTCGAGAGCGAGTCTGGCTCGCTGGTATACCATTGCGCGGGCTGCGGGCTCCGGCGAATATCCATCCCGGACGCTTTGACGCCGTGCGAAGCGCCGGCGCGGAAGGAGATGCGGCGCTGACGGCTGCCTGTACAACCCTCAGCCAGTCTCGCTGGGACATTCTTGAGTTTGCTCACATCCCGGAGAAAAGCACAGTAGCTGAGCTGATTTCGACGCTATCCACCCTCGGATGGCGCACGTATTCGGTGCGGGAGAAATCCAACCCCTATGTAATTATTCCTTCGAATCCCGACCTTCGAAGCCGCATGCCAATCAATTCCAGATTGCGTACGAAACTTCGGCAGGCAAGAAGGGAACTCACTTCCCAAGGTTCATTAAAGTTTAGTCGCGTAGAGGTGGCCGAGCACGCTGCTTTAGAGCGTTTCTACCAGCTCGAGGCCAGTGGATGGAAGGGACGCCAAGGAAGCGCAATCGTATCGGTTCCCCAAGTGCGTTACTTTTACCAGGAGATAGCGGAAGCGGCCGCCAGTCTTAGATATTTTGTGCTTTACATGCTCGAGCTCAATGAGCGTCTTCTGGCTGCTCATTTCAGCCTAATGCTCGCTGGCCGCTGCTACTCGCCCAAGGTGGCCTATGACGAAAGTTTTGCACGTTATGCGCCTGGCCATCTGATCGTGGCTGAAATCCTAGATGACTGTGCTAGCCGTGGAATATCTGTTTATGACATCACCGGCCCTGCCGACGAATGGAAAATGAAATGGACCACCGAAACCTATAAGCTAAACCGTCATGTGGTCATGGGCCGAGGCGCGTTGGCGAGATTGGCGAGTGCGATCCGCTTCAAGCTCCGGCCGGAAATCGTGGGCCTTTTACGATCAATGCGGAAAAGGGAGAAACCTCGCCCGTGAGTCGCATGTAATTGGTCGCCAGTGGCACCCGCAAAGACTAACGGGCTTGTTCCTTCACCGGCCGCGATTTCCCCTTTTTGATGACCGAGGCATCGAGACTTGGAGTCCAGTTTCACTCCTGCTTGCTTTCCGGGGTTCAGTTCCCCTCTCCGGGCATCGTTATCTTCCGTCGGGCGAGCTAATTGCATTCTTTAGGTCAAAAGAGATCGCTGAGCACTCGAGCAGCAACTGTGGTGGCACTCGCCGGACACCAGCCCGGAGTGGCAAAGAAGGATATGGGACTGCCGACGCGCTCTCGACTGGAGGGCAGTGGACATTAAATCCCTGAACCAGCAACCCCGAATCGCTGCCGCTATTGCCAGGTGTCCATGCGCGCTTCGGTGTGCACCTCATGTAGATGATGGCCGGGGAGGAACCGCTGCGCTCTCGCATGAGCGCGAAGTCCGCAACATTACGAGCTTGTCTTTCGCTGTGGCTCTTTCAAGGCAATGTTGATTCGGTGCAGCAGGTTCCAAGCCGCTTTTGGCGAACGCTGGCGCAACCATTTTTTGCTCTCTTTCGCGGAGTAGACCAGGAATAAGAAGAACGCACCACGGGTATAAGGACGGGCAAAATGTAGATCTCGGTAGTGGCCCCTCTTCGCTCCCCAGTCTGCCTTATATCCCGGCTCACCTCCGAGGAAGTCGTACTTACGCACACCTTCGCCGATCATATGGCGAATGGCATGAGCGCGGAGCAGAAATCCAACCCGATCCGAAGTGTGCGCCGGATCATTTCCTTCCTGGAGTTGGAACACGCTATTTCGATAACGCAAGGCGTACTGAGCGGACGCAATCTCTCCGTCCAGTTCCAGTGCCCAAAACTCAAGCCATCCACGCGCCAGGAGAGCGCGACTGAGCTCGAAATAAAAAGAACGGCGTTCGCGACAGGCAAAGCTTCCGCTTCCTCCCTGCTGTTCCCAGCGGGCCTGATGAAGCCGGAACAGAGCATCCAAGCAGCGGGGTAATTCGGCTGCGTCTACGCAGCGAAAGAAGCGTGTCTGATAACGTTTTTCCAGGCGGCGCAGGTAACGAGTTAAATTCTTGCGGTTCTCGCTCGAAAGCTGCTTGAGGTATTCCTCCCATGAGGCGGGCAAGGTGATTGCCGAGGCGGGACGGCGATATTCAAAAGCTGTCCACCCCGCTTGCTTGAGCAGGGCCAAGATGCGCTCTACAACCGGCGAATCGGCTGGCATGGTGTTCAGCTGGCAGACGTCCCATACGCCCTTACACGCCTTGAGCTCTCTTAACAGCGTCCGGGTGAAAGCCTCTTCCCATCCTGGCGCTACGAGAAATCCCAGGTTATCCGAGTCGCCGCTGCCATCGCCCATTAGCTCGAGAAAGGAAAGTCTCTGTCCTCCAGCAACCCTTCGGCTTATGATCGACATCGGCGCAAGGCCCACAAGCCGTCCTTGCGTGTTCAAGAAGGCCAGAACTCGCAGTTTTCTTCCCTGCCCAAATGCCACCCACCACGAGCTCAACCACTCCCAAGTAGAGAAGGTTGTAACCTCTGGGCAGAATGACAGCAACTCCTCCCATGCCTCCCCTAATTGCTTGAGAACGTTCAAGTCCTCGTACGCGGTGACGGTTAAGCACGTGGCTTGATCCCCAAGCGCTGGTTCGGGTGCCGTAAGATGTTGTTGTCCTAGCGCCAAATGCCGCCTCTTTTGAAAGTTGATGCAGGTTGATCGCCGTTTCCCCAGGCTTTGCAACAATTGCCTGGCCATAGGGTGCAACCTGACGAGTTTCTGCACGAAGTGCGCGTGGTCGCGGCCAAGAGATTAAAGGTTTCTGAGAGGGCGACAAGCGGTGAAATCATGATTTTACTTAAATGACTGACTAACTCATTGCATGACAGCTAGATGCATTAGTCTCGACCTGGAACTATCGCGGCCGCCGTGGGCGCGTCTGCTGTTGTTGCTGTCGATTGGCGACGCATTTGCATGAGAAAATCTAAGTCGAACGAGAAAAGGGCAAGCCATTCTTAATGACCAAAGACTCTGTCGAGATTAGCGTCATTTTGGCTACGTATAACCGCGCGGTAGGTCTCACGAAAGCCCTACAAAGCTTTTCCCGGCTCGCCATCCCGGCCGACCTCGCATGGGAGCTAATCGTAGTCGACAACAATTCAAAGGACAACACCCGCACGGTGGTCGAGGAATTTGCAAAAGCGGCAACATTCTCCGTGCGCTACGTCTTTGAAGCTCGCCAGGGCCGTTCGAATGCTCTCAACTTCGGCATTGCCCACGCGCAGGGGGAAATCATTGCAATTACTGATGATGACGTAATTCTTGGCCCCGAGTGGCTCGTCAATGTCAAGCGGGCTTTTGATGAATTCGATTGTGCTGCGGTCGCGGGCAGAGTGCTTCCCCTATGGAGCGAGCCGAAACCGGATTGGCTCGAAATGGAAGAGCAGCAGGCCATTGTGAACTTCGATTTGGGCAATGAGTGGAAGCAAATCGACCGTCCCCCTCTCGGCGCTAACTCGGCATTTCGCAAGGCGATCTTCTCCAAGTACGGAGGCTTTCGAGTCGATCTCGGAGTCACCGGCGGAGATCAAAAACGCGGGTTAACCTGTGACGATACCGAATTTGGTATAAGGCTGGTGAAGGGCGGAGAGAAGATTATCTACGCTCCGACGGCGGTAATCTACCATCCCGTCGAACCGCATCGACCGACGAAGTCATATTTTCTGAAATGGTACTTTAACGACGGCCGCTCAGGAATTCGCACTTTCGGCTGGCCGTCGAATGCCGTATGTTATTTTGGCATCCCCCGGTGGCTGTACAAGCAACTGGCGGTCAGCTTCATCAGTTGGATGTTCAGCTTTACGTCCAAACGGCGGTTTCATCACAAGGTGCGCACTTACAAGGGGGTGGGCAGAATCATCGAAGCGCGCCGTTTAGCGCGAAGCACCTGTTATCGGCAGGAGGGAACGTTGTCAGATCCTAGCGCCGGTTAGTATTCTGATGGGCGCTTCTCGGCCGAAGTCCGCCCCAGCCGACTTCAACCACTTTAGCTTCCCGGTTTTAAGACAGAGAAGAACATGCCCAGGCTTTACATTTTAGGCGGAAGGCAGCGGAAGTCGCTGCTGAAGAATCCCAATGAAGAATGGCATTGGTACGAGAGCGCTCTGATCCTGGAAGTTAACACCGACGCCGGCGAGGTCCGAACGTGTGTTGAATACAGAACCCCTCGAGAGGCGCGGGCCAGCGACAAATCCTCGATCAATTTTCATGCCGGAACGCTGGTCGGCAGAACTCTTTACGCTTGTACTACAACGGAAGTCTTAATATTCGATGTGCCTGAGTTTCGGCGAATCGGGTATATCTCTTTGCCAGTTTTTAATGACCTGCACCATGTCACGCCTTGTGCTGACGGTAATCTGCTGGTTGTCAGTACGGGTCTTGATATGGTCATCAAGTGCACTCGCCAGGGAGAAGTAGTTGAACAATGGAGTGCCTTGGGAGAGGATCCCTGGAAACGTTTTTCGCGAACCACTGATTATCGCAAGGTCGAAACCACAAAGCCTCACGCGTCCCATCCCAACTTCGCGTTTGAATTAGATGGGGAAATCTGGGTAACGCGCTTTAACCAGCGCGATGCCATCTCCCTGAACGGATCGGCAAGACGCATCGATATCGCTGCCGAAAAACCTCATGATGGCCTGCTGCATGGTAACTCTATCTACTTCACCACAGTTGACGGAAAGATCATCATCGTGAACCGTTACACTCTGCAGGTTCAACAAATCATCGACCTGCGGCAGATTTCCGACCAGGCTCAAATCGTGCTGCCCGCCTGGTGCCGGGGGTTGCTGCCGGTCGACCAAGGAAGATTCTGGGTTGGTTTTACGCGTATTCGAAAAACCCAATTCAAGGAAAATCTTCGCTGGGTGAAGACGGTTTTCAACGAAGGCATAGTGGTGAAGCCTACACACATCGCACTCTACGACATTGGGGATAAAAAATGCCTGCAGGAGGTCGATTTGGAACCCTATGGTATGAACACGATCTTCAGCATCTTACCGGCAGAGGGCAGAGGTTTTTAGGAATGACGATTTTCGCCACCGGTAAATAGACGAAGTGTCAGCTTGTGGCGCAAAGGGTGCCGTGGGGCACGACCGCGCCGAATATTTGCCCCACAACGCTGAGTCGGCCGTTAGTCGACTTTGATCTCGTGCTGCCGATGGCAAGGTAAACTCTAGCGGGTTAGCAACGAACATAGATTTTCAATCGGCAATGTCCTTCGCCGCTCCATCGAAACCCGCTACTCGCAGAGACTCTTTTCTTTTCCTCAGCCGTCTACGTGAAAGGACATCCCGGATGAGCGTAGTAGACGTCTAAAGCACAATTCTCACAGCCAGAACAGCGGAGCTATAACCTATGTCGTTGGTAAAGCAGTGGGCGTTCGAGGCAGCTGTGCTTTTAAATCTTGCGACTTGTTGTTTTGCCCAGCAAAGTGTTCTTACATGGCATTACAACAACATGCGTACGGGGGCAAATCTCAAAGAAACGATTCTCACACCGGGCAATGTGTCAGCGACCCAGTTTGGCAAGCTCTTTTCCCAACCCGTCGATGGCGCAATCGTGGGCCAGGCACTGTATTTGCCGGCAGTGTCCATTCCCAACAAGGGCCTGCACAATGTGGTTTATGTGGCTACCATGAATGACAGTGTTTACGCCTTCGACGCTGATGACAATGCCGGCGCAAATGCCTCGCCTCTCTGGCAAACCCGTGTGCTGCCCCCAGGCGCTACCCCTGTCCCTGTCAGTGTCCAAGGAGGGGCTGGAACAACCGCTTGGACCGAAGTGGGCGTGGTTTCAACCCCGGTTATCGATCCGACAACCGGCATTCTCTACGTGGTCGCGAAAGATTATTTGAACGGAGTGGTAAGAATCCGGCTTTATGGGCTGAACATAGACGACGGGCTAATGAAATTTACGCCCCTTGTTATCTCCGCTCGTTTCAGTTCCGGAGGTAAGACATATGTTTTCAATGATTCAACTCAAGTTAATCGTCCCGCCCTCCTTCTGGATCACGGCAACATCTACATTGCCTTCGGTTCGAACGGAAACAACGGCAACGAGCAAGGCTGGGTGATAAGCTACAGGGCCGCCACCGCCAGTTCATTCAGCCCGAAATTGCTCGGTGCGTTTGACGACGAGCCGGGCAAATTCACGGCAGCCATCTGGCAAAAAGGAGGGGGGTTGTCCGCTGACCTGGCGGGCCATGTCTATGCGGCAACCGGGGACGGGCCAGTTGTGCCTGGCAAAAACTTGGGGCAAAGTGTTCTCAAACTAACCCAGACAGGAAACGGACTGATTCTCAGCGACTGGTTCACACCGTACAATTGGAGCACCATTCTCTCGCGTGATCTCGATTTAGACACTGCCGTTCTCATCCTACCCGCGCAAGCCGGCCCTCACCCCTACTTGGCTCTGGCAAGCGGCAAGAGTGGGACTCTTTACGTCCTAGACCGTACCCAGCTGGGCCACCTGTGTGCGACGTGCACAACAACTGACACCCAGATCGTTCAGGAGTTCGGCGGAGGCGCCGGTCCCGACACGGGATCGCTAGCGTACTGGAATCACACGGTTTATACATTTGGCCAGGGGGTACCCATCAAAGCCTGGGCCGTACAAGGCGGACTACTCTCGAATACCCCCGCCGCCCAATCGGTCAATGTTGAAGGCGGGCACTCCGGGATTGTATCGGCCAACGGTACAAGCAATGGCATCGTTTGGCAGCTTCAGGGCGACTTGTCTTTTGCAACGCTGCAGGCGTTCGATGCCGTCACTTTGAAACGTATCTATGCTGCGACCCAAAGCGGAAGTCGTGACGCTTTGCCGGCAACGCCTCATTTTGCTCAGCTGGTCGAAATAAACGGCAAGGTCTACATCGGCTCTAATTCAAGTTTGGTTGTGTTTGGATTATTATAAGCATCGATTCCACCCCTGAAACGTATGTTGCCACCAGCAACTTCTCCCCAACAGTGTACTTTCTATACTTGCTGAAAATCGCCGGATGAGTTAAAACTTTAAAGATAGAGGCGTAATGCGCAATCAGTGCGACATTGAAAGTTGAACGTCAGCCGCAAGTTAACGAGCGCCAGTTAATTTGCCCGCTATCTCCCTCGTGCTGGCGACGTCACACTCGTAACAGCAAGCATCGCGAGTGATGGAAAATAGATTGCTGAGGCCCAAGAAGCTCAGAAATTCCGCGGGCCAATTCCGCCCATAAAGTAAGCAAAATTCTGCCTTAAGGCCATGGTGGAGGATTTGAATGCAATGGTTCTCGACTAGTCGTTCCTGGCTGCGCAAAGTGATGTCTTGCCCGGTAGCGCGGAAAGGCAACGATGGTGACATTGGTAGATCAAAGGTATCTCGCGTGGGTTCCTGTTCATTCGTGTCAATAATGCTTCTATTAACCTATTTTGTTGCCCCCGTATGGGTACCCGCCCAAACCGCCGTCACAACCTGGCATTACAACAACGCGCGCACCAGTGCCAACACAACGGAACTTCGGTTGAGCCCTACGAATGTAAATGCTCCGAACTTCGGGAAGTTGTTCTCTCAGCCGGTCGACGGAATGGTTGTGGGGCATCCTCTCTACCTGCCCGGACTCGATATCCCTGGTCAGGGCGTGCACAACGTCGTTTACGTCGCCACCATGCATGACACGGTCTATGCCTTCGACGCTGACAATGCCAATGCCGGGCCGCTGTGGATGACCAGCATTTTTGATTACAGCCCTCCAGGAGCAACAACCGTTCCCGCGACGGTTAAGAAGAATGGCGGAACCACGGGCTGGACGGAGGTGGGCATAATCTCGACTCCGGTAATCGATCAGAGCGCCGGAACGCTGTATTTGGTTGCTGAAACCTACGAGAACGGGCAGGTCGTGCATCGCTTGCACGCTCTCGATGTCGCTACAGGTCAGGAAAAGCTTGGCGGCCCTACTACTATAGCGGCGATCTACACGCTAAGCGGCACCACCTCGACTTTTAGCGATCTATATCAAATGAACCGGCCGGCGCTGCTTCTCGCTAACGGTCACATCTATATTGGTTTTGGCTCCAACTGTTGTAACAACTATAGTCAGGGTTGGGTCATGTCTTACAACGCTGCAACTCTGCAGCAGGAAGGCGCCTTCGATGTGGAACCAGGCAAGACTCTAGCCTCGATCTGGCAGCAGGGCGCCGGTCTTTCCGCTGACAGCGATGGCTTCATCTATGCCGAAACATCCGAGGGTTTCTACGCAGAGCGAACGAATTTGTCGGAGAGTGTTTTGAAACTGAGCCAGAGTGGGACCGGCCTTGCCGTAACTGATTGGTTCACGCCTTTCAATCATCAAAACCTTTCTGCAAACGATCAAGATATGGCGGAGTCGGTGACCGTCTTACCTGACCATTCTGGCCCGTTTCCTCAAGAACTGATTGCCGTTGGGAAACAGGGTACGGTTTATGTCTTGAATCGAGCTAATATGGGCCAACTTTGTGGGGGTTGTACCACCACCGATACTCAAATCGTACAGGAGCTTTACAACGCAGTTGGGTTTGAGAGCGGTAGCCCTGTTTACTGGAATAACATGGTCTATTTCAACGGGGCTTCTCGTCCGGTGATGGCCTTTGCTCTGGACAATAATGGTTTATTGACGACACCTCCGGCGGTTAAGTCCACGAAACTGCACAATGGCAAGCACGCCGTGATCACAGCCAATGGACTTACCAACGGCATCTTCTGGTTTACCGATAGCAACAACACGTTGGTGGCCTTGGATGCCGTGACACTAAACCCTCTTTACAGCAGCGGGCAAGCGGCGAACGGACGCGATCAGCTTGCGCCGCTCGCTCATTTCGCCACCCCTATTGTCGCCGATGGAAAAGTTTTCATCGGTACCCAGAATGGTCTGGCTGTTTATGGACTTTTCCCCGCCCTGTCCCTGGTTGGCGGGAATGGCCAGTCCGCAAACGTGTCCTCCACGCTGGCGAATTCGCTGACGGTTCAGGCCGTCGATCCCTATTCGACGAATGTTTTTCCTGGAGTGACCGTGACTTTCAGCGACGGTGGCAAAGGCGGGACATTTAACCCTGCGACCGCCGTGACTGACGCTCAGGGTCGAGCTTCGACCTCATACACGTTGCCCAAACTTGCTGGTACCTACTCGGTAACGGCTTCCGCGCCTGGCTATGCACCGGGTAGCTTTACGGAGACAGCAGTTCATGGTTCGGCATCCCAGCTAATCCGATGGGCGGGATACTCCCAGTCGGCACCTGTTAACAAAGCGCTTCCTGCACCTCTCATCGCCAAAGCTGCCGATTCCGATGGCAACGGTGTGCCAGGCATAAATGTTGTGTATAGCGGTGGTGCCGCTGGAGCACTTTCCGCAAATTCCGTGGTCACCGACAGCAAAGGGATGGCACCGGTCAACTACACCACAAGTACCACCGCCGGTACTGTCAGGATCTTCGCAAGCTCCAGCGGACTTAATTCCTTGACTTTTTACGAGACTGTCAAGTCTGGGCCTGCCGCCGCCATGACGGTAAAGTCCGGCAATGGCCAGAACGCTCCTCCCAACACGCGTCTGCCTCAGCCGCTGGCTGTGAAGGTGAGCGATCAATACGGAAACGCGGTTGTAGGAGTGAGCGTCACCTTCAGTGATGGTGGTGCGGGAGGGACTTTTTCGTCGATTCCAGTGACGAGCGCCTCGGGTGGGATCGCAAGCGTGAGCTATACAACTCCCGCGAGTGCAGGAACCATCAGCATCCAGGCCACAGCTACCGGTGTTTCAGCTCCCGGAACTTTTACGGTCAACGGACAATAACGTGTAAAGGCATCGAACTGCTGCTGGGTGTGCTTGAATGCCGACGCTGTTGAGTCGGGCCAAACCGCTTCTGCTGGCCGGCACGAGATCCTTCGTCGCCGAAATGCAGTTGGAATGTGCTCCTAAAGTGCCACGGAAGCGCTTGGAGTTCAAGATTCGCACCTTGTTCGCAACCCCTCCCCTGACCAAACAAGCCTTTTGAAGCGACCCTGCTCGCGACGTCGGCAAACGATCGGAGCAGAGTTCCGGAGAAATCCACCCGGTTACGGAAGGAACAAGTCGGCGGTTACTTGGGGTAACCAGCGGGCTATTCCCCCGATCGCCGACTTGCGGCAAAAATAAGTTGTTCGGGATTCTGGAGCTTTGTCGAATTACAAAAAGATGCTTGCACGATGGTCACAGGAACACTCTATGAAAATTCTACTCGCGGTGGCGCTGATTGCTGTGCTGACGTTTGTGGGTTGTGCGGGCGGCGGCAGTTCTAATGGAGGAGGCAACGGTGGCAACCCTGCGTTGCAATCGCTTCAGATCAAACCGGCCGCCAGCTCCGTTGCCGCGGGTTTAACCATGCAGGTGACCGCGACCGGTATTTACAGCAACGGAAGCAGCCAGGATTTGACCAATTCCGTCACCTGGACGTCATCGAAGCCAAGCGTCGCGAGCATCGCGAACAACGGAGTTCTCAGTGCCAAAGCTCAGGGCTCGGTTACAATAACGGCCTCGTCCGGTTCGATTACCGGCAATACAACAGTTTCGGTCGTCACTGGTTTAGTGGTCTCAATAGCGGTCTCCCCTGGAACGGCAACCATTGCCGGCGGAACCCAACAACAGTTTCTGGCGACTGCGAAACTCACCGATGGGACCATTCTTAATGTGACCCCAATGGTCAATTGGACGATTACCCCGGCGGGTATAGCGAACATCAGCAATGCTGCTCCGACCCAAGGACTCGTAACCGCGCTTACTCCCACCAACACCACCACGGTGAAGGTCACCGCCACTTGCGCTGGTAGCTGCCAAGCGCAGAGCGGCGCGCCATCGGCGACGGCATCGCTCACGGTAACCAACGCCACGCCTACACAGGTTGCGATTAGCCCGACCAGTGCAACCATCGGCTGGGGAACACAGCTGCAATTCACCGCGATTGGCACCTTCAGTGACAACAGCACTCAGAACATCACCAACGTTTGTCAGTGGACTTCGTCGTCGACGGCAAACGTATTCATTACTTCCAGCAGCGGTTTGGCCATCGGCAAAGGAGTGGGCGGCCCGGCCACGATTAAGGCAACATTTAGATCGGTCAGCAGCAACGGCGCCGCGGTGAGTGTCGATCTATCGAACCTGATCGCCATATCCGTAAGCCCCGGAAATCCCGTCATTGCGACAGGTACAACGAATTCGTTCACCGCCACCGGTACGTTTAACGACGGCAGCACGCGGGATCTGGCCCAGACCGGCGCAATTACGTGGAGCTCCTCGAACACTTCTTTCGCCAGCATCACGTCGCTGGGGGTTGCAACCGGCATAGCTCAGGGCCAGAGCACCATCACCGCAAGCGTCGCCAGTCCGGCGCTGAGCGGATCAGCCACCCTGAACGTTGAAAATGCAAGTTTGCAATCAATTTCCATTGCACCGGCGAGTGCCTCTATTGCGCCGGGTACACAGATCAACTACACAGCAATAGGAACATTCGCGAGTTGCCCGTCCTGCCCGTTCCAGCAGACCCTCACTGCGCAATCGAGTACACACTGGAACTCGAGCCCTACGAGCGTGGCCACAATTAACAACACGGGCACGGCTAAAGCATTGGCCGCTGGATCGACGACCATCACGGCCGCCAGCACGCTTGCTCCCGGCGGCATCACTTCGAACCCGGCGACTCTGACCGTGACCAACGCCGTTCCAGTCAAGTTGACTCTTACGCCGGGCAATACTTTTATTCCTCCCGGGGCGGCACTCCAATTCTCGGCGATTGTCACCTTTAGCGACAACACGACAGCCTACGTGACGCAGCAGGCGAGTTGGTCGAGCGCCGATTCGGCCATTGCCACGGTGACCAATTACGGCTTGGCCACCGCTCAAGGTCAAGGAAAAACAACGATTACTGCCAAATTTGGCGCGGTGTCAGGGAGTGCCTCTCTACTAGTCACCTCCTCAACTCTGCAATCGATCGCGATCAGTCCCGCGAATCCGAAAGTTGCCGAAGGTATAGCAGCACAATTCAATGCTACAGGAACGTTTGCCGACGGAAGTACTCAGGATTTGACCACTGCCGTGAACTGGGGTTCTCAAACTCAGAAAATCGCCACGATCGGGTCAAAGACTGGGGTACTTCAGGCCTTGTCTCCCGGGCAGACCACCATAACCGCTACCTTTGGTGCGGTAACGGGCACGACCGCTGTGACCGTCACCAATGCATCTCTGACCTCTATTACGGTGTCGCCTGCGAGTGCAAGCATCGCGTTGGGGAATTCCCAACAGTTCATGGCCACGGGGGGCTTTAGCGACGGAAGTTCGCAAATCCTGATCAACGTGAACTGGAGTTCGTCGGATACGGCTGTGGCCATTATCACGGACTTTGGCCTGGCGACGACCTCCGGAAAGGGAACCGCTACCATTTCCGCCAAGCTGAACGCGGTCAGTGGGCAAGCGGTACTGACCGTGCACTGAACACTAGAAACGCTGGGTCAACAGGCATGGCTCGAAACAGCTAGTGCGCTCATTGTGCGACCTCGCTTGTAGATGCGAGGCGACTCGAGCAACGCTGGGGCAGGGAACCGATGACGTCTTGCTGGGGTTCTCGGGGCGATGAGCAAAGACTGCCCGGGCAGCTCGTACCGTGATGAAAGCAGCAGAAGATATCTGCGACTTGTAATGCAGAGGAAAGCTACGTCTTGCGCTGACCGTCCCATTCGTCGGTCCTGAATTGGGTGGCTTGCTGCATGGCTTCCATGAGCACGCGGCGCAGACGATAGCGACTCTCGAGATCGACATTTACGATTTCGAATCCAATTTCATTGACCCGCGCTCGGCGCAACAAGACCTGGGCGGTGATTTTCCGCATACCGAGCGAGATCTCGATCGTAGCTTCCGAGCCGATGCGTTGGTTGTCGTCCTTTGTGCCCATGCCGCCCCCTAAGCTCATTTCCCGCACGGTTATTCTTGACCTGCCCCAGGAACTGGTGAGCAATGCCGGCATGCTTCGGGAGAGCACGAAACGCTCGTAACGGCGTTGACGTACCCATATGGAACCCAGTTGGGCATCGAGTGCGCCGATCGACAGCTCGCCGTTTTCTAGATCATTGTCGGCCAACAGCTGGTTGGCGAAGCGGGCATCGATCTTGTTCAGGGACTGAGCGGCAGCAATACGCAGTTCGCGGGGCTGCACAAATTTCCACATCTTTTTGCTTTCCACGATAGTACGCAACACCGGGACAGCGTCCCCATGCCGCAAACGGCCGAGCGACTCGATCGCCTTTAGTTGAATGAGCAGCGAGCGCGCTTGCGATTCGCCGGGTTCAGCTAACACCATCAAAGGCGGAGCGGCACTGCGATCGCCGCTCATTCCAATTTCATCGATAGCTTGCGGGAGCACGAGAGGATCAAGAACTTCGAGTAATTCAAGCATCGTGCGCCCGCGGTCAACGGCAGCACCGAAGGCAATTTGCCGCACAACCACATCGTGGTAAAAACGATTCCATTCGCGCAGCCGAGCCGGCAGTAGTTCGAGCAGGGCGGAAACATCGAGACGGCTCAGCAGGCCGACAACCGAGGAAGCCTGGCGCGGAGGCCCGGTACGCAAGGTCTCACGCAATTGTGTGAAAGCATCCGGGCCCATCATTTTGACCAGCGCAATGAGGCGATCGCACTCATCGCGTTGCATGCAGCGGAAGAACCGATCGGCCAGGTGTTCGATGAAGGCCGGGGAAACGCGTCGAAGAACCTCGACCAGGTCCTGTGGAACGGGGAGGGACCGAATCGCTTCATCGATGAATTCCGGAAGGCGGTTCTCGACCCCAATACGCGACTGCATTTCCTTGGCCAGCAATTCGCGCTTTGCGCTCACCTGCTCGAGCGAACGCAGCACTTCCGCAACGGAGCCATACCTGCGACGGTTAATGGCCTCCTGGCTGAAGCGGACGAAAGCCGCGCTGAGCAAGCTTTGCAGCTCCGCTTCGCTCTCCTCCGCCAAGGTTTTGCTGACGCGTTGGATCACAGTTCCCATAATGGGACTGCCGATGCGAGCAACCAGGTCTGCGAGCTGACTGAGTCCGATGGCGATCTTGCGCCGGCTCTCCGGGTCTTTGCTGTCGAGGCAAGTCACATAGTTGTCGAGGATTTTCTCAGCGGCCTCGTGATCCCCACGTTCGAGTAGCTGTTCGAGGTACTGGCGAATGTTGCGCGGCGGAACACAGGCCGCTTCCTTCGAGAGAAGCACACTCTTCTTGCCTGCCTCTGGCACTTCCGACCAGAACATCCGGTCGAGGATGTCGGCATGCGATTCGACCAGGAGGCCCGCCTTGCTCATCTTTTCTTCCTGCACCTTCAGGATTTGCCGCAGAGTGTTCATCTGCCGGCTCATGTGCTCCATCATTTGGTGAACGGCGTTGACCTTGACGTCGCCCCTCTGATAACGCTCCAGAGCGAAGCGAATCGCCATGTGTTCGGCAGCGCGCATCAGCAGCGGCGTGTCATGCTCCTCCTCGGATACTTTCGACGCCAGGCTGCGAAGCAGCTGCTCAAGATTAATCCGAGTACTGGGGGTGACCTCGCTGACTTGCCGCTGCAGTAGCTCGGGAGTGGGATTCGGATCCTGCGCGCTCTTGCCGAACTGGGTCAGCAGGCGGATAGCCTGGATGACTTCTTCTTCTTCAAGCGGCACGGTTCGGCCGTCAGCAGAGGAGGAGACTCGAGTGCCAGTTGCCGGGGTGCTCCCCGCAGCCGCCGCGTTTCCAGCTGCTGCATCACCCGCTCTTTGTGCGCCTTCCGCTGCTGCAATCAACTGCAGAAGCTTCTGCGGATCGTTGAGCCACTGTTTGAACTCAGGGCCGAGCGTTTGCGCGGCAATCTGTGCTGCTACACTGACCTCACCTGTCTCAGGATCGGTGGCGATAAACTTGACTTCGTTGATTTTGATGCTTTTGCTGGGGATTTCGGCAAGCGATCGCTTGATCTGCTGAGCTATGTCCTGTGCTTTGGATCCGGAGGTGGCGAAGGCGCGGACCAGTTGGGCAAAATCGTCCTGCGAAACCTTGGGAGAAAAATGGATGCTGGCGAGACCCGCCGCGGTTAGCAATTGCGCGAACGTACGTTCCGCCTGTCCAGTCTCCAAAGGAATACCGTCGAGCAGGAGCGTGGACCCGGATACGCCAAGAAGGAAGCCCGCCTCGCCCGTGCTGGGTAGCCCACTTTGCAACTCTTTCCATGCCGTATGGAATTGCGCCTCGGTGCGTTTATGTGCGAACCCATAGAGCCGCACGTACTTCACAAGAATATTGAGGCTGTGGACAAAAGCTCGCGCCGACTCGCCTCGAGCCAAGTTGGTGGCAGACGGAGGAATAGCATTCTCCTGCGGATCGGTACCGCGGCCAAGAGTAACGCTTCTCCCCACGCTATGCATGTTACGCAGGTAATGACTCCCCGGGGAGGCAGTAGGCACGTTCCCTTCGCGCGAGTGAGCCGAGCTTAGACGAAAGGATGGGCAAGTTGATTTTCGTCAGCGGCGATGGCGAAATAAAGGTCTGTGAAGAGCGCGCTTTCGCAGCCACCCCTGCGATGGTTGCATCTAGCTCAGGGGACTTTACTTGCCTTCTAGTGCGGAGCTTGTTCAAAGCACTATGGCGAATAGGTATACTTGAGCGCTAGTCGGAGAGGCCATGACGCTCGCCACATAGGAGGGCATGGCGTCACCAGGCACGACTTAGCTGATGCCATCCTGATCGTCATCATCGTCGGACGACAGGAGATAGGAAAGCGAAATGCCTCCCAATAACATCCAAACCACGTTCGCCCGCTCGGTCTGATCAGCTACCCGCGCTGAGCCTACGGGGGGCAACAGAGCAAAGCAGAAAACAACGGTGGCCAGTATGGAACCAATAATGCCCGAACGTGCTCCGTAGCGGATCGCTACGACTACGATAAATACGAGGCAGACCAGGGGAACCAGTGCGCGGCTAGCGCTGCTCTTAAAAAACCAACTGAGCAGTGCGGCGGACATGCCACAGACCAAACTGGCTAAGAACCATTTCCAATGGGCAATCCACTGCGCCTGCGCCAACCAAAACCGGCGAAACCATATTGTACGCATCTCTGCACCCGCGCTCCCTACTATCGCCCGCAGCGTCGGACGTTCGCAGCTCGTCCCACTCGGGGGATGCACCTTTGTGACGAATATATGAACCCTAGCAGAAATCCAGCTCTCAATCATCATGCAATGAGAGCCGCTGAAGCAGCGATTCTGCAGCAAAAAACGTCAGCTCCTCAGGGATCTCTTGTATATATCTGATTTGACGAGCAGCTATGCTAAGAGGCGTTGG
>JAFATF010000316.1 GCA_019244045.1 Acidobacteriota bacterium
GGGCGAACATGTCTCTCGCGAAGGTCTCGGTGGTAAAACCCGCCCGAATCTTATCCGACCTTCCGTGACCGCGCAGATCGGCGGCGATCAGGCGAATTCCGGATAAATCCAGATGCTGTAGGAGCGGCGCCCAGAACCGGCCAGAACCCGATCCACCCCAGCCGTGAACAAAGAGCAGAGTGCGAGGGCCGTCTCCCGCGGCCCAGTAGAAAAGCGAGGCGCCATCCTCGGTGCGAACGGCAGAATTTGCTCGGGCGTCGGGATCGAAAGCAAGCATTGGCCGGAAGTGTAACACCCTTTAGCCGGTAACAGTAACTTACTTCCGCAACTGGGGCGTTTGGATCGATATTGAAGCTGCCGATCACTTGAGAACAGGAGAATCAAAATGCACAGCTTCCAAAGCATTCCGAAGCGATCCATCATGGTCGCGTTATCGTGCGCAACACTGCTCGCGGCGGCTGAACCCACGGCGTTCAAAGGCCGGGATATGGGAACTTTTACGAGTTCCCCGACGAATAACCCGCAGATCGTCTTAACTGAAGATTCCGCGTCTGGCGAGGCTACGCATCTGGGACGATACAAACTCTCGGCACACGAGCTAATCAATCTGGCGACCCTGGACGTTACAGAAGGAGCGTTTACCATCACCGCCGCTAACGGCGATACGCTCACCGGCCGGTACAGCGGCAAGGCGTCCATCGAAACCCCCACTATCCTTCGCTACGAAGTGTCCGGGCCAATCACGGGCGGGACAGGGCGTTTTTCAGAAGTCACGGGAACAGTGGCGTTCTTCGGGTATGCGGATCTTGTATCCGGAACCTTGAGCGAGACTCTGCTCGGGGTGCGCGCGAATGATGTCGAGGAGGGCCGGTGAGCAGTACAAGTATCGAAGAGCCTCGGTGCGCGCCTAACACATCGCTGCAGGTCATGGAATCGAAACGGCTTAAAGCCTCACCTTCAGCTAACACGCAACTAAGCCTGCCGGCATTGACTACGGCGATGCCGGTGCCTGAAGATGCAGGCAACCCGATTCCAAGGACAAAAGGACAATTTATGAAGTTCACGAATAAAACAGACTCCCGGAGGACTGACATGATAAAGCAAGTAAGTGTATTGAGATCGTTCAAGCTACTCCCAGGGACGCTGGCTCTGTTATTCAGCCTCCCACTGTTCTTGAATGCCGGGACCATCACTTTCTACGACCTGTCGGATACAACTACATACGTTGATGACACCGGTAGAGCACCGAACCTGATCTGCGGCCCGGAGTATTGCTACGGCAACTTGTTCGCACCCACCAGTGACCACGCGCAGCCAGGAGGACTGTATGTATACGTAAGGGAACCAGGCACGACGTCGGTAAGCGATACAATATTTCGCCAAGGCTCGGATCCGTCTTCTGTTCAATTACAGTTCGGGTCTGATCTCCCCCCGCCCAACCCGGCTTGGGGGAGAGCGCGCCACCCTGTCCCCCTGACGTGGGTTGCAGCATAACCGAAGACGGGACAGTTCAGACGGCCTTCACGCTTAACTGGCTGGACGCCAACGGCAACATTGCCGCTACTGACACCATCAAGTTCCAGTCAGACGTCGACGAGGTCTCCGGGGGTGGCAGCTCGACGCCTGAGCCGACTACGCTCGCTATCAGTGGCCTCGGTATGGGGTTGTTGAGCATCTTTCTGCATCGACGTCGCAGGGCGAGTTGTAATTAGGATTTGAGTTACACCGATTGGACTTAGAGCGGGGGTTTTTGGGGTCGCTCGCCCGAACGGCTTCTCAAACCCTTCTGCCGACTTCAAAGTTCCAGCTTGTGCCTGATACTCGGTTCTTTAGAGTAGTCCCGTAAAGCGCGGCGAGAAGGTCGCGAGATCCTGCTAGGGGGCCAACCTAAGCCGCTTCAGCAGTGCGGCGAAACGGGGATCGGAGCGAAACGGATCTAAGATCGGATCCACATTGGTCCGCGGTGCATTGAGCTCTCGATCTTCGAGGGACCGATCCAGCCAATAAAAGGTCTGGTCCCGCTGGTTCAGCCGGGCATAAGTTTGCGCGATCTCGTAGGCGACGGGCTTCCCTTGCGAGTAGGCTGCAAACTGAAATTCCAGCCTTTGGCGGAAAAAGCCTTCCCACCCGCCTTCTGCGTAGGCTTTCCGCGATTCCTGGGTTCCTCCTCCCTCGGGCACACCGCGCAGATAGTGCTGCATCGCCTCTTGCCGCATATTCTTCATCTCGTAGCTCTCGCCAAGGAACTCATGCGCTAACCAAAAATTTGGATCCAGGTTAAGTGCTTCCCCATAGGAAGCGATCGCTTGATCATACCTGCGCGACCACAGGTAGCAATTGGCAACTTGCACCTGAATGATGGGTGTCAGTGGGTCCAATTCCTTAGCGCGGCGTAGCACCGCTACACATTCGTCCGGTCTCGACATCCACGCCAGGAACAAACCGTACCAACCGGGCGCCGCCGCATAATTAGGATTCAATTGCATGGCCAGCTTAAACTCTTTTTCGGCGCCTGGAAAATCCAGCTCGTAATGAAATTTGAT
>JAFATF010000411.1 GCA_019244045.1 Acidobacteriota bacterium
ACTTGCTTCTGATCTACTGGAGTTTGTGGTTGACTTGCCGCGCCCAGTTCTGACAGCATTGGCAGGCCAACTCGGTGCGCGCGAAGCTGATACAACCTTGACCCGAAACTTCGAACTCAGTGCCTACGGGCTCGAGCCTCTCGCTCATCTCAGTGATCCTGGAAAGCTCGAGCCGCCTGTTTTCGAGATTTCGCCAAACGTCCGCAGATGTTTTCAATGAGAACAATCGGCAGGAGTACTCTATGAAATCCAGACCAGCTTGGCTACTATTCTCGATGATTTTGTTCATAATGCCGGCCCCAAGCTGGCCACAAGAGGCGACGGGAAGAATTACGGGGACCGTTTCCGATCCGACCGGCGCGGTTGTTCCCGGAGTGCAGATCACCGCTACCAATAGCGCTACGGCAGTGAGCCGACAAACCACCACAAACCAGGACGGATATTACCAGGTTCTCGCCTTACCGATCGGCAATTACAACATAACAGCAGAGCATGAGGGCTTTCGCACGCTGATCAGCGACCAATACAAACTGTTGATCAACCAGGTTCTGCGCGTAGACATTGTGCTGCGAGTAGGCGCCACTGCACAAACCGTGGAGGTCGGAACCCAGGCAGCAGCAGTGGAAACTGTGAACTCGACCCTCGGACAATCCGTCACCGGGAGGATACTCACAAACATGCCACTCAACGGCCGCGATCTGCTCGATCTGGCTTTGCTCCAGCCCGGGGTGACCGAAAGCAACGACGACAACAGCGCGGCGGGTAATTACAGCATCGCTGGCGGGCGAACGGATTCGATTACTTATCTGCTGGATGGCGGGCAGAACAATGATTTGCTCGACAACAGCAATCTTCTTGATCCTAATCCCGATGCAGTCGCCGAATTCCGCCTGCTCACCAGCAATTACACAGCCGAGTATGGCCGTAATGGCGGCGGCATCATCAGTATAGTGACAAAGTCAGGAACTAATCAGGTGCACGGCAGCTTATTTGAGTTTTTCAGGAACAGGCTGCTGGATGCGAATGACTTCTTTAATATTCAGCAACACATCCCGCGGCTGGATCTAAAGCGCAACCAATACGGCGCTACATTGGGTGGGCCGCTCATCAAAGACAAGGCTTTCTTCTTTCTCGCCTACCAGGGTCAGAGGCAGTTGAAGGCTGACCCTCTTGTTGACAGCACGGTTTTCACGCCGCTAGAGGTGCAGGGAAATTTTTCTCAATCTGGACCGGGGGGAAGCCCCGACCCGAATGTCGTGGCTTTTCTGCAGGCGAACCCTTTTTTCCAACCAAACCCCGCACTGGCGTCGCAAGCGATCATTGCGCCCAGCCAGATCAACAGCGTCGCGCAGGCGTATATCAAGGCGGGCTTGATTCCCAGCGCTCCTGGTGGTTTGCTTTCAACGACTCTGGACGAGGTGGACAATCGCGACGAATTGACTTCGAAGTTTGATTTGAACCTGAGCGGGAAGGATAAGATTTCTGCCACTATCGGTTTCAACCGCCAGGGTAGTCCCTACACTGGAACCCTGAACCCGCTCCCGTTTGCTACCGTACCCGGTTTTGCCAGCCGCACCGAGGCGAATTATTACTTTCTTAACATCGGATATACGCGCGTTTTTTCACCGACTTTACTGAACGAATTTCATTTTGTGAGTCACCGCAGCAATTACCTGAGTGATACTCCGGCAAACCACCTTCCCACGCCAATGGCATTGGGCGTCGGCATCACGCCAGACCAGGCCACCGGCCCGACGAACTTGTTTTTCGATACCGGCCTTGCTATTGGAAACAGCGAGAATGGCCCAACGCGCTACGTGGAGAACACCTTCTCCTGGACGGACGCCCTCACTTGGAATCGTGGAAACCACACCTGGAAATTAGGTGCAGGGTTCACTCCTTATCAGGAGAACCTTGCCTACGATTACATCATTAACGGGGAATATGATTACTTTGGGTCAGGCGGGATCGGCTCAGGGAACTCCTATGCCGATTTTTTACTAGGCATCCCGTTTAACTACTTACAAGGCGCCAAGGCGCCTTCCAACATCCGGCAAAAGAATACTTATGTGTTTGGCCAGGATGAATGGCACGCGCGTAAAAACCTGATTCTCACAGTTGGACTGCGCTACGAATACAGCACCCCTAAGCGTGACACAGAAGGCCGCACCTTTTCGATTATTCCAGGAGACCAGTCACGCCGGTTCATAAATGCGCCCACGGGATTGGTTTTTCCGGGAGATCCGGGAGCGCCCACCGGCGCCAATTTTCCAGACAAGACGAACTTCGCACCCCGTTTCGGTTTCGCCTGGGATCCTACAAGCAGCGGAAAGACCAGTGTCCGCGGCGGTTTTGGCATGTTTTATGACATACTTAAAGCAGAGGATAATCTGCAGTTCAACGGCCAAGCACCCTTCGTGGGCTCTGCGGGGTTGTTCTTCAGTACGGTCGGGCCGGGAGCAGGACCGCTAAACTATATGAACCAGCCATTCGTGGCGGCGGGCGTGCCTAACCCTTTCCCATCGAAGCCCCCGTCCGCCAATATCTCTTTTGTGCCATTCGTGCCGATCAACAGCAGCGGCTTCGTCTACGTCGTCGATCCACATCTGCGCACGCCCTACAATTACGACTACAACCTGAGCGTGCAACGAAATCTGTTTTACAACACAGTTCTGGAACTGAATTATGTTGGCAGCTCATCACATGGCCTGACTTCGCTGCGAGATATCAATCCCATGATCTTGGGAACTACCACGCGAGTGCTAGATCAGATGCCCGGCAACAGCACCTGTGGAACGATCAGCGGGATATTGTGCTTTGGTCAGCTTCCCGAATTCCAGAATGTTGCTAATGCCAACTACAATGGTCTGGAAGCCAGTCTGACCAGACAGCCGAAGAACTCCAAGCTGGGAGCGGTCTATTACACATTCGCTTACACCTATTCGCATAATCTCGACGATGCCTCCGGCTTCCGCCAGCGCAACTCGATTGTACCTGCCTACGAGCCGCAGCTTTACTACGCCTCCAGCGATAGCGATGTGCGCCAGCGCGTCAGTTTTAGCGGCGGTTGGGATCTTCCCTTTGAGCGGGTTTGGAGCGGCGGGCCCAAGCGGCTGACCAAAGGCTGGAGCGTTTATCCGATCCTCACCTGGCGCACAGGATTTCCGTTTGATATCGGAGCGGCCTTGCCCGGGGGCAGCGATCCTCTAAACCCTGGAACATCCGGAGCCGGGGATCCTTATCTGACCAATGCGGCCGTCGTAGCTCCCATTCAGCTCTTTAATCCAGATCATCAGCGCACCATTAACGAAATTACTTACGGCATCAGCGCGACCGGCACTTGCCAGATCACCACCACTCCCGTGACCGGCAACTTTTATTTCAACCCCAACAGCTTCTCCAACATTCCTCTCGAGAACAGCGCGTACTTTGATGGCGGAACGCCCAAACCATGTTTCCCATCCCTTGATCCGGTGAACAACCCCAAAGATCGTACTTATGGGTTGCATCGCAACTCGCTGCGCGGGCCGGGGTTGACGAATCTAGATTTTGCCGTTGCAAAAACTACGGCCATTACCGAACGCGTGAGCCTGGAATTTCGCATGGAATACTTTAACGCTTTGAACCACCCCGAGTTCGCTCAGCCGACAGGAAGTGCGGGCAACAACGCCACGAACATCAATAGTCCGATTTTCGGGCAGATCACCACGACTGGAACTTTTCGCGGTCCCACGCCACGTATCGGCCAGGTCGCAGCGAGGTTGATTTTCTAATTGAATTTTTCCGGGGGCGCCTAATCGTTTGGCGAACGCACGTAGTACCCTAATAGCCCTCCTCCGTAGGGCTTAGAGCCACGCCTTCGACCGTTTGTATCTGGACGGTTCAGGTGCAGGTAAATATTGCGCTTAATGAATTTCGCGGTGACAACTATGCTATGGCTATAGGTAAGTTGCCGCTCTCGATCACGATCTCCCCACC
>JAFATF010000462.1 GCA_019244045.1 Acidobacteriota bacterium
GCAAAGGAAGCCTCTCGCAGAAATACTCTCGTTGGCAGCGTTCGTGCCAACGAAGGGTCAGGCAGCATCCAGCGGTGCCGAGCCGCCTATCTTCCGCGACCAGGAATAGGACATGTTTCCTGCTGCCGACAACCCGACCAGCCAGCTTGCAGAACTGCGGGGTGAATGCATGAACAGGGCAGCCATGACAGCTCGCATGATCCAGTGGTTTGGGAATACACGACTCGCCTGGTCGGGAACAGTCGGGGAACTGGCAGCGGCGATAGATGTGCAAGAGCCGGACCTTGCGCAGGCGCTACTGCAGGGTTTTGAGGAGCTCGCTGCTTTGGGAATTTCCGTTTCTCTCCGCCAGCCGGTGGGCTGTGCGCGGCAGGTCACGCTGCGTAGATTGCAACCGCCAGAACAGATCAGCGCTCCGGAAACGAGGCTCGAGGTACAACAGCCGGTTGCACGGGAAAGCAGATGTGAGACGGATGAGACCGTGCCCGCCGACGACCAGCATGACCCCATGCGTCAAACGGCAGCAGCGCCGGGTCTCGCATTGAACAGCGACCTGGGAGGCCAAGACGAGCCACTCAGGACTCCGCAGCACGGAACCGACGCCGCGGAGCAAGAAGGACCACTTGCGGCAGCACCAATGGCCGTAAGCGCCGGCGATGAGGTGCTGGACCTGTTGCGCGCGAACTCCCAGCGCTGGAGTGAGCCGAACGACTCTCGACTGCACCGCGTCCCTCCCGCAGCTTTGATTGCGGTGCTCGTAATCGTTATCGGCATCGCATCCGCATACTATGCCATGGCCAAGCGGAAGGTCTCGGTCATCCCCTGGGCGCGGCAATTCACGCATGCCGCCGCGGCAAACAAGGCAAGTCTCCAGGGCACAACCCCACAATTTTCGGCGGCAAATGCTCAGCCAACGTCCTCGAATGCTGGCCATGTTTCCGATCGTGACCTGCTGCCGCAGAGCGCGGCACGGAAGCCGTCGCGGATCATCGTTCTGAGGAAGCGAGGCGTAAGGCTAGACCTTGCCGAGGACATGAAAGGATTCGGGCAAGCTGCCCTCAAAGGTGATGCTAATGCGCAGTTCCAGCTGGGAGCCGCCTACGCGTTGGGACGGGGCGTTCCTGCCGATGCCGTGACTGCCTACACCTGGCTAACCTTGGCGGTCGCCAACGGCAAGCCTCAAGCCGAGAGCTTGCTGCGGGAGCTCACGCGGGAGATCGACACGCCTGTTATTGCTCGCATACGTTGGAATCTGGGCCAGATGTATGCGAACGGCATAGGCGTTCCCGCAGACAAGACTACGGCCTACATGTGGCAACTTTTAGCTGCATCTGCGGGCGATGCTCGCAGCAGCAGTGCGCAGTCGCAGTTAGCAGCCAGCATGACACCTGAGCAGGTGTATCAAGCCCAACTTCGTGCCACTGAATGGCTGAACAGGCACCGTCAACGCAGTCAACGGCAATTCTGACGAGGCCGGCTGTGCCGCGTTCTACCGCCAATTCAGGAAGCCTGTTTCAGGGCGGGTGCCGCTTGCGGCGACGTGGAACTCACAGGCCTTTTCGCCTCCCCCGTGCCGCGGTCGTTTAAGACGGAGCGCAGGTCTTCGACCAGCTTCTTAGGCAGCTTGTCAACGTTTACTAGGACGCGATTCGCTGCAAGTATGTTCTGGAAGGCTTCCGCTACTTCCTTGTCTTTGATTCGAGATACATCGTCCTGAACCTCTAATACTTCAACGGAGCTAACTAGTCCCCCACCCTTTTCGATGGCTGCCGAGATCTCGGAAAATTGTTTGTCCATCGGATCGAAGTCTGTCCACCCGCTGAGTTGGAATTTGAAATATTTTCGGCTCTGAAGAGAGCGCCCAGCGCCCTCCGGCCCTTTCGTAGATGTGTTGAACATGGCCTTATCAGTCCTCCGCAATCGCACTACTCTAGCAAAGTTCAGCGCCAATAGATGATACACCCGCTCTTCAACCGTGCCCCGCCGCCAACGCGCCGGATATTCCCAGAGGAGCGGGATTGTCCGGAAGAATGTCCTCTACGCCGGTTCGCTGTTTACGCTGTATTATTCTGAGGCTATTGAGTACCAGCTCTTTGTGCCGCCCGGGAAGAAGTGCCTTGGGCTGTTCATTGTTGCCCAGTAATCAGAAAAAGTGATCAGATAACTACCCTCAGGCGCCGATCTGTTTCCGAGAACCGCCGGTTCAAGCCAGGGACAATCGAACACGCCCCTCAAACCGATCTCAAATGTCAACCAGAGATTGCCCCCGCCTGAGTGGCAGCACCCGCAGACTATCTTGCTGCTTTAATCCTGGCCACCCGGGCACTTCTCCAGTTGGTCCACCATCGGGGTAAAATGTGGCACGTCGCGATATTCTGTTCCTCAGGAGCGAAGGAATTCTCATGCGTGCCGTGCTAGCGTGTTTGTTTCTTCTTTCCGCCTTTCTTTCTTTGTTGATGCATGCCCAGAGTCCGTGGGGGGCGCTGCACGGCACGGTTAAGGACACAAGCGGAGCACGCATCGGGGCTGCGCATATCCTGGTGCAGCGCGTAGGCTCTCTCGAAGAGCATCGGGTAGATACCGACTCGCAAGGACAGTTTCAGATAAACGGTTTGAGCCCAGGTCTCTATCAACTGACGGTCACTTCCAATGGCTTTGCAGACGCTCAGTCAAATCTAAGGGTGCGCGTCAGTTCCGTCCAGGAGACGCGGGTTACGTTGCAGCCCGTTACGGTAAAGGAAACCGTCACTGTTCATGCCGGAGCTTCTTCGATAACACTGCAGCCGCTGAACACCTCTTCGCCGGTGCAGGAAGGAGTGGTCACGACACCAGATCTCGCCGCCTACCCGCTGGCGCATCGCACGTTTGCCAACATCGCGTATCTCGTGCCCGGCACGGAACCGGTCGAGCCTTCCGATCCCACCAAAGCCCGAATCACTGCCGTTTCATTTGGCGGCAGTTCTGGGTTGAATGTGGAACTCTCGGTCGATGGGGTCGACAACTCGGACGATTACATCGGCGGCTTTCTACAAAACATCTCACCCGATGCCATACAGGAGTTTGCCGTGCGAACAGCGCAGGAGGATGCCGATACCTCGCGCACCACCGCGGGCTCAGTGGTCATCATGACTAGGCGGGGAACGAACGAATGGCACGGTAGTGGGGCCTTTTACGAGCGGGCTGCTGCCTTAAATGCCCGCTCTCCTATCGACAACCCTTCTCCCCAACCTAAGCAACCCTTCTCTCGCCAGAATTACATCGGCACGGTGGGAGGCCCGATCAGACGCGACAACCTGTGGTTCTTTTCATCTCTCGAATATGTCCACGAGGATGCCAGCATCGCATACAGCCCAGCCGCTATCGCGCAGTTCAATGCGCTCGCGTCTTTGGCGACCATGGGACTCACTCCCGGTGTTCATTCCATTCCCGTGCCTGCGAACGTGCCTGTTCCATTTCGCGATCTGCTTGCCAGCACCCGCCTTGATTGGGCCGAGTCACCGCGCTCCCAGTGGTTCCTGCGAGCGGCGATCGACCGCTATACCACTCAGAATGATCTAGTTGAGCAAGCAGCTTTGCCATCGACTGGAGCAACATCCCGGTCGAATTATTTTAATGTTGCTCTTAATGACCAGTACACCTTCAGCCCAAGATGGTTGGGCTCGTTCACCTTTGGGGCAAGCGGTTTGCATCACACCGAGACCCGCAACGCGAATTTGGGATCCGCTCTCGCTTTCCCATTTAGCTCAACCTTCCGCACGACTTCGGGTTTTGAGACGTTTGGCGACAACCAGTTTATTACTCCCATCACCGCCTTTCCGGTATTGCGTAATCAGGACAAGTACCAGTTTCGCTACGATCTGAGCCACGCCTCCGGCAGCCACACTCCAAGGCTCGGATTCAGCCTCATCCACGAGCCGGTCCTCAGCGGTGCGCTTTCCGGTACAGCCGAGACCCTGATCGTCTTTCCTAACGATCCTAGCTATTACTTGCAAAACCCCACGCAGTTTTACTTCAATTCCGGGTGCAGCACACCGCCATCCCCCTCTTCCGGCATTACCTGTACGTTCAGCCCGGCTGCGAACGGCAGCTTTGCGCAGAACCTTCAACGGCTAGGACTGTATTGGGAAGATTCCTGGCGGGTAAACTCGAAGGTTACCATTAGCTACGGTTTGCGGTACGACACGACGTTTGGCTTGTTCACCGCATCTGGCCGCAGCCAATCGGCTAATCCCGCGCTCCTCACGCTCAAGGCTTTGGACATCGCACTGGTCAACGGTGCTCCACATGAGTACCGATTTGGGTTCGCGCCCCGGTTGGGCGTTGCTTACGCCTTCGGGAAAACTGCTAGGACCGTAGTTCGTGCGGGAGTGGGTACTTTCTACGATGATCTTGCGCAGAATGGCTGGGTCACTGCATTGCGTGCGGTAAATACTCCGCCGCTACCCTGCGTGCATCCCGGCGATTCGGGCTGTCTGCCGGGAGCGACACTAGGAGGTTCGGGCGCAGTCATTGACCCGAATTACCACACACCTTACGCGTTGCACGTAACCGCCGGGGTCCAGCACGCCTGGAAGCGCGAATGGTCGTTGAGCGCCGACTTTGTTCATGAACAGGGCGTACACGCTTACCGTGCCTACCAGTACCACGCCGGATACACGTTCCGTTCGCCGCTGTTTGCTCCCGACATTGCCTCGCAGCGCAGCCACGTTCCCGACATGTCAGTTTTTCGCAGCGACAATCGCTCCAGCTACAACGCACTGATGATCCACCTGCAGGGCAACGTAGCGCATATACTCAATGTGAGCGCAAACTACACGCTTTCCAGCGCAAAAACGTGGGGCTGCGTCCTCGGCGAGCTATTCGACTATGTAAACGGCGTGTGCAATCCCCTGAAGCCTTTCGCCCGGGGAGATTACGGCCCGGCCGGCGAAGACGTTCGCCATCGCTTTGTCCTGGCGGGCACATTACATGTGCCTGCTGGATTTGAGATTACGACGCTTACACAGGCGGAGAGCGCCCGACCGTTCACCATGACCACACCGGTGGACGTGAATGGAGTGGGAGACAGTGTCGACGACCGCGCGCTAATCAACGGAGTACAGACGACGCTCGATGGCTTTCGGGGAACCCCTTACATCCAAGTTGACCTGCGCGTCAGCCGACCGATCCGGCTGAGGGAGAGTGTTTCGCTCATGCCATTCATGGAATTTTTCAATCTTCTCAACCGAAGCAATCCGGGAAACAACTACGTCACGAATATTGCCGCGCTGCCCATGCCGGTGGACAATCTGCGCAACGCCACGGCATTTTGTTTGAATTCGACTTGCACACAGACAACTCCCATTACGAACGTGAACCAGTTACGTGTGCCTGCGGGTGCGCTGGGGGATTTCTTTGGGCCGGGAACAACCGTCGGCGTTCCGTTCGCAGCGCAAATGGGATTTCGACTTGTATTCTAATACCCAAGTGAGTGAATGTAAGGGGAGCCCAAAGCTGGTGCCGCTTACCTCGGCAGAGTGCTCATCTTGTTCGAACCGCTAAAAATTTAAGTCGACGTCTCGCTGGTCTCCTTTCATTGTTGCTCAGCCGCAACCAACTTTGCGAAGCATGTCTGGCTCGCCCATCATGCATCCGGCATTCTGCGCAAACAGCCAGTCTATCGTTGTGCCGCAATCGCGGAGCCATCCTGCTACACTGCCTCGGTGCGCCGGCTCATCATCAACGCCGACGATTTCGGCCTGACGAACGGGATTAACCGAGGCATACTTGACTCCCATCGTCGGGGCATCGTCACCTCGGCGACGCTCATGGCCCAGGCTCCGGGCAGCCCGCGGGCTGCCGCGCTGAGCACAGCCTATCCCGGGCTGAGCGTGGGCTGCCATATCGTGCTGGTCGACGGCACGCCAGTTTTGGACCCCAAACATATTTTCAGCCTGGTGAAACACGAGGGTACGAACGCGGCTTGTTTTCGCCCCAAGCTTAGCAGCTTCGCGCTGCACGCGATGATGGGCCGGCTGGATCCAGAACACGTGCAAGCCGAAGCCACGGCACAAATCCGCTGCCTGCAAGAGCATGGCATCCGGGTCACGCATTTTGACACCCACAAGCACACCCACATCTTCCCCGCTGTGCTGCGCCCGCTGTTGCGTGCTGCGAAGGCGAGCGGAATCGTTGCGCTTCGCAATCCCTTTGGCCCGCGCCTTCCTGCTTCCTTAGGCAATCTCAGCCAGCGGCCGAGGCTCTGGAAACGTCTTATCGAGGTAAAGGTTCTCTCTGCTTTTGCCTCCTCTTTTCGCCGCACCATCGCTGACTTCGGCATGCGCGCCCCGGATGGAAGCTTCGGCGTAATCGCAACCGGAGCGCTCGACCTAGAGCTATTCAGGCTTATGGTGGATGCCATTCCGGAGGGCACGTGGGAATTTATCTGCCATCCTGGGTACAACGACCGCGACTTGGCGCTGGTGAGCACGCGCTTGCGTGAATCCCGCGAGACTGAACTTGAGGTATTTACATCGGCAGCGGCGCGCGAAGCCATTGAGCGGCGCGGGATTCAGCTGATTTCCTATGGCGAGCTCTGACCGTCATCTACGGCTGCAACGAGCCCTTGGCCTGAGTGTCCCGACTGAAATTTCGGGGGTACCTCGGTAAGTGACACCCCATGATTGTTTTGTAGGATTTAGCGCCAGTTCGTGGTTGAATAATCCCTCAGAAACGGCGCTTGTTTGGCAATAAGCCGTTCATTATGGTTGAGCCACGGCCCGAGCCCCGCGTCGACAGCGACCTCTCCATCCGTGCCTGGGGAATCGACGCTGCCGGCAAACCCTTCACACAATTAGCCAAGGCCAACAATATCAGCAGTCAGGGCGCGCTGATCTCGGGCATTGACGCTACGCTGAAGCCGGGCGACATTATTGGAATTCAATATCAACAAAAGAAGGCCCGCTGTCGTGTCATCTGGGTGCTCGACGCGGGAGGAATTCTGAAGACGAGGGCAGGGTTGCAGTTAGTGGAAGGCCAGGAGTGCCCCTGGAAAGATATATTGATGCGGCCGCCTGCTGCAGGGGCTGCAACCGGAATAGGTAGCAACCGTCGTGGTCGACAGCGGCATAAGATGAGCTTTCCCCTTGAGCTGCGCGATGAGCGCACCAGGGTTCCAATCCGCGTCAACGCTACCGACATCAGCGGCTCCGGCTGCTACATCGAAACCCTCACCCCCTTTCCGATTGGCACCAACATCCAGGTGGAATTCTGGATGGAACAGCAACGCATTAATACCACGGCCCTCGTACGAACTTCAGATCCGGCAGTTGGCATGGGACTGGAATTTGTGGGACTCGCCCCGGATGTGCAGGAACGCCTGCAGCATTTCCTCGACAAGCGTGATCCGGTAGGTATCGCCGGCCCCCCGCACTCATCGCCCGCCAGTTAACCTCGGGCAAAATCTGAATCTTCGTGGGCACTGGTCCATCGAATCCGCAGGGGTGGTGAAGAACGGGGATGAAGCTTGGGATCACATGCTATCCGACATACGGTGGCAGCGGCGTGGTAGCAACCGAATTAGGACTGGAGTTGGCGCAGCGCGGCCACCAGATTCACTTTATTTCCTACTCACAACCGATTCGCCTGACCGCGCCCCAACCCAATATCCATTATCACGAGGTTGAGGTCTCGCGCTATCCACTCTTTGACTATCCGCCCTACGATCTGGCGTTGGCAACACGCATGGCCGAAGTCGCCGAACTCTATGACCTTGATCTGCTGCACGTGCACTATGCCATTCCTCATTCGGTCAGCGCCATGCTGGCAAAGCAGATGCTTGCGGCCAAGCCCCGGGGGCGTCGCCTGCCGTTTGTGACAACGCTGCATGGCACCGACATCACGCTGGTAGGACTCGACCGCTCCTACCTTCCGATCACGCGCTTTTCCATTGAGCAGAGCGATGGGGTAACAGCCATCTCCAGTTACCTGCGCGACCGCACGCTGCGCGAATTCGATATCGCCAACCTCATTGAAGTCATCTACAACTTCGTCAATTGCGATACTTATTGTCGTGACCAAGGCTCTCAAGAGCGGCGTCTCGAATACGCGCGTCCGGACGAAAAGATTCTTGTTCACCTGTCCAACTTTCGGCCAGTGAAGCGACTCACTGATGTGATCGAAATCTTCGAGCGGGTCCACAAGCAGCTTAGGTCGAAGCTACTGCTCATTGGCGACGGGCCAGATCGCTCGCAGGCCGAATGGCTGGCGGTACAAAAGGGTATTCACGATGATGTTGTTTTTCTGGGCAAACAGGACCGTGTGAACGAGAAATTGGCAATCGCCGATGTCATGCTTCTGCCCAGCCAGCTGGAATCGTTCGGATTAGCAGCGCTTGAGGCCATGGCGTGCGAAGTGGTGCCCATCGCCACCAATGTGGGTGGGGTGCCCGAGGTGGTCGAGCATGGAAAAAACGGTTTCCTGGCGAACGTGGGCGATGTGGACACGATGGCTCGCTACGCCATCGAACTCTTAAATAACGAGAGCCAGCTGCGACAAATGGCAAGAGCGGCTCGTTGCGCCGCGCAGGCACGTTTTTGCACCACCAAAATCATTCCCCAATATGAACGGTTCTATCGGCGAGTACTGGCTTCGTAGCGGGCGCGGGAATCGAGCCTTCGGTAGGCAGAATGGGCAAGCGCAGGCGAACCAGAGTGCCGCGTCCTTCATGGCTGTCGATGTGCATGCGGGCTGTGTCGCCATAGAGCACCTTGAGTCGCCCGGCGACGTTGGCCATGCCGATGCCGCTACCCCCCAGTCCTGACGGCCGTTCCAGAAGTTGCACTGCTCCCATACCGACCCCGTCGTCTTCCACTTCGATCACCAGCGAAGAGTCATGCACCCGGCTGCGCAGAAAAACACTGCCGCCCTCTACCTTGGAGGACAGCCCGTGTTTAATCGAGTTCTCTATCAAGGGCTGCAAGAGCATGCTGGGGACCATAACATCGAGCGAAGCCGGGTCCAGGTCTTTGATGACCTGCAGCTTCTCGCGCCCGAAGCGCACGATTTCAATATCGAGATAGTCATCCACAAAAGCAAGTTCATCCCGCAAAGGCACAAAGGCATCGGAACTATGCAGCAGACGGCGCAAGATGTTGGCCAGTTTGAGAATCAATTCGCGCGCAGTATCGGGATCGAAGCGGACCAGCGAAGAAACCGAGTTCAGAGTATTAAAAAGGAAGTGCGGGTTAATTTGATTTTGCAGCGCTTCCATGCGTGCGTGCAGCAACATCCTCTCCTGTTCTTCGAGCTTAATCTGCATGCGTACTCCCTGCCAGATTTTCAGCTCCGTACCGACGACCACCAGAGACGTCAAGTAGATGAGCACTTCGACCCACCAAGTCGGGCTTTCCAGAGCGTAGGTCGCATCCGGGAAAAAGCGATAGAGCTCGGTATGCACGAAGCGTAGGCCGACAATGGTGAGGAAGAATACAATCTGCCAGTCGAACAGGCGTGGTTTGGGAAAATTTCTGCGAATCCAGCGATAGATGCTCAGGTCAATAAAAGGTGAGAACGACCAGATCTCTTCCCTGTCAGCGACAAAGCTGCGCAATTGCCCCGCTACAAATCCGCACAGCACGGTGAAAGGCAGGCTGGCCCACTCGCCGTGCAAGGCAGCCGGCAGCCCAACCAGCGTGCCCCCCAGGATTCCGCACAGCCGCCCGCCAACAACCCCGAGCAGGATTGCGGTCTCCAACGACAGATCCCCCGCTAAAAAGCTACGTGCGCTGAAGCGGATCCAGACACCCAGGGCGAGCGGTATTCCCACCCAGAGTGAGAGGTATATCTTCTGTTGAACAGTACGTTCTTCACGAAACAGCAGCTTCTTAAATTCGACCGAACGCACCAGGGTACTGGCGACAGCTGCGGCGACGCCTAGCTTGATCAGCAGGTTGATGAGAATGAGCCGCTGTTCAATCATTGCTGCTCAATCCACTTTAGCATGTCGAGGGTGCACGATTTGCCCCTAGCAAAACGGTGCCGGGTAGAGGCAATAATGCGGGTTCGGTTCTCACGCGTAGTGCATACCCTAACACGCTCAGTTCGTCGCGATCGAGTGGTACGAACGCTTGGTTCAATGCGGGGGACGTTAGTAAAGGATGAGTCGTCTAGTCGACGTGGTGGGTTCAGGAATCGCTGCGTCGAGAGTTTCCAAGGGTTCGAACAGCTGCGGCGCCGAAAGGCGGCGCTGGCAACATAGGTCGTATGTGGTTCCTGTTCCGGTAGCCTTGGCGGCGACTCGGGATCTCGGCCCTGAGTGCCTGGCGATGAGCCTTGTGCCAGCGCTACGCCCGATGAGGAGCGGATAGCGGAAACTGCGATTAAAGCTAGTCGGCGCGCTTGCTGCTCCTGCGCCGGGGCGTCGACTTGTCCCTGCCCTGGAGATTGAGCGCCACTGCAGCTCGGATAAGATCCTTTAAGGCCGCCTCATCGAGCTTATCGCATTCGTGAATGTCGATCGCGCGTCTGACATTGCCCTCAAGGCTGGAGTTGAAAAGCTTTGAAGGGTCTCTCAGTGAAGCTCCCTTGGCAAATGTCATCTTGACGACATTCTTGTATGTCTCTGCAGTGCAGATAATGCCGCCGTGGGAAAAAACGGGAGTCCCCGGCGATGTCGGCTTGACCCACTTCCACTCTTCGACGATCTCAGGATCTGCCTCGCGTATGATTTCACGCACCTTCGTGAGCATCTTCCCGCGCCAGTCGCCGAGTTCGTTGACCCTCGCATCGAGTACGCCAGAGGCAGATTCTTCCCGGATGGGTTCTTTCATATACAGCTCCAGTCTCCCACATACTTTAGCTGTGCTCAGCGTGACCTGCAACCGCCGCCGCCGAAGCGCTTCTACACATGAAGAGTACCCGGCAAAATACGCGCCAGCTCGTGGGTAATTTGGCCGCACCAATTCAGGCTTAAAATTCCGGGTAGAGCCGTAACCGTCCTGGGTCGGGCCTTTCTGGCTGAGCTCTGGTAAGCGCATGCAAAATCTCGATCTCTATTCCGCCCGTAGGATAACTAACTGCCAGGGGAACAGTCAGACCATCGAGAAAGAGTGCCTTCGACGCCACGCAGCGGCCGTGGCACTCTCGCGGGCTTTTCTCGGCAAGACTTTATGACGCCGTGGATCGGATCAGGAGCGGAGTTGCCGGTTCTCCGAGGAAAAGCTTGATCTCAACACCATTGCAGACGTTGAAACTCTCGAGGGCACGGCTGGATCATTGTTGCTCCGACAGATGCGGGTCTTGCTGCCCGGAACGGCAGGCGCGGCCTTGCCTGCGATCGCCCTCGTTTTTTCGCACCAAGGATCTGCGGAGCACCAATGCATCGGCAAGAACACCGAATTTCGCTCCCTTATCCAAGACGTGCGTACCATGTGCGAAGAAGTATCGCGAGCAGTGAGATTTTCGCTCCCGCCGGGGACATCCCCTGGAATCGCCAAATGCATATAACGTCAGCGTGCGTTCAGTGGGTGCCTTGCTTGCTGCGCCACCTGCTTACATACGGCAGCACGAACAAGTACAGACCCGTGAAAAACTGCAAGGCCAGCGGGAGCACCGCCACGAGGCCCAGCGAGTTCGTGTACTTCTTCTGTGTCACGGCGACGCCGTTTACGATGATGGCAACAGTAAACACCACGGACAGCCAGCGGTGGGTCTGCCGAATCGATTGGTTCCAGTTCAATGCGATCTCCTCTGAAGACGAGCCTGAAGGGGATCGTGGCTCCCCTTGTCAACCCTCGTGATTGTTTAACCCTCTCCTAGATTCAAGATTTTGAGGCGCCGTTACCGTCAGCTCGGCTTACTCGCTTGGCATCAAGGCAATCCACCGCATCGGAGCAATGCGTCGCCGTCCGCGGCGGTACCTCACGCGAAAGAGCGGCCCTCAATCTTCTGCCACAGCGTCAGGCACGTGCCATACCAAAGCCTTCGAGATGCCATCCGATTCCTTTGGAACATCGGCTCGAGCCACCTCTGATGAGACCAGGACACTTAATATCGCGCGGCGGTTTGGCCCGGCAATAACGACAAAATCGACGGTACCACTTTTACTTCCTTAAAATGTCCGGCAGGCCCCGCTGAGGCATTCTTTTTGCTGTGCAGGGGATCATTCGCGACGTACAAGTGGACCCCACGACATCCTGTACGTCGGCAATGGCAGTTCCGGACGTTCCCGTCAAGTTCTATGTCAACGCACGTGACCGCCTCCCTACCCCCGCAGCGGACGTGCGCGCCATGTCTCTCAGTTAAGCGAACCATGTTGGGTGTGATGCGTTAATCGGCGTTTGTTCCAATGATTGAAGATATTGCAGGGTGGGCAGGCGGGAGATGTGCGAATCTCGGAGGTTTACAGCTTCTTGAATAGTTAGGGAAAGTATGCTCACGGATGGGCTGAGCTTGCGATGCAAGCACCGAGAGGAACA